>NZ_JBIAIL010000021.1:0-126657 GCF_042871425.1 Micromonospora sp. NPDC005806 | reverse complement strand
GCCACCGGCACGCCCACGACCCGAACAACCACCCAAAAGATCAACCAGCCGCCTCAACAGCCTTGATCAACAGTTAGCGAAAGACCGAGGCTAGTCGACGCCCTGCCGTTCTTGGTGAGATTTCTTGTGGCTGCGATGGGTCGCTCTCGCCTATCGCGGTTACATGGAGCCGAGCTGGCCCTGGATTTGCGTCAGGACAGCGATGGCGTGCTGGGCGGCAACGGTGTCGGGGTGCTCCTCGCCAAGCACGCGTTGAGAGATCGCGAGTACCGCCCGAAACTCGGCCTCTGCTTTATCCAGGTCACCCCGCTGCTGCAACAGCACGGCAAGGCTATGCCGGATGATCAGGCTGATGCGATGTTCCTCGCCGAGTACCTGCCGAGAGATGGCAAGTACTGCCCGAAACTCGGCCTCTGCCTCATCCAGCTCGCCCCGGTCGCGCAGCAGCACGGCGAGGCTGTTTCTGGGAAGCAGCGTGTTGGGGTGTTCCTCGCCGAACACGCGTCGGGAGATGGCAAGTACTGCCCGAAACTCGGCCTCTGCCTCATCCAGCTCGCCCCGGTCGCGCAACAGAATGGCCAGGACGTGCTGGGTGATCAGTGGGTCGTTGTGGTCCTCGCCCAGCACCCGCCGCTGTGCGGGGAGCACGGCCCGGAATTCGGCCTCGGCAGCCCTCAGGTCGCCCTGCTGGTGCAGGACTGCGGCGAGGTTGCGCCGAGTGTCCAGGGTGTCGGCGTGCTCGTCGCCGAGCAAGCGTCGCCGGATCGCGAGCACGGCCCGGAACTCGGCCTCTGCGATACCGGGCTCCCCTCGGTCCTGCAGGAGGATGGCGTGGTTGTGTCGGCAGCGCAGCGTCTCGGGGTGTTCCTCGCCGAGGAGGCGCCGCGCGACATCGAGCACCGCCCCGTATTCAACCTTGGCCGGCCCGTACAGACCCCGGTTATGCAGGTAACGCCCAGCCAGCATGGCCGCTCGGCAGACCTGCGCGGTGGTCTGTTCGGACGTCCGTTCCGCGGCTGCCGACGTCTGGCGCAGCAGGTGAGCCGCGTGCGGGGTCAGGTTCTGCCACGCCAGCCACCTCGCCGGGTCCTCTGGTGGCCCGATGTCGTCGGTCGCGGTTGCCATCAGCCGCACCGCCAGCGCAGGAAATCCGGCCGCGTCGCCGGCCACGTCCGGATGCCTAGCATTGGAATCCCGCACCAGCGGATGGAGCAGCGCAAGGTGGTTGCCGGGATGGTCGACGTTCAGGTCGTCCGGCTCCCGGAGGTCGAGCAACCCTAACCCCGCCAAGGCCTGTAGTAGCCGCCACACCCGGCCTCCGGTGATAGCGCGCCAGTGCGCGTGCTCGGCCAGGATTTCCGGGCGCAGTAGCAAGTCGTATGGGATCGGCGCGTCGGCAAAGCACGACAGCAGGCGCAGCAGCGGCCGAGCGTCGGGTAGCCCTCGTGCGGCGAGATGGTCGAGGGATAGCTCCCACGTGTGCCCTATCAGCTCGCGCGCCCGATCGTCGGTGATTTCGCCGCCACCATAAGGGAACAGTTGCAGGGAGCCGCCTTTGTCGAGAGCCTGGTGATAGTCAGCGAAGGTACGGACAGTGCCCGGATCAGCGAATCGCGCCGGGATCCGCGCCGTTTCGGCCAGGTACGACCCGGCGATTCGCAACGCCAACGGTAGCCCACCAAGACGCGTGGACAGGCTCTGCGCGTCCGACGGTGCGCCGGCAGATGGTCCGGCAAGTTCGCTCAGCACGGCGCCGCCCTCGATCACGTCTAGCGGAACGACCGGGTGCGTTTCCAGCCAGCTCAAGCGGTGGCCACCCCAGGTATCCGAGCTGCCGTCTCGGCTGGTCACGACGGTTAGACCGGCGTTGCCAATTGGCCGCAGCCACCCGTTGCCGGCCGTCACCGACCCGCCTGCTGGGCACAGGACGCGGTGCGGGTCGTCGGCGTTGTCGAAGATGAGCAGCCACGGGCCTATCTGGGCGGCAAGCTGCTCCCAGACAACTTCCGGCACGCTCCCCATCCGCAACCGGTCGGGGTCCGCACCCAGCGCCACCGCCACCGCCTGCATTCCTAGGGCCACGGATTCTGCGCTGGTTGTCGCGATCCACCACGCCGGTATTCCGGCCTCGAGTGCCCTGCGGGCCAGCTCACGGGCCACAGTGGTCTTGCCGCACCCGCCCAGGCCGTGCAGCACCCGGACCCGTGCACCGATCACGTCCCCGGTCAGCAGCCCAGCCAGCATGGCCAGCAGATCGTCGCGACCCCGGATGGTCGGCTCAAACTCGGCACGTTCGGCAGCCGGTCGCAGCGGCGCGAGGAACGACCGTTGAACACCGCGCTGATCAATGTAGTAGGCATCGCGGCCAGCCTGGCTGACTACACCCCCGTGATCCGCCCACCCGCGCTGGTCCACGGATGGATCGCGAGGGTCGGGGACGGTCACCGCCGGCCCGACCAGCCAGCGGGCGGCAGCCGCCCGGTGTTGGCATCCCTGCCGGCCTGGATCACCATGCCGCCATGATCCGCCCGAGCCCGCTGCGTCACTGTCGAGACCTGAGGCGCCGCTGCGACCTCGGCAGCGACTTCCTCCACCAAAACGGCGAACTGAGCCGCCAATTCCGGATCGGCGCGAAGCCGGGCCTTGAGCAGCGCACGCAACTCCACCTGCGAATCCCGGGCATCCTCGTCACCGGCCGCCGCCTTGAGCGCGGCACGCGTCTCATCAAGGTCATCCAGCGCTTGCTGCTGCAGCTGCTCGTCGCCGCGCCCGAACAGACGGCCGATCCGGGCGCGAACCTGCGTCCATGTCTCCGTAGCCATTGCGGTCACGATCACCTGTGCTCCGGCCTGTGCCAATGCAGCTACATCGATTGACATCGCGCTCCCTATAGTTTCATCGGGGTAACCGCCATTGCACTCCAGGCAGGCAAGCCCTCGCAACCCGCTCGAGCACCCACCGTCACACTCATGCCCGGGGCAGTGGCGTCTTCTCGTGGATGTCGCGTCGGTCGCACGGCGGCACCGCGGCGGTGCCGTAGAAGGCCCGCACGTGGCGGATGATCTCGGCGATGACGGGCCGAGCTGGTCGCCGATCGGGATAACACGCGCCCGGTCGAACTTCGACGGCTTGACGTGCAGTAGGTAGTAGACGCGTCCGTCGCCAAGCTGCCGCTTGAGAATGTCGAGCGTGGTCAGCTCGCACGCCTCCTCCACTCGCAGGCCGCTGCCCAGCAGCAGCTCCAGCAACGCCCAGTCCCAGAACGCGGTGACCTCGGCCGCCCGCACGGACGAGTCTTCGGCCCGCTCGGCGACGGCCTGCTCCGCTTCGTGCCAGCGGCGCAGCGCGAACGCGCGAATTTGGGGACTTCCCGCTGCAGGTCCAGCACCAGGCTGGTGACGTGGGCCTCGCGGTGCTGGCGGGCCCGTTTGAACCCCACATCGAGCAGGTCGTGGCGGGTCAGCGGCACCACGGCGCAGGGTGCGCACGGTACGGCGGGAGTGTCTGGACCGGATCCTGATCTACAACATCCGGCATCTGCTGGCCGTGCTGGGCGAGTACCTGGCGCTATAACCAACACCGGCCGCATCAGGGCCGCGGGCAACGCCCACCTGACCGAGAGGCGCTTCCGGCGCCGGTCGCCGATCTGGGCACCGTACGGGTACGGCACAGGAAGGTGCTGCACGGGTTGATCGAGTATGAGCAGGCCGCGTAGCCGAAACCGAGTTCTCGAACGGCACAGGGTCTCCACGTACTCCAGCTTCCGGAGCGCGGACAGCGCCTGGCGGAGGGTCATCGGTGCCACGCCGAAGATGCGCGCGAGCTCTTCTTCCCGTGGCAGGCAGTCGCCGGGCTGCAGCGCGCCTGACGCGATGTCCTCCGTCAGGCGGCGGACGATCACCTCAGCGGTGCCGCGGCCGGTGACCGGGGCAAGGACCATGTCCAGAGCTTCTTGCACCATGTTATAGGTTCCGGCTCCCAGGCCGTGAGGCCGTGAGGCCGTGAGCCGAAGGAGAATGATGCCTCAATCTGAGCCCTCTTCTGCAAGCGCCGCAAGGTGTCGGGGGCGGCTGGTCACGTCCTACTCGATGGATGCGGAGCAGAGCTCCGACTGGCTCCGGCAGTTCCTCCACACCCTGGCGAAGAATGCGGCAGCAGCGGCAGAAGCGGCCGGGGCAGAGGTCGTGCTGGTCGACGCCGCCCGCCCCGTCGACGATCCGGCGGAGCTGGTGCGCGACGCGGACGGCGTGCTCATCCTCGGTGGCGCTGACCTGGATCCCGCCACCTATGGGCAGCAGCGCCAGGTGAAGAACCTGTATGGCATCGACGCCACCGCCGACGCCTTCGAACTCGGGTTGGCCCGCGCCGCGCTCGACGCCCGTCTACCGCTCCTCGGCATCTGCCGCGGCATGCAAGCACTCAACGTCGCCGCCGGCGGGTCACTGATACAGGATCTAGGCCCCGGAACGATGCACAACATCGAATCCGATAACTCAACGATGACCACCCACGCCATCGAGATCATCCCCGGCACGCTGCTGGCCGGCATCTACGGACGCGCGCAGCTTGACATCCGCTCCGGCCACCACCAAGCCGTCGATGCCGTCGGCGCCGGCCTTCGGGCCTCCGCGACCGCGTCCGACGGGGCCATCGAGGCCATCGAGGGCACCGAAGGCTGGGTGCTCGGCGTCCAGTGGCACCCCGAAGACCCCGACGCCGACCCTGAGCAACTCGCCACGCTGATGACGGCCTTCACCACGGCAGTCGCCTCCACCGCACAAACCAAGCAGGGACAACCATGAAGAAGCTCAGCGCTGTCGGCGTCGCCGCGGCTCTCGCCCTCGTCCTCGCCGGCTGCTCCGCAGGGAGCGGCTCCTCCGCAGCATCCTCCGACTCAGGCCAGACCAGCATCGGGCAGGAACACTCGGCTGTATAACGGATGCTACGCGTGACTGCTCAATTCCCCCCTCCGACACGAACCCCCACGGCTCGACTGCTAGTGATGCGATGAGCCGGTGCGTCCTTCGGTGCGCGTGCAACTCCCTGGTGGTGGGAGTGCTGTTCAGGCGTGGGCGGGTTCCGACGGTGCCCCCCGTTTACCCCCCGAAAACCCTGTCCTGACGTCCACAACCAGTGACAAGAAGAGACCAACGCCCCGCCCTGTCTGTGCAGGTCAAAGACCACTTGAAGCAAGCAATGACAAGCTCGGGGCGGCTGCAGTCGGTAACAAGGGGTCGTCGGTTCAAATCCGGCCGTCCCGACAGTGTGAGGGTTTCCGCAGGTCAGCGACTTGCGGAAACCCTCAGCTTATTGTTCTAGCTCGATGTGGTGGCGTGGCCGGCGCTGCTGGAACCCTTAACTCGGGTGGTTTAGCGAGCCGATCTTGGTTGGCTCCGCTGTGAATCGCCTGGTAGGCGTACTGCATCGGCGTCGTTGTGGTCGTCGCTGGACCTCTTAACGGCGGACGGTTTTTGGGCAAAAGGGATGCGAGTCCGTCCCGGTCACGGCAACCGGCATCCTCGAGGTCCATCACGAAGGTTCCGGCTGGCCCGCGTCACTCGTGCGGCGGTCGGGTAGGCGGTATCACCCAGGATCCGGATCCGAGGGCTGGCGTGCTCGATCACCGTCAGCGCGTACACCCCGATCTCGTCGCCGAAGATCGAACCTTCTCGGCCGTTCGAGAACTTCAGCGAGCACTGGCTTGAGGCCGGGCATTCGGCCTGGGCATGGTCGCCGCCACCCTGGTGGTGCGCGACTTCGTGGTTCTCGCCGGAGTGGTGATCGCATTGGTGGCGACGCATCTGATGAGGATGCTGCACATCCCACGTCGATTGGAAGCCGGGGCGGTGGAGGTCACCGGCCATCACGCGGGTCGAGGAATTCGGCGACCAGTCGGTTGAACTCGTGGGCGTGCTCGATCTGTACCCAGTGCCCGCACCGGCCGAAGACGTGGAGCTGAGACTTGCTGATCAGCTCATGCAAGCGCAGGGAGTTGCGCAGGGGGATGACCCGGTCGTCGCGTCCGTGCACGACGAGGGTGGGTTGCTCGATCGCGCGGATCAGCCCTTCATCGAGCGTCAGGGCATTGACGGCGGCCTGTCGCGGAGCCGGGAACATGGCGCGGTAGGCCTCCTGTGCTCCCGGACGGGTGGCGGCCTCGAGACGGAGCCGGGCGAGGTCGTCGTCCACGAGTGACCGGTCATGCGCGAAGACATCAAGGAGCGCACGCATGTTGGGTAGGGACGGCTCGAAGCCCCAGACGGCGTCCAACTCCGGGGTCAGCTCGAACGGCACGCCGATGCCCCCCATGAGCACGAGCCTGTCGACCCGCCGCGGAGAGCTCGTGGCGAGGCTGAGGGCGAGCGCGCCGCCGAAGCTGTTGCCCACCACCGACACCCGCTTGAGGCTGAGAGCGTCCAGGAAGCCGACCAGATGGTCGGTCCAGGTCGCGAGGTCGTAGCGCACGCCCTCCGGACGATGGGTGTAGCCGAAGCCCAGCATGTCCGGGGCGAGGACGCGGAAACGCTCGGACAGGGACGGCAGCGTGAGTCGCCAGTTGGCCCACGCGCTGACACCGGGACCGGACCCGTGGATGAGGACGATGGGGTCTCCGGAGCCGATGTCGTGGTAGTTGGTGCGGATTCCGTTGACGTCGACGGCTTCGCCGATCTCCGGGCTAGTAGGAGCAGTCTCCTGCATGGTGGGCTTCCCTTCTCGGGCCTGGGCGAGCAACCATGCCCGCATCGACCGGTAGGGCTTGAGCGGCGGCAGCAGCGCCTCGACCCAGCCGTCGACGACTCGGGTGGGATAGACCGTCGCGCCGTGGTCGGGCAGATCGGTGCGCTCTCCCGTGGTGAGGTCGAAGCGCCAGAAGTGCCCGGGACAGACAAGCTTCCCATCCTTCACGATCCCGCGTGAGAGCGCGATGTCGCGGTGCGGGCAGCGGTCGAGCAGGGCGACGAATTCCCCGTCGCCCGTGGCCACCACGCAGACCCGGTCCCGGTCCTGGCCGGAGTCGCCGATGACCTTCCCGACCGGCTGGTCGGGCACGACCTCTTCGACGCGACAGACGCGTTCCCATGTTCCGCTCACTCGTGCCATCCCAGTGCTGCGGAGATGCGCATGGCGGTCTCCACGATGGGGCGGATGAGGTGTCGCAGCCCGGCCTCCACGTCCTCGACGTACTCCGCCACGGAGACCGAGGCGACCACCCGGCCGAGGGGGTCGCGGATCGGCGCCGCGATCGAGCACATGCCGGGCTGGGACTCCCCGCGGTTCTCGCCGTATCCCTGGCGCCGGACTTGGGCCAGTTCGGCAAGGAACGCCGACTTGGAGGTGATCGTGCGGGGAGTCCTGGGCGTCAGGCGTATGCTTTGCACGAGGCGCTTCTGGTGGTCGGCCGGGAGGAAGGCCAGGAGCACCTTGCCGCTGGACGTCACGTGCGCCGCGTTGCGGCTGCCGACCGCCCGGAAGACCGGGATGGCGCCCGGCCCCTCCCTCCGCTCGACGTACAGCACATCGATGCCGTCGAGGATGGCGATGTGCAGGGTGCCGGCCGTCTTGGTGCGCAGCTGGTCGAGCGGGATCGTCGCCGCTTCGTGCAGGCGCTGGGCGGTCTCGGCGCTGGCCCCGAGCGAGCGCATCGTCGTCGTCAGCCGGAAGAGCCCGGTCTCCTCGACCTTCTCGAGTAGACCTTCTTCAACGAGGGTCCAGATGATCCGGTGGGCGGTGCTCTTGCCCACGCCGATGCGGCCGGCCAGCTGGGTCACGCCGAGCTGGGTGCTGTGCTTGCCGAACTCCCGGAGGATCCGCGCGGCCGCGGTCACGCTCGAGAGCCGCTTGGCGCCTGGTGAGGTTCCCGTGCTCATCGGGTGACGTCGTCCAGGACTGCTGCGAGGCAGGCGGCGGCTGGCGCTCCTACCTCGGGGGCGACCCGCCCGGAGGTGAGGTCGGCGGCGAGGAGGGCGGCGGCGCGGTCGAGGCCGAGGCGTGCGCACACGCCGAGCTCGTCGACGGTGCGCTGCTGGCGGGGCAGCGCGCTCCGGATCCGGTCGAGGTCGCGGATGGTCTTGGCGTGCTGGTTGGCGAGGGCGACGCCCGAGTGCTGGGCGTGGTGCCCGCTCAGGCCGCCGCCGACGGCAACGGTGAGGTGGTAGACGACGTTGGTGATCCCGAGGATGCGTCGTACGTCCTCGGGGGCGTCCTCGGCGAGGAGGCCCAGCTGGGGCAGGACCGACGGGTCGTAGAACCGCACCGTCCAGGAGATGCCGTGGCGTTCGTCGGTGAACTCCACCTCCGGACCCTTCGGCGCGGGCAGCGGATCGGTGGTGGCGACGAGGTGCAGCCGTTGGGCGGCCGCCGCGACCACGGTCACCTCGCCGGCAGCGACCAGGGGCAGTGCTCCACGCTCGGCCGGCGGCAGGTGACCGACATGGTCAAGGTACGTCGTGTGCAGGGCGCAGACGTACTCCCTGACGAGGTCGCGCATCGCCTCAGGTCGGGCGGGGGGCGGTTCATCACTCACCCCGCAAGAATGACGTGTCTGGCCCGATCGACCATCTTCCGTTCCGCATAGCGGAACAGCGGAGCCGCGATCAGAG
The DNA here is from genome assembly GCF_042871425.1 of Micromonospora sp. NPDC005806. NCBI lineage: Bacteria > Bacillati > Actinomycetota > Actinomycetes > Micromonosporales > Micromonosporaceae > Micromonospora > Micromonospora sp. NPDC005806. The sequence goes on along the minus strand of NZ_JBIAIL010000021.1, from coordinate 118,057 downwards.
ACCAGTGCGTACGTTCTCCGACATGGAGGATGTGAACAGCATCACTGGTCACCGCGATCTGGTCGAGGGCACGCCGGCGGGCACGCGGCGTGTGTTCGCGCCCGACGCCCCGCCCGACGGAGCAAGGTTCGACCCCTCCGACACACGCCAGGCGCGGCCCAGCACGGTGGCCGGCCCTCCGCGCGGCATCCTGCGCCTCGGTCACGTCGATGTGACCGTCACCGACCTCGACCTGGCCGCGGCCTACTACAGCGGCGTCATGGGAATGGAGATCAGCGCGCTCACCGAGGACTCGGTCTACCTCAAGTGCTGGGACGAGGAGGACCACCACTCGCTGCGGCTGCGCTACGCGCCTCGGATGGGGATGGACCTGATGTCGTTCAAGGTCCACCACGAGGACGACCTCGCCGACCTGGAGAACAAGGTCTCCCGGTACGGGTTCCCTGTCGAGCGGATCAGCAAGGGCGAGGCCGTGGGCCAGGGAGAGTCGATCCGCTTCTCCACTCCGAGCGGGCAGCTCATGGAGCTCGTGGCCGACGTCGAGAAGGTCGGCACGTCGCGGCCCCGGCACCAGCCCGATCCTTCGTTGGGCGACGACGGCCAGTTCGCGCGAGACCGGATCGCGCCGCCACGGATGGACCACATGCTCATCACCGCCGAGGAGGTCGGAGAGTCGACGCGGTTCTTCATGGACGTGCTTGGCTTCCGGATCACGGAGCAGCTCCTCGATGGGAACGGACACCAGTTGGGCACCTGGCTGGAGCGGTCGCACTCGCCCCACGACCTCGCGATCGTCCAGGGCGCCAACGGCGGCCTCCACCACTTCGCGTTCTGGCTCGACGACTGGGACGACGTGCGCGATGCGGCGGACATCCTCGCCTACAACGGCATCCAGCTCGACGTTGGTCCGACCCGGCACGGCATCACCCGTGGCTCGACCATCTACTTCTTCGACCCGCTGGGGACGCGCAACGAGGTCTTCACCGGCGGCTATCGCCCCGATCCCGACTTCCCGACCCTGACCTGGACCGAGGACAACATCGGCCGCGCCGTCTTCTACTACGAGGGCGAGCTCAACGACCGCTTCATGAGAGTGCACACCTGATGACAATTCTGCGACTTTCCCACGTCGAGATCCGTGTCCCCGATCTCGAGCTGGCCACTGCCTACTACTCCGAGGTCATCGGCATGATCGAAACCGGAAGGGACTCCTCCCGGGTCTTCCTGAAGTGCTGGGACGAGCACCAGCACCACAGCGTCATCCTGACCCTGGAGCCCACCCACGGCCTGAACCACTTCGGGTTCAAGGTCACCGACGCCGAGGACCTCGACCACTATCAGGCGCGTCTCGAGGCCGCCGGCGTCGCTGTACGCCGCTACGCCGTGGACGAGTGGGCGCCGGGCCACGGGACGTCGATCCGCTTCACGCTGCCCAGCGGCCACGAGATGGAGCTGGTCTACGGCATGCAGCAGGTCGGCAACCTGCTCCCGCAGACCAACCCGCCGCCGCGGCCGATGGGCCTGGTCGGCATCGCGCCGCCGCGGGTCGACCACATCTTCCTGACCGCCGAGGAGGTCGACACCAACACCCGCTTCCTCAGCGAGCATCTCGACTTCCGGCTCACCGAGCAGGTCCTCGGGGACGACGGGTTCCAGATCGCGAGCTGGCTCGAGGTGTCCCACCGCTCGCACGATATCGCGTTCATCACCGGCCCGAACCACGGGTTGCACCACTTCGCCTACTGGGTCGACGCCTGGAACGACCTGCGGGGTGCCGCCGACGTGTGCGTCTACCACGGTGTCCACGTCGAGACCAACCCCACCCGACACGGCGCCACCCGCGGCCAGTGCCTCTACTTCTTCGATCCGGTGGGCAACCGCAACGAGATGTTCACCGGCGGCTACTGGGTCGACCCCGGGGCCGAGCCGATCACCTGGACCGAGGCTGAGATGGGCAGAGCGATGTTCTACTACGACGGCGTCGTCAATCAGCAGTTCCTCACGGTGCACAGCTGACAGGCCTGGAGATGACCATCGAGGACCAGAGCAGTTCGTCGGCGCTGCCACGCACCGAGCGCCCCGACGCGCCGGCTTACCTGACCCGCCACCGGGCGCGACGCTCGGTGCCGGCGGCGGTGCCAGACGAGCAGGACGAATCCATCCCGCTCTACCTGCGCCAGTTCCGCGGTCGGGACCACCGCAGCGACCCGGTGATGTACGACGGCAACGTGATCGGCTCGTCGCGCGCCTGGGCCGAGGTGACCCGCACCAAGGAGATCCTGCCGGAGCGTCGTGACCAGCTCGCCACGATCGACTGCGACATCTACCTGGTCCGGCACGGAGAGACCCAGGGTTACTCCTCGGAGTCGGGCCTTACACCGTTGGGCTCCTGGCAGGCACACCGGCGCGGCCAGGAGATCGCCCGGCGGGTCACCGACGGCATGACGGTCGAGATGCTGTGTGCGCCGACGAACCGCGCGCGCCAGACCGGCGAGCATCTGCGCCGCGGCCTGCTCGACAACATCGAACTGTACGGCCGGGGCAACCCCAGCATCGGGCAGCTCCGCGACGACCGGAACTTCCGCAACTTCGAGGTCGCGACGCCGGAGGGCCCCCGCGACGTCACCAGCGCCTTCCGGATCTACCACCGGGAGATGGAGAAGTACGAGCGGGTCGGACTCGGCGAGCGGCCCGGGTGGCTGGTCGACATCGACCGCTTCTGGGGCATCCAGCAGGGCGGCGGTGACCCGATCACTCACTGGCTCACGATGCCGATGATGTACTTCGAGCCACCGGTGTCGTGCGTACGCCGGTTCTGGCGCGGCATCCTCACCGTCCACGCCCAGACCTCCGCCCGGACTGTCCTCGTCGCCACGCACTCGGGCCCGATCCGCGCCTTCGCCACTCTGGCGATGGGCTACGACCCCGGCGAGCCGTTCAACACCGAGTTCGTTCGCGTGCGGCTCGTGGCCGGCGGCACCACCGCCCTCGTCCTCTACCGGAACCGGGTCCAGGAGGTCGTCATCCCCGACCTCGGTGCCCTGCCTCCCAACTCCGACTCCCGCTTCCAGGAGTGACGTCCATGCCCGACCGTCTCACCGCCATCCCCTTCGAATGCCTCGTGACCGAGCAGCACCCACTCGTGGGCGGCAAGTGCGCCTCGCTCGCCACGATGAGCCAGGCCGGCCTCCCGGTCCCGCCGGGTTTCGCGGTCACCATCGACGTCTTCGCCGATGCCAAGCAGGGCTCGGGCCTGATGCCCCGGATCAAGGACCTCATCACCAACGTCGACACCGACGACCAGACCGCGCTGGCGAGTGCGGCGAGCCGGGCCCGCGAGCTGGTGCGCAGCTGGAGGCTGCCCGAGGAGCACGAGAACCGCCTCCGGCAGATGTACGCCGACCTCTGCGCCCTCTGCGGCATCCAGGATGTGCCGGTCGCCGTACGGTCCTCGGCAACGGTCGAGGACTCTCCGGACGCCTCGTTCGCGGGTGAACACGACACCTACCTCTGGGTGTGCGGCATCGACGACGTGCTCGCGAAGGTCCGTGAGTGCTGGGCGAGCCTGTTCACCGAACGGGCGATCACCTACCGCAACGAGATGGGCTACGAGCACGACCGGGTGGACATGGCCGTCGCCGTGCAGAAGATGGTCCGACCACGGGCTGCAGGCGTCGCCTTCACCTTGGATCCGACCAACGGTGACCGTTCCGGCATCTGCATCGACGCGGCCTGGGGCTTCGGCGAAGGTGTCGTCTCGGGTGACGTCACCCCCGACAACTTCCTGGTCGACAAGGTGATGTGGTCGATCAACCGCCGCACCATCAGCCCCAAAACGCACGCGCACCTGCTGACCGAGGTTGAAGGTTCCCAGTGTCCGCGGGTCAGCCGGGTGCAGCTGCCGGACGACCAGGTCAACGTGCCGTCGCTCACGGACGATGAAATCGTCGCCATCGCCAAGCTCGCCCGAGCTGCGGAGAAGCACTACGGCTGTCCCCAGGACATCGAATGGGCCGTGGACGACGACCTCCCTGCGGGCGAGGACGCGGTACTGCTGCAGGCCCGTCCCGAGACGGTGTGGAGCAAGAAGCACCACCGCGTCGGAGCGAAGACCGATGCCATGGCGTCCATCGTCGACACCCTGGTCAATCCCTTGTACGCGAGAAAGCGGACCCTGCCGGCCTGACTCGGGATCGGGACCCCGCCAGCCACAGGTGCGGGCGGCAGAGATCCACCATTCCACCACCCGCTTTGCCTGACCTGAGGAGGCCATCATGGCCGATCGTTTCCCCAGCCCGTTCGAGATCCAAACGCCCGAGGGGGCGGAGGGCTGGCAGGAGCTCTATACCTACTCGTCGCTCTTCTGCGAAGAACGACGTGAATACGAGGAGGGCGCCTTCTGGTTCCACGACGGGGTGCACTGGCCCGAGGCGCTGACGCCCTGGGACACGACGTTCCTGGAGTTCGCGCTCGCTTCCCTGTCGCAGTACAACACGCGGCACTACATCATCCCGCCGGCGTACGGCGTCGACTTCCGCATCCTCAACGGCTACGTGTACCTCAGCCCGGTACCGGCGCCGCCCGAGGACATCGAGAGCCGCGTGCCGCTGTTCATGGAGCGGGCAGGCTTCTACTTCGGCAACTGGAACCGGCTGTACGACGACTGGTTGGTCAAGATCCGTGAGCTTGTCAAGGAGATGAGCGAGCTCCGCCTGGAGCCATTGCCACAGATCGAGGACCTCGAGGTCATCACGTCCGGTGTCGGCAAGGGATCGGGCAACGACCTGCTCGCGTCGTACCACCGCCTCCTCGACCTCGCCCTCACCCTGTGGCAGTACCACTTCGAGTTCCTCAACCTCGGCTACGCCGCGTACCTGGACTTCTTCGGTTTCTGCAAGGCCGCCTTCCCCTCGATCTCCGACCTGGCCATCGCCAAGATGGTCGCCGGTGTCGATGTCGACCTGTTCCGGCCCGACGACGAGCTCAAAAAGCTCGCGCGGCTGGCGGTCAGCTCAGGCATCGACGACCGCTTCGACGCGGGCGACGTGGCGACGACCTGGCAGAAGCTGGGCTCCGACGAGGCGGGCCGGGCCTGGATCGCCGAGTGGGAGAAGGCCGCCGAGCCGTGGTTCAACTTCTCGACCGGCTCGGGCTTCTACCACTCCGACAAGATCTGGATCGAGAACGTCGAGGTGCCGGTCGGCTACATCGCCGACTACATCACCAAGATCAGGGACGGCGTGGACCTTGACCGCCCGATCGCGGCCCTGCACGCCGAGCGTGACCGGATCGTCGCCGAGTACCGCGACCTGCTCGACTCCGACGAGGACCGGGAGGCGTTCGACGCCAAGCTCGGGCTCTCCCGGACCGTCTTCCCGTACGTCGAGAACCACAACTTCTACGTCGAGCACTGGGCACACTCGGTGCTGTGGCGCAAGATGCGCGACGTCGGCAAGGTGCTCAAGGCGGCCGGTTTCATCGTGAACACCGACGACGTCTTCATGTTCAAGCGCGCTGAGCTGTCCGACGTGCTGTGGGACCTCTACGCGGGCTGGGCCGTCGGAGCGCCGTCGCGTGGACCGGGTTACTGGCCGGCGGAGATCGAACGCCGCCGCGGCATCCACGAGGCGCTCAAGCAGTGGCCGGCGCCGCCTGCGCTCGGCATCCCGCCGGAGGTGGTCACTGAGCCCTTCACGGTCATGCTCTGGGGCATCACGTCGGACTCTGTCTCGGCCTGGCTCAGCTCGGGCGAGGGTGGTGCCGACGGCGAGCTCATCGGCTTCGCCGCATCTCCGGGCCTCGTCGAGGGTCCGGCCCGGGTGATCTTCTCCGCCGACCAGATCAGCGAGATCGAGGACGGCGAGATCTTGGTGGCCCCCTTGACGGCACCGTCTTGGGCACCGATCTTCGGGAAGATCAAGGCGACCGTGACCGACGTGGGCGGCATGATGAGCCACGCCGCCATCGTCTGCCGCGAGTACGGCTTGCCCGCCGTGACCGGCACCGCGTTCGGGACCAAGAACATCAGGACCGGACAGCTGATCCGGGTCGACGGCAACACCGGGAAGGTCACGGTCCTGGAGTGAGGGCGCACCTGCGCTCTCCCCAGTCCACCCAGACCACCTGAGACCACCAGGCGCGAAGGAGAACATTCATGCTGACTGTCGAGCAGAACGAAGAGCTGACCCGGGTCGGTCCCGGCACCCGGATGGGCGAGCTGCTGCGCCGCTACTGGTACCCGATCGCGTTCGAGCAGGACTTCGACACCAAGCCCAGTAAGACGGTGCGGCTGCTGGGCGAGAACTGGACGCTCTACAAGACCCCGTCCGGAAGGTACGGGATCATCGGCGAGGCCTGTCCGCACCGGCGTGCATCGCTGACCTACGGCGTGGTGCACGAGGACGGCATCCGCTGCGGCTACCACGGCTGGAAGTACGACTTCAGTGGGCAGTGCGTGGAGCAGCCCGCGGAGAACGACAACACCACGTTCCGGGACAAGATCAAGGCCAAGGCCGGCGTCGCGCAGACGATGGGCGGCATGGTCTGGGTGTACGTCGGTCCCGCGCCGGTGCCCGAGTTGCCGCGGTTCGATGTCTACGTCCTCGACGGGATCCGTGACGTGGGCGTGGCGACACTGCCGTGCAACTGGCTCCAGATCATGGAGAACTCGGTCGACCCGCACCACGTCGAGTGGCTGCACGGCTACTACTTCGAGTTCCTCGGCCAGACCCAGGGCTTCGATGCCCCGAAGTCGTTCCAGAAGAAGCACATCAAAGTAGCCTTCGACGAGTTCGAGTACGGCATCATCAAGCGCCGCGTCCTCGAGGGACACACCGAGGAGAACGACGACTGGGCCATCGGCCACCCGCTGATGTTCCCCTACGGCATGCGGGTCGGCGGGATGTGGATCGACCAGATGCAGATCCGGGTGCCCATCGACGACACCACGACCTGGAAGCTGTTCTACTCCGTCCATCACCCCGAGGGCGGGGTGTGGGAGAAGCAGGAACGTCCCGTGGTCTACGAGTATCCGTTCCGTGACGAGAACGGCGAGTTCATCACCGACTACGTCGAGGGCCAGGACGTGATGGCCTGGGTCTCCCAGGGCGCCATCACCGACCGCTCACAGGAGCACCTCGGACGCTCCGACCAGGGAGTGGCGATGCTGCGCAAGATGTTCAAGGAAGCGATGGCCGCGGTCGAGGACGGCGAGGACCCGCCCGGGGTGGTGCGCGAGAAGCACGAGATCATCGAGCTGCCGTGCGAGAAGGACAAGTTCGGCGCCGGGACCGCGTTCACCGACCAGTGGATCAACGGCGGTTCGATGCGCTACAGCCCGATCCGTGAACAGCTGCTCGCACTTCATCGAGACGCGGCAGCCGCACGCGAGAAGGTCGGGTCCGGTGCGTGACCTCGATGAGGAAGCACGGCGAGCGGCCCATCACGGGCCGATGCCCGCGCTGCCTCCCGACCCGCATCGCCTGCCGCCACCGGGCGACTGGTTCGCCTCCGACGCCGCCCACCACCTCCTGGACAGGCCGAAGTTCTGTCCGCGCTGCTCCGCGTCGCTGGAGCGCGGCCTGACCTCGGAGTGGTGGAGCGGGGAGGACCGGGTCTTCCTCACCTGGTGTGCCGAGTGCCGGTGGACCGGCAACGTGGTGCTCTTCGACCGCGCCGTCATTGAGGAGTCGGAGCACTGATGACAGGCCACGCTCTCGTGCTGGACTTCGGTGGCCCGGTGCTGCTGACTCCCTTCGAGCTGGCCGCCGTCGAATCGGGGACGCCTGCGTACGCGTTGCTCCATCAACGTGGCCCGCTGGCCACGGCGGAGCAGCCGGATCCGGCCTGGGAGGACCTACAGGCGGGGCGGATCACCGAGCGCGCCTACTGGGCCACGCGCGCGGCGCAGTGGCACGAGTCGGGCGGGCACGAGCCGGAGATACGCGCGATGATGGCCCATCTGTATGAGCCTGCTCGGCCTGCGCTGGTGCGGGAGCAGGCGCGGGCCCTGGTCCGCGATGCCCGGGCCGCAGGCATCCCGGTCGGGATCCTCACCAACGACCTGCGGGCGTTCCACTCCGAGGACTGGATCGAGAAGATCGAGATTGTCGGTGACGTGGACGTGGTCGTCGACGGGTCGATCGAGGGGCACCTCAAGCCCGCACCGCGGCTCTACGAACTGCTCTCCCAGCGACTCGGGGTCGCCTTCGCCGACATGGTCTTCCTCGACGACCAGGCCACCAACATCCGGGGGGCCGAAGCGCTGGGCATCCCGTCAGTGTGGTTCGACGTCGCCAATCCCGATGCTTCGTACGCCGAGGTCCGCAAGCTCCTGGGTCTGCCGGGAATGGAGGAGGGCGGAGATGGTTGAGCAGCGCGAGCTCCGGGTCGCCCAGATGACCTGGGAGGCCGAGGGAGTGGTGTCGGTCCGGCTGACGCGGATCGAGAGCGACGACCCGCTGCCCGCGTGGGAGCCGGGCGCCCACATCGACGTCTACGTCCCGGACGGCAGCACCCGGCAGTACTCCCTGTGTGGCGACCCGGACGACCTGTCCTCCTGGCAGATCGCGGTGCTTCGCGAGCCGGAGAGCCGGGGCGGGTCAAGCTTCGTGCACGACGAGTTGCGCGTGGGCGACCGGTTGCTGGTGACCCGGCCGAAGAACAGCTTCGTCCTCGAGGAAGCGCCCTACCACGCACTGGTCGCCGGCGGGGTCGGGATCACCCCGATCATGGCGATGGCCGAGCGGCTGCACCGCGACGGTCACCCCTTCCACCTGACCTACGGTGGCCGGACGTCCGGTTCCATGGCGTTCCGCTCACGTCTGGCAGGTCTCGGTGACCGGGTCACCGTCCTCGCCGAGGACACCGACGGCCGGCCGGACCTCGAGCAGCTCGTCAAGGAGCTCCCCGAGGGTGGCCTGGTCTACGTATGCGGACCCCTGGGGCTGCTCCAGGCCGTCCAGAGCGCAGCCGAAAAGATCCAGGGTGTCGACCAGGACATCCTCCGGTTCGAGCTGTTCAGCCGTGCCGGGGTCGAGTCGACCGAGCCCGCGGCGCTCGACGCCGACAACTACGAGCTGGTCCTCACCAGGTCCGGGCACACGCTCCGGCTGGCACCGGAGGCGAACATCCTCGAGGTCGTGCTCGCACTGGGTGTCGAGGTCGAGAACGACTGCCGTGACGGCATCTGCGGGTCGTGCATCACCCCGGTCCGCTCAGGCACCGTCGATCATCGCGACCTCGTGCTGACCAAGAAGGAGAAGGCGGCCATGGACCGGATGCTCATCTGCGTTTCGCGCCCGACCTGCCCGCGACTCGAGCTCGAGCTGTGACCAGGAAGCGAGGAGACCACTGATGGACCAGCAGTTGAAGTCAGCGGCTGCCCGATTGCTGATCGAGGCCTACGCGACCGGGAAGCCGATCGCGCCGCTGACCGGCACGCACGACGACCTCGGGGTCGAGGACGCGTATGCGATCCAGCTCCTCCAGGTCGAGCAATGGCTCGCTTCGGGACGGACTGTCAAGGGTCACAAGGTCGGCCTGACCAGCGCCGCGATGCAGCGGATGCTGGGGGTGCACGAGCCGGACTACGGCCATCTCCTGGACAACTTCTTCTTCCTCGAGCACGCGCCCATTCCGCTCGACCGGTTCCTGCAGCCCCGCATCGAGCCGGAGGTGGCCTTCGTCCTCAAGCACCCGCTCCGCGGACCGGGTGTGACCGTCCAGGAAGCAATCGCCGCCGTGGACTTCGTGCTGCCTGCCCTCGAGATCGTCGACAGCCGGATCGCGGACTGGAAGATCGGTCTGGCGGACACCATCGCCGACAACGCGAGCTCCGGGGCGCTGGTGCTCGGGTCCACCCCGACGCCGCTCAGCGAGGTGGATCTGCGCCTCGCGGGCGCCGTCATGACGCGCAACGGCGCCGTGGTCGGCACCGGCGCAGGCGGCGCGGTGCTCGGCTCCCCGTTGACATCCCTGGTCTGGCTGGCCAACACCGTCGGCGCCCGCGGCGTCACGCTCGAGGCGGGTCATGTGGTGCTGCCGGGTTCGGTGTGCGCCATGGTTCCGGTCGACCCGGGCGACACGTTCACTGCCACCTTCGCTGGCCTGGGCTCGGTCACCGCCCGCTTCGCCGGAAGCCGAGAGGACACACGATGAGCAAGACCAAGGCGACGGCGGCGATCGTCGGACCGGGAAACATCGGTACGGATCTGATGTTCAAGCTGATGCGCCGCAGCACGATCATCGAACCCCGCTTCATGGTCGGGGTCGACCCCACCTCCGACGGGCTCGCGCGGGCCAAGCGGCTCGGGCTGGAGGCCAGCGCCGAGGGGGTCGACTGGCTGCTGTCCCAGGACGAGCTCCCCGACATCGTCTTCGAGGCCACCTCGGCGAGGGCCCACCAGGCCAACGCGCCACGGTACGCAGAGGCAGGCATCCTGGCCGTCGACCTCACTCCGGCAGCCGTCGGTCCCTACCTCTGTCCGCCGGTGAACCTGTCCTTCAACCTGGACGCGCCGAACGTCAACATGATCACCTGCGGGGGCCAGGCGACCGTGCCGATGGTACGCGCGGTGTCCTCCGTCGTCCCGGTGCCTTACGCCGAGATCGTGGCCTCGGTCTCGAGCCGCTCGGCCGGTCCGGGGACCCGGGCCAACATCGACGAGTTCACCGAGACCACGGCCGCCGCGGTGGAGGTTATCGGGGGCGCGGAGCAGGGCAAGGCGATCATCATCCTCAACCCTGTCGAGCCGCCGCTGATGATGCGCAACTCGGTCTTCTGCGCGATCCCCGAGGAGGCGGGTGAGCCGGGGGCACTCCAGGACCGGATCCTCGAGTCGATCCACGCGATGGTGCGCACCGTCCAGGAATACGTATCCGGCTATCACCTGCGGTCCGACCCCCAGTTCGACCCCGCCCGGTCGACCTGGCGCGGACAGGCACGAGTCTTCATCCCCATCGAGGTCAAAGGCGGCGGCGACTACCTTCCCGACTACGCCGGAAACCTCGACATCATCACCGCGGCGGCGGCCCGCGTCGGTGACCTCCTGGTCGCCCATCGGCTCGGCATCGCGACGTCGTGGAAGTCCACCTCGGAGCTCGGTGAGCAACCCGCCGACGCATCCGCACCCGAAAGAGCAGGGGTTTGAGCGCATGGGCGACATGAGTATCCGACCGGAGGATGCACCGGTCGTCGGCCGCGACGTCACCGAGAGCGAGGTGCTCGCGCACGCGACCTCCGCGGGCGGACCGACGGATCTGCGCATCACCGATTCCACGCTGCGTGATGGTTCGCACGCCATGAGTCATCAGTTCACCGAAGAGCAGGTACGCGGCGTGGTCTCCGCGCTGGACCGCGCCGGCGTCCAGGTGATCGAGGTGAGCCACGGTGACGGACTCGGAGGCTCCAGCTTCAACTACGGGTTCAGCCTGGTGGATGAGTTCGACCTGATCGCCGCTGCTGTGGACGAGGCCACCCGGGCGAAGATCGCCGTACTCATGCTGCCCGGGCTGGCCACGGTGAAGCATCTCAAGCGGGCGCACGCGGCGGGTGCGTCGGTTGCGCGGATCGCCACGCACTGCACCGAGGCTGACGTATCCATCCAGCACTTCGCGGAGGCTCGCAGCCTCGGCATGGAGACCGTCGGCTTCCTGATGCTGGCGCACCGGGCGTCGCCCCAGGTGCTCGCCCAGAACGCCCGGATCATGGTCGATGCCGGCGCCGAGTGCGTGTACGTCGTCGACTCCGCAGGCGCGCTGGTGCTCTCCGATGCCCAGGAGCGGATCCAGGCGGTGATCGACGAGGTCAGCCGCGACGGCGCCCAGGTGGGCTTCCACGGTCACCAGAACTTGAGCCTGGGGATCGCCAACTCGGTCCTGGCCTATCAGGCAGGCGCCAGGCAAATCGACGGTGCCCTGTGCGCCCTCGGCGCCGGAGCGGGCAACTCACCCACAGAGGTGCTCGCCGCGACCTTCGAACGCATGGGCATCCGCACGGGTGTCGACCTCGGGAAGGTGCTGTCAGCTGCCGAGGAGGTCGTGCGTCCCTTCATTCCCCGGCTGCCCTGGATGGACCGGGCCTCGATCACCCAGGGCTACGCAGGCGTCTACTCGTCGTTCCTGCTGCACGCTGAGCGAGCGGCCGAGCGGTACGGCGTGCCTGCGCACGCGATCCTGCAGCGCGTCGGCGAGTTCGGCTACGTCGGCGGCCAGGAGGACATGATCATCGACATCGCGGTCCAATTGTCGGAGGAGCAACAGCTCGGAGACCTCGCTGCGGCGGGGGTGCGCTGATGGCCTGGGATGTCGCATCGGTCGCGGCCGAGCTGCTCCGCTGCGAGGACGAGCGGGTCGACCGGCCCCCGTTCACCGACGAGTGGCGCGAGCTCGACCTCGACACCGGTTATGAGATTCAGGACCTGAACCTCCAGGCCAGACTGGCACGAGGCGAGACCCTGGTGGGCGTGAAGCTCGGCCTGACCAGCAAGGCCAAGCAGGAACGCATGGGCGTACACGTCCCCTTCGTCGCGTGGCTGACCGATGCGATGCTGCTTCCGGCGGGCGAGCCGGTGCCGCAGTCGCGGTTGATCCATCCCCGGATCGAGCCCGAGATCGTGTTCGTCATGCGGGACCGACTGAGTGGCCCGGGAGTCAGTTGTGCCACGGCGATGGCGGCCGTCGACTCGGTGTGGGGCGGAGCCGAGATCATCGACAGCCGCTACCGGAACTTCCGGTTCAAGGCCGGCGACGTGGCTGCCGACAACGCTTCCTCAGGTGTCTTCGTCGCCGGTCCCGTGGGGCTGCCCCCTGCGGGGATCGACCTCACCCTTGAGGCGGCCCTGGTGGAGGTGAACGGGGTCATCGTCGACTCCGCGACCGGGGCCGCAGTGCAGGGTCACCCAGGAGAGGCCCTTGCCCTGGCGGCGAACGAGCTGGCCCGGCGTGGCCATGCCCTGGAGCCCGGCTGGATCGTCCTGACCGGTGGGATGACGGACGCCGTACCGGCACTGCCCGGATCTTCGGTCGCCGTCCATTTCACCAACCTGGGCTCGATCTTCATCAACGGGGGAGTGTGAGCACGATGCCGCTCATCGAGGTGACCCTGACCGAGGGCCGAACCGCCCACCAGTTGCGCGCCCTGATCAGCAGCCTGACGACAGCCGCCTGCTCGGCGATCGATGCCCCGCTCGAAAGCGTCCGCGTCGTCGTCCGTGAAGTGCCGGACACGCACTGGGCTGCCGGCGACGTGACCATCGCCGAACGAAAGCAGAAGCAGGGAGGCACGTCATGAGCGAGCGACAGTTCTTCGGCCACGTCATCGACGGGGAGGAGGTGCCGTCCGTAGACGGCGCCACCTTCGAAGTGTGGAACCCCTGGACCCAGGAGGTGTGGGCCGAAGCCGCCGAGGGCGGACCGGAGGACGCCGCGCGCGCCGTCGCGAGCTCCCGTCGCGCCTTCGACGAAGGCCCCTGGCCGCGCCTGGGGCGTGCCGAGCGGGCGGCCGCCATCCACCGCCTGGCCGACCTGATGGCTGACCGGGCAGCCGAGCTCGCCACCCTCGATACCCGCAACATGGGCAAGCCCTTCGCCCAGGCCAGGCACGACGTCGGCCGTTCGGTGTGGAACTTCCGCTTCTTCGCCGACCATCAGCGCGACCACTGCGGCGAGGTGTACCCGATGGACTCGGGGCACCACACCTACAGCGAGTACGGACCGGCAGGCGTCGTAGCCGCCGTCAGTCCCTGGAACTTCCCGCTGATGATGGCGAGCTGGAAGGTCGCCCCGGCAATCGCCTGGGGCAACACCTGCATCATCAAGCCCTCCGAGGACACGCCAGCATCTGTCACGATGCTCGGCAGGCTCGCCACGGAGGCGGGCCTTCCTCCCGGCGTCATCAACGTCGTCAACGGACACGGCACGCCCGCCGGCTCGTCGCTGGTAGCCGACGACCGGGTCGACCGGGTGACATTCACCGGATCCTCGGCGACGGGCAGGCACGTGATGGCGTCGGCCGCCGCCCACGTCGCGCCCGTATCCCTTGAGCTCGGCGGCAAGGGGGCCAACATCGTCTTCGATGACGCCGATATCGACAACGCCGTGCATTGGGCGGTGGAGGCGATTTTCCGCAATTCCGGCCAGATCTGCCTGGCCGGCTCCCGGCTCTTCGTAGGTTCCCGCATCTATGACGAGTTCATGGAGCGGTTCGTCGCCGCCGCCGAGGCGCTGACGATCGGCGACCCTTTCGACCCGACCACGAAGTTCTCCAGCCTGGCGAGCAAGAAGCACTTTGACAAGGTGGCGTCGTACGTCGACGGTATCGGCCTGTATGGCGGCAAGGTGCTCACAGGGGGCGTCGACCCCGACGGCCGCTGGCTGGTACGGCCGACCATCGTCACCGACCTGCCGCTGAACGCCCCCGCATACCGCGAGGAGATCTTCGGTCCGGTCTGCGTCGTCAACCGGTTCGAGTCGGAGGAGGAGTCCATCAGCCTCGCCAACGACACCCGCTACGGCCTCAACGCCATGCTGTTCACCGAGAACCTCTCGCGGGCACACCGCGTGGCATCGCGGCTCAGGGCCGGAACGGTCTGGGTGAACTGCTTCTTCATCCGCGACCTGCGCACACCATTCGGCGGCGTCGGCGACAGCGGAGTCGGCCGCGAAGGCGGCAACTTCAGCCGCGAGTTCTTCACAGAACCCAAGGCGATCGTCATGCAGATCGACCGGTAAAGGCACCACTGCGATGCGCGCCGAGGCCGATCGCGTTCATGCGCGGTATACGGATGCCGGGTGCTCATTGCCCGCATGTATGCCTTCGACAAGCGGTGGAACCTCGAGGCCGTCGGCTCCACCGGCCACGTACGGCTGACAACCTCACGTCGCGGATGCGGCCGTCGCCACGCTGATCTGCGAGGTGGCGGGGCGGATGCCGGTGCGAGCCGCCAAGGCTCGCCGTTGCCATGGCGGACCGCGTGGCCTTGATCCTCAGGCTCCTGCACGGGGCGTCCGTCATGGCGCTGTTGGCTGTTCTGGTCTGGCGTATCGGCGGCCGATCCGGGTAAATGAGACGTCTGGGCGGGTGCATCCGGTGTGAGCGCAGGCGTATGGAGGCAACCAATGGATCTTGAGAGAGAAAGCCGTGCCAAACGTCCCGCCGTGGACGCATCTATTGCGCCCATCGATCAAGCCATCGCCTATGGTTCCAACGCCCCGAGCCCGCACAATACCCAGGCGTGGAAACTGCGCAACCTATCCGACACGGAGACCCTGCTCTACGTGGACGAGACTCGGCTGCTTCCGGCGACCGATCCTCCGACTCGGCAGGTTCACCTCGGCTGCGGCTGCTTCATCGAAACGCTCGCGGTGGGCGCAAGTACGATGGGCTACCACACGGCAGTCGACGATTTTCCCGACGGCCCGTATGGACTGGAAGAGGTCGGTCGTAAGCCCGTCGCTCGCATCGCACTGACCCACCAGCCTGGCAGGCCGGTGGACGAACTCGCCGGCTTCATTCACCGACGGCAGACCAACCGTCGCCCCTTCGACGAGACCCCGGTCTCAGCCGAGGATCTCGCGGAGTTGGCGAAGTCGGTCGCGGATCAGCCCGTACAGTTCGTGAGCATCAGCGATCGCGAGCCGATGAATCGGCTTCTTGCGATCTTCGAGCGTGCCCAGGTCATCGAGTGCGAAGTCCGCCGCGTGTTCGAGGAGACGCGGATCTGGTTCCGGTTCAACGAGCGCGAACGGGCCGCGAAGAGAGATGGGCTCAGCCTGCCCCAGACCGGCATCACGGGACTCCGCGTGCCGGTGCTCGAGTGGTATCTGAGGCGCGGCGACCCCAAACGCTGGCACAACCGCCGCTCCATCGACGCGTATCTCAAGGAGTTTCGCCGCGGCCTGGCCAGTGCGCAAGGGCTGCTCCTGCTCAAGACCGCAACCAACATTCAGGCGGACTGGATCCGGGCAGGCCGCGCGTACGCCTTGCTCAGCCTCGCCGCCGCCAAGCTCGGGTTGTACCTGCACCCTTACAGCCAGGTGCTGCAGGAGTACCCGGAGAACGAAGACCTCCAAGGTGAGTTCAACCGGCTGCTCGGCGTCGCTGGCGACGAGAAGGTGCAGATGGCGGTGCGAGTGGGTCGAGGGTCAACCCCGTACTACAGCTACCGGCGCAACGTTGACTCCCTGAGGACATGACCGCGGCGTTGGCGCGGGGGACAAGACGGATGCGACGCGCATCGCGCCGCGGTTCGCGACGCCGCCTTGGATGTCGTGGCGTCGCTGGTGGCCGCGCCGTCGAAGAGCTCGGCCACGATCGTGCCCGGCTTTCGCACGGCGACAACGGCGGTGGACCCTCGGGGTCTTGCCGTGGATCCACGTCTGGATTAGATCCTCTCGTCGGCGAAGAACCCCTGGCGGCGGGTTCCTGGCTTGGGCGCGGGCGCAGACGATCCGCGACGCTGCCCGGAACACCCGTGTACGGCGCGTTCGCTGACCGGTTCAGCAACGCAATCGTGGGGCCGCCGGGACGGACATATCGGCTACCGGACCAAGGCGCGAACCTCGATGGGCTGACCTTGCCCTTGCCGAAAACCTCGTCCGCGCAGGTCACGCGGCATGCTCGTACTCGTGGAGGATGCCGCCGAGGCGCTCGCGTCCTCGTATGTTGAGGTGGGCCATCTTGTCTGGATCGGTGACCTGCGCGGGCAACGGGGGCAGCGGGCGGGCGTTGGCTATGCCCTGGTGTGGGCGGTGCCGTTGTTCCAGATCAAGGTGCGGTCCAGTAGCTCGCGGCGGCTGGTCTGCCCCGACCGTTCCATGATGGAGTTCATTCGCGGCAGCCGGACGCCGCTGAGCACGACTTCGATCCCATGTCCGGGAGGACGCCGTCGAACAACTCGGGGAACTTTCCGTCCCGGTCCCGGATCATGGCGATCAGCAGCTGCCCGAGAGGGCAGCCCAACCAACGCGGGTCAAGGTTCCCGACACCCGCTACACCAGCTCCCACCAGGCCGGATGAGGTTTTCGGCAGGGGCAGGGTCAGCCACAGGGATCGCCCGTAACGCCCGTGCAGAGTCTCGCGTACATAACGAACACTGTATGCGTGGCGAACACTCTTGGATTGAAATAGTTTTCGCAGCGGCGTCGTTAAATATGTGCGGCGAAATGCATTTCGCCAGGTGTGCGATGTGTTATTCATCACACTTTGATGGCCGTAGTATCGTGGGCCAAACACAGTGGGGGTGACGGTGACGACGGGTTTGGCGACCGCCCCGCGGCCGGTGAGCTTCAGCACCGTGGGGCTCCCGGATGCGCAGAGGATCGCGTTGTGGGAGGACCACAACGCGCAGGCGTTGATCGGCCTGCGGTGTCACACGCTGGGTGAGGCGCCGTTCGACGGGACCGAGCTCAACCTCCAGCTCGAGCAGATGCACCTGGCCCGCGTCCGCGGCAACGCCCATGTCGTCGAACGTCCGGCCGAGGTGATCCGCAAGCATCCGGCGGACGCGGTCGCGGTCTACCTGACGCTCGTCGGGGAGGCGTTCTTCTACCACAACGACGGCGTGCTCACCCTGCGACCGGGACAGGTCCTGATCTGCGATGCAGATCGTCCCTTCATGCGCGGCTTCTCGCGTGGCTTGGAGGAACTCGCGATCAAGGTGCCGCGACCGCTGTTCCGGGAGCTGACCGGCCTCGATTCGCTCAGCACCCCCCTGGTGCGCGACTTCGCCGGGGGTGATGTGCAGGCACGGACGTTCGCGAGGCTCATCGACCGCGCCCTGCGTCCCGAGGAAGGCGAGCCCGTCGACGAACGAATCGCGCTCGACCTGCTCGCGAGCATGGCAGGCAACCGTCCGGTCCTCGGCACGGTGCATCTGGCGAACGCGCGTATCTTCATCGAAGATCATTTGACCGACAGCGGCCTGACCGCTGCCCGGATCGCGGCCGGGATCGGTATCAGCGAGCGTCACCTGTCCCGGGCGTTCGCCGCCACCGGCGTCACTGTTCCGCAGTTCGTGCTGGCGGGGCGGCTAGAACGTGCCCGTGCGCTGCTTGCGTCCTCGCCGCAGATTCCCGTCCGTGAGGTCGCGGCTCGCTGCGGCTTCGGGTCGGCTACCCACTTCTCGCAGGCATTCCGGGCGCGCTTCGGCATGCGCGCCACGGACCTGCGTCGGCAGGCCCGGGCGCGCCGGCTCGCTTAGTTATCTGATTCCGCCACAGCTTCGTATTTCCGCCGTGTTACGGCCTCGCACTTGCTGGGGCGGCGGAGCGCCGCAGCACACTGGTCTCACGAGTGGCCCGGACCACACGCCGAGCAGTGGAGTGGGGTGAGCGATGGTGGAGTTCAGCGACGGGATGGCGGAGACGCAGCTTCCCCGGGGATCGATGGTGACGACCGACGTCGTGGTCGTCGGCTCGGGCCCTGCGGGGGCAGGAGCAGCCCTGTTCCTGTCCACGCTGGGGATCCCGAACATCATGATCACGAAGTATCGCTGGACGGCCAACACGCCGCGGGCGCACATCACCAACCAGCGTGCGATGGAGATCTTCCGGGACCTGGGCATCGAGGATCAGGTGCTCGCCGACGCCACCCCGCACGAGCTGATGGGCGAGACCGTTTTCTGCACCTCCATCGCCGGCGAGGAGATCGGACGGATCCTCACCTGGGGTACGCATCCGGCCCGGCGGGCCGACTACCGGCTCGCGTCACCGTGCCTGCCGGTCGACATTCCCCAGACCTACCTGGAACCGATCCTGGTGCGCAACGCGGTACAGCGAGGCACCCAGGCCCGGTTCTCCGCCGAGTACCTGGGGCACCGGCAAGACTCCGATGGCGTCGACGTCGAGGTTCGGGACCGCCTTACCGGCGAGCAGTACACCATCCGGGCCAAGTACCTCATCGGCGCCGACGGCGCCCGCTCCAAGGTTGCCGCCGACCTCGGCCTTCCGATGGAGGGTGCGATGGACATCGCCGGCTCGATGAACATCACCTTCAAGGCCGACATCTCGGCGTACGTCGGGCACCGGCCGTCGGTGCTCTACTGGGTGATCCAGCCCGGTTCGAACGTCGGCGGGATCGGGGCCGGGCTGGTGCGGATGGTGCGGCCGTGGAACGAGTGGCTCATCGTGTGGGGCTACGACATCAGCCAACCCCCACCGGTCGTCGATGAGGCCGCCGCCGTCCAGATCGTGCGCAACCTGCTGGGGCTGCCGGACATCGACGTGGAGATCACCGGCACGTCGTTGTGGGGCAACAATGAGATGTACGCGACGCAGCTGCAGTCGGGGCGGGTGTTCTGCGCCGGGGACGCGATCCACCGCCACCCGCCGAGCAACGGACTGGGGTCGAACACCTCGATCCAGGACTCCTACAACCTCGCCTGGAAGCTGGCAGCCGTCCTCCGTGGCCAGGCCACGCCTTCGCTGCTGGAGACCTACTCGGCGGAACGGGCTCCGGTGGCCAAGCAGATCGTTCAGCGCGCGAACAAGTCCAGCCGCGAGTTCGTCCAGTTCTTCGAGGTGCTGGGCCTGCTCGACGCCAAGGACGAGGCCGAGATGGCCGCGCGCATCGACGAGCGCAAAGCCAACACTCCCGAGGGGGCCGCCAAGCGGGCTGCGTTGGTGTCGGCCATGGAGCTGAAGCAGTACGAGTTCAACGCCCACGGCGTCGAGCTGGGGCAGTTCTACCAGTCCAACGCGGTGATCTTCGACGGCACCCGGCGGCCGGAGCCGAGCCGGGACGCGGAGCTGTACTACGAGCCCTCCACCGTCCCGGGATCCCGGCTGCCGCATGTCTGGGTGGGCGACGCCCGGCACAAGATTTCCACGCTCGACCTGGCGCCGATGACCCGGTTCACGCTGTTGACCGGCATCGCGGGGGAGCCGTGGGTGACAGCTGCCGAGAAGGTCGGCCAGGAACTCGGCGTGCCGCTCGAGGCCGTGGTGATCGGCCCCGGGCGTCTGGTGACCGACCTGTACTACGACTGGGCGCGGGTGCGGGAGGTCGAGGAGGACGGCGTGCTTCTGGTGCGCCCGGACAAGCACATCGGCTGGCGGTCGATGCGGCTGCCCGCCGATCCAGAGCGGGCGCTGCACGAGGCGATGTCGGCGATCCTCGGCCGGGGTGGTGCGGCGTGAGAGTCAGCTTCACCCACGAGACACTGCCGCAGCGAGTGGTGTTCGCGTCGTACGAGGCTGCGGCTCACGTGGCCGAGGAGGTGGGTCGGCTCGGCGCCGCTCGCCCGATGGTGATCGCCGCAGAGGCCGACAGCGCGCTGGCCGACCCGGTGGTGGCCGCCCTGCCGGCCGCGGTGCGCCACACCGAGGTGGTGATGCACGTGCCTACCGACGTTGCCGAGCGAGCCCGCATGGCAGCCGAGAAGCGCGACGTCGACGTCGTCGTGAGCATCGGGGGCGGCTCCACCACCGGTCTGGCCAAGGCGGTGGCGCTGACCACCGGGCTGCCCATCGTCGCCGTTCCCACGACGTACGCGGGCTCGGAGGCCACCAACGTCTGGGGGCTGACCGAAGGCGGCCGCAAGACCACTGGGGTCGACGCCCGCGTGCTGCCGCGGTCCGTCGTCTACGACGCCAGCCTCATGCTGTCCCTGCCGGTGCCGCTGAGCGTCGCCTCCGGGTTGAACGCGCTGGCGCACTGTGTCGACTCAATGTGGGCGCCGCGGGTTGACCCGATCGACCAGGCGCTCGCGCTGGCGGGCATCCGCGCCCTTCGCCAGGGACTCCCCGAGGTCGTGCGCGATCCACAGGGCATCGACGGGCGCGAGCAGACGCTGTACGGCGCCTACCTCGCCGCCGTGGCGTTCGCCTCGGCCGGCTCCGGACTGCACCACAAGATCTGCCACGTGCTCGGCGGGATGTACAACCTCCCGCACGCGCAGACCCACGCCGTGGTGCTGCCGTACGTCCTCGCGCTCAACGCACCGTCGGTCCCCGACAGCGAGCAGCGGATGGCGGCGGCCTTCGGTGAGACGTCCGCCCTGGACGGGTTGCAGCGCCTGCGGGAGCAGCTGGGGGCGCCTCGCGCCCTGCGGGACTACGGGCTGCGCGTGACCGACATCCCGGCTGCCGTCGACGCTGTCCTGGCGGCCGTACCGCCGAACAACCCGACGCCGGTCACCCGCGCCAACGTCGAGGACTTGCTACGCCGAGCATGGGACGGAGGGGAGCCACGATGAGTCTGGAACAGCAGAACCGCGAGTCACAGCTCGTCGAACGGGTGGCCGCGTCGTTCGACGACACGCCGGATCCGCGGCTCAAGGAGCTGATGCAGGCGCTCACCCGGCACCTGCACGCCTTTCTGCGGGAGGTGCGGCTGACCGAGCAGGAGTGGCAGCGCGCCATCGAGTTCCTCACCGCCGCCGGGCACATCACCGACGACCGGCGTCAGGAGTTCATCCTGCTCTCCGACGTCCTGGGCGCCTCGATGCAAACCATCACCCTCAACAACGAGGCGTACCGCAACGCCACCGAGGCGACGGTGTTCGGCCCGTTCTTCGTCGACGGCTCGCCGGAGATCGAGCTCGGCGGTGACATCGGAGCCGGAGCGTCCGGGCAACCGTGCTGGGTCGAAGGCACGGTCACCGACACGCACGGCAACCCGGTGCCCCATGCGCGCATCGAGGTCTGGGAGGCCGACGAGGACGGCTTCTACGACGTCCAGTACGGCGACGACCGGGTCGCCGCCCGTGGCCACCTGTACAGCGGCGCGGACGGGAGCTACCGCTTCTGGGGGATCGCCCCGACGCCGTACCCGATCCCGCACGACGGCCCGGTCGGCCGGCTGTTGGCCGCCACCGGCCGGTCCCCCATGCGGGCCTCGCACCTGCACTTCATGGTCCAGGCGGAGGGATTCAGGACCCTGGTGACACACATCTTCGTCCGCGGGGACGAGCTGCTGGACCGCGACAGCGTCTTCGGAGTACGGGACTCGCTGGTCATGGACTTCGAGCCCCAGCCGGCCGGCACCCCCACCCCCGATGGCCGTGACCTAAGAGACCGCGCGTGGTCACGGGTGCGGTTCGACATCGTTCTCGCCCCCGCGGCCGCAGCTCGCGAGGAGGGCTGACCCATGCCCACCGACGTGTACCTGTACGACGCCGTACGCACCCCCTTCGGGAAGTACGGCGGTGCGCTGGCCGGTGTGCGGCCGGACGACCTGGCGGCGCACGTGCTGCGGACGCTGGTCGAACGGGCACCGGCACTGGAACCGGACCGCGTCGACGAGATCGTCCTCGGCAACGCCAACGGTGCGGGGGAGGACAACCGCAACGTCGCCCGGATGGCCGGCCTGCTGGCCGGCCTACCGACGTCGGTGCCGGCCACGACGGTCAACCGACTGTGCGGCTCCAGCCTGGACGCCGCCATCGTCGCCTCCCGGCAGATCGCCATCGGCGAGGCGGACGTGGTGCTGGTCGGGGGTGTGGAGTCAATGAGCCGGGCGCCCTGGGTGCTACCCAAGCCGGAGAAGGCGTACCCGGCCGGCGACGCGACGCTGGTGTCTACCACCCTGGGCTGGCGGCTGGTGAACCCGCGGATGAATCTGGAATGGACGGTCCCCAATGGCGAGGCCACCGAGCTGCTTGCGATACGTCAGCAGGTGAGCCGCGAATCGCAGGATGCCTTCGCACTGCGCTCGCACCAAGCGGCTGCCCGGGCCTGGGAGGAAGGGTTCTACGACGGCCTCGTCGTCGGCGTGCCCGGCGTGGACCTTGCCCGCGACGAGTCCATCCGGCCCGACACCAGCCTGGCGAAGCTCGCCGCGCTCAAACCGGCGTTCCGCAAGCAGGACGGCACCGTGACCGCAGGCAACTCCTCTCCCCTCAACGACGGCGCGTCCGCCGTCCTGCTGGGCAGCCCATCCGCCGAAGAGATCGTCGGTCGGCCGCCGCTGGCGCGCATCGCCGGCCGCGGGGCTGCCGCAAACGACCCGCAGTACTTCGGGTTCGCGCCGGTGGAGGCCGCCAACACGGCGCTCAGGCGCGCCGGCATCGGCTGGAGTGACGTGGGTGCGGTCGAGCTGAATGAGGCGTTCGCCGCCCAGACCGTGGCGTGCATCAATGCCTGGGGCGTCGACCCCGGCATCGTCAACGCACACGGCGGCGCCATCGCCATCGGCCACCCGTTGGGTGCATCCGGGACCCGCGTGCTCGGCACGCTCGCCCGCTCGCTGCAGGCGGCGGGCAAGCGGTGGGGGGTGGCCGCGATCTGTATCGGTGTCGGGCAGGGGCTCGCAGTGGTCCTCGAGAATCTGGATACCTGAGCCGTGGTCAGCATCCTGGACAAGCCGACCGAGGCGGTGGCGGGGATCCCCGACGGCGCCACGGTGATGATCGGCGGATTCGGCACTGCCGGTCAGCCGGTCGAACTCGTTGAGGCGCTCATCGCGTCGGGCGCCACGGACCTCACCGTGGTGAACAACAACGCCGGAAACGGCGACGTGGGCCTGGCGGCGCTGATCGGCGCGGGCCGCGTTCGTAAGATCGTTTGCTCCTTCCCCCGCCAGCGGGACTCCTGGCACTTTGACCAGAAGTATCGGGCCGGCGAGATCGAGCTGGAGCTCGTTCCCCAGGGCAATCTTGCCGAGCGCATTCGCGCCGCGGGTGCCGGCATCGGAGCCTTCTACACGCCCACCGGCTACGGGACATCCTTGGCCGACGGCAAGGAGACCCGGGAGATCGATGGACGGCACTACGTGCTGGAGTACCCGCTGCGCGCGGACTACGCCCTCGTGAAGGCGCACCGAGCCGACGAACTGGGCAACCTGGTCTACCGCAAGACCGCCCGCAACTTCGGCCCGATCATGGCGGCGGCCGCGACGACGACCATCGTGCAGGTCGGGGAGGTGGTGCCGGCCGGTGCGCTCGACTCGGAGATCATCGTCACGCCATGCATCTATGTCGACCGTATCGTCCGCGTGCCGGCGCCCGTGCGGCTGCCTGAGCCGATCGGAGCGGGTCAGTGACCGGTGTGAACCGCCGCGGACTCGGCAAGGACGAGCTCGCCGCCCGCGTCGCGCGCGACATCCCGCGCGGAGCCTTCGTGAACCTCGGCATCGGGCTTCCGACCCGGATCAGCAACCACCTGTCCCCGGGCAGCGGAGTCGTGCTGCACACGGAAAACGGCATGCTTGGCATGGGGCCCGAGGCGCATGGGAACGCGATCGACCTCGACCTCGTCAACGCCGGCAAGATTCCCGTGACCGAACTGCCCGGCGCCTCATACTTCCACCACGCCGACTCCTTCGCCATGATGCGCGGCGGCCACCTGGACGTCTGTGTCCTCGGCGCTTACCAGGTGTCGGCCCGCGGTGACCTCGCGAACTGGCACACCGGCGGCTCCGACGACATCCCGGCCGTCGGCGGCGCGATGGACCTTGCCATCGGGGCCAAGGAGACGTTCGTGATGATGAATCTGCTGTCGCGGGACGGGATTCCGAAGCTGGTGCCGGAATGTACCTACCCGCTGACCGGTGTGAGGTGCGTCAGCCGCGTCTACACCGACCTCGCGGTGTTCCTCATCGAGGACGAGGCGGTTGCCGTACGCGAGCTGTTCGACTGCACATTCGACGAGCTGACGGGTCTTCTCGAGGTACCGCTGCTGGACCGCACGAATGAAGGAGGCCAGTGACCGGCACGCAGCGATGATCGATTACGTTGATCTGGGAGCGATGTGCCCCCAGGCTTGGCCTGAGAGTAGTTTGCGCAGGAAGTGCGCCTCCGCGACGCTGAGCCGGCGCAGTCGTCGACGGAGACGCTCTCGTCCACGCCGTGGATGCGGCCTCCGGCTCGCTGAGACCAATCAGGAGATCTCCGCCCGCGAATAGAGCACGGCGAGGGCGTTGCAGAGCGGGATCCCGCCGCCGAAGCCGGCCACGCGCATCTCGGACCACCAAGCAGTGCCACGGCGGCGCGGCTGATCACCGAGTCCGCCATCTGGACATACGAACGCGCTGACGGACGCCGCCTCGTCATCCGTTCAGCACACGGGAGGCACCGGAAGGCCACGTACAGATCGACATCGTCTTCGGTGCACAGTTCCCCCTCCCAGCAGAGGTGCTGATCCTGCCTGCCGTCGACGACCCGTTACTGGCTGCGCCCGCCCGGCTGGCGCTGGCCTGGAAGCTGCTGTGGCTGGCCACCGACATGTGCCCGCAAGGAGGGCGTCCTGCTCGCCGAACACACCACCCTCGACCAAGCCCTCGTCCGCCAGCTCATGCGACCGGAACTCGGCGCCGAAGCCGACACCTTCACGGCCGAGACCGTGCCGTCCTGGCAGGTCGACTGGACCAACTTCACCGACGAGTGCCCCGGGAATTGCGGGCACCGCCGAGCAGTGGACCAGGCGGCTGGCGTTGACCCTCGATCACGCCTGGACCTGACCAGTCCGAAGCCCTACCCACGTCACAGCAGCAGTCCGGGCGACGTATGACCAAGGCGGAGCCCCACGCGCCCGAGTAGGCTCACAATCAGCTGAGCGGGATGGCGCCGACAAGGCGCAGTCCGCGTTGGGTATCGGTTCGTGTCGATCGTCCGACACGAACCCCCACGGCTCTGTAGCGGGCATCTGTGTCGTACGGCGAGATGATCCTGATTCTGCCCGGCGGGAGTCGGTGCAGGCCCTCCCGCCAGATCACCCCCGCCCGGACTCGCCAACGGTAAACTGCTGATCCACACCTGGCTCAGCACATCGGCGGCGGGAACCTCAGGCAGCCATTCAGGGGCCCGCCGGTCGGCGACCGCCGTGAGGAGTCGGTAGCCGTCCCGGCCGACCTGCACGGCAAGCTTCTGCACGTTGACCTGATCATTCGGTAGCCGCCACTCGTCGAGCAGCGCCACCAGTGGGTGC
This sequence comes from Micromonospora sp. NPDC005806, assembly GCF_042871425.1. Classification (NCBI taxonomy): domain Bacteria; kingdom Bacillati; phylum Actinomycetota; class Actinomycetes; order Micromonosporales; family Micromonosporaceae; genus Micromonospora; species Micromonospora sp. NPDC005806. The sequence continues at coordinate 92,194 of NZ_JBIAIL010000021.1, read as the reverse complement.
CGCCGCCCCCGCGGCGAGCGGGGATCCGGCACCCCAGCCAGCCGCTCCAACAACCCCGCACTACCCTGTCCGACCGCCGCGGCGATCCGCTCATCGGTCAGGGACGATGGCACAGCGGGCACGGCAACCTCCACAGATCACAGGCTTCAGCAACCTCATGATCACTGGACGCCGTGCCCGCGCCCGTTACCACCAAAACGAGCGCGTCCTACCACAATCGCTCACAAACTCCATCATGGACAATCCCCCAGACATGACGGAGCCGTGTCGCTTAAGCCACCTGACATGACGTTTCTTAGAATTTGGGCAAGCTTCAAGCGTCAAAAGTGGCGGCAGGACAGGTCGCCGTGTCTTGTTCCCGACTTGCCACTGACCTAGCAACGTCACGCTGCAATAGGCTCGACGATGCTCAATGCTTTCTCTCGGCGGAGGTGGGCAATGGGGGAATTGGCGCGGTTCACGCTCGTTCGAGATGTTCAACGCCGCGAGCCAACTCCGGGTTCTGGTCTTCCACTGTTGCCGGCAACGGTGTCCATGCAGCATCGATGAGACGGTGGGTGCCATGACTGCGGAGATCGTCGACGCTGTGTTGTGGCGGGCGCGCTGCGCGCTGCGCGTCGACGCGCTGCCGCTGCTCGCCGGTCACGGCCTTGCGGACGCGCTCTACCGGCCGCCCCGCCTGCCCTACGCATCTGTACTCGGGCCGTTGTCGTATCGGCTCGAGCCAGAGCGGGATGTCCCTCGCGAGGCAGTGCTCATCGTGCGTACCCCGGGCTATCTGGCCGGGCGGGCGTTGCCTGCCGGAGCTGCGCTCCCTGCGGCCGGGCCGCTGCACCTGGAGCTTGACGACGACGTCACGCTCGACGTCCCGGTGGACCACGGCGCTGACACAGGACAGGTGATCGACGCCGAGCGGGCCACCGTCGCCGCGGCCCGGATTCAGGCTGCGCTCGCAGGTACCGTGCATGCCGGTGCCGGGCAGGACCACGGCGGGCCGGTGACCGACCCCGTCCGGCTGGCCGAGCTCGGCCGCACGACCGTGCGCTGGGACGACGCCAACCGACGCTTCGTTGTCGCCTCCGGTCGCTGGGGGCCGGTGCCGGTGGGCGAGGAGTCGACGGCGCCGCCGTCACGGGTTCGGCTCGCGGCGCCGTCGCCGCAGGCCACGGGCCTCGGCCTGGACGGCGACGCGCTAGTCCCCGAGGGCCACCTCGTTCGCCACCGCATCCCCGGCCCGATCGCGATGGCATTCGACCTGCGGCTCGACGTCTGGGCAGGGTCGCAGCGGCACCTCGCGCTGCTGGTGGAGACGTGGGCGCGGGTCACCCCGACCCGCTGCCAGCTGATCCTTCGCCCCGGGCTGCCCGCCGCCGACGTGATGGACGGTGCGGCGGAGATCACCCTGCAACGCGGCGGCGAGGCGCCCGCCCGCTCCACGTTGCTCCAGCTCGAACCGCCCGCGGGCTTCGCCGACCGGTGCACCGGCCGCGGGCCCGCGCTCGCCGGTGGCGCGGCCGCCACGGTGGGTGGGCTGGTGCTGCCCGCGGCCGCGTCGGCGACGCTGCCGTTTCTGCAGCCCCCGGCCGTGCCCGACCCGCTGGCGCTGCCGCCCGGCGGCACCGGCTGGGCAATGTCGACCAGGCTGACCACTTCGCCCGGGGCCGCGAACGGCGAAACCCGCCCGCTGGTCGCCCTCGTGCGCGGCGGCGACACGGTTCTAGGGCTGAGCGCCACGTGGGTGGCCGCCCCCGCCAACGGCGGAGCGGCCGGCCTCGACTGCGAGGTGCGGGTCACCGCGCGCACCGGTGACGGGGTCGACCTGCCCGCGGTCGGCGTCCGGGTTCCGGCGGCCCGTGTCGAGGCCGGGGTCGAGGTGCACGCCCTCGTCGACGCGGTCGCCGGCCGGGCCGGCGTCTACGCTGACGGTGCCGGCTTGCTTGGCGCCGCCCTGCCCGACCCGCATCCGGCGGCCGGCGGCGACGACATGGAGCTGCACCTCGGCGGCGCAGGCGCGCGGCCGGTGACGCTTGGCCACGTGCAGGTGCACGGCCGCCCGGCCGGACCGCTCGACCACCGGCTGCGTGCGTCGGCCGCCGGGGCCGACCGCTGGCGGCCCGGCGACCCGGTCACGCTGACCCGCTCCGACGACGGGTTCGCGCCCCGCGGGACCCCGTTCACGGCGACGGTCGTGCGGGTGGAGGGCGACACGCTGCACCTCGACCGTCCGGTGGCCGGCACCTGGCCCCGGCACGACACGATGGTCTGCTCGCGCCTGGTGTTCAGCCAGCAGACCGCCGTCCGGCGGCGGGACGACCTTGCCTCGCACATGACTCGGATCACCCTGGAGCACACCGTGTCCGGGTTCGTCGAGCCGGAGGGCGCGGGCGCCAGCGCGCGCCTGGTCGAGTACCTCGACCTGCAGGTGCTGGACGGCTCCGAGGCCGGGCTCGGCGGCCGCCGGGTGCCCGGCACCCCGCAGGTGTTCGGCGAGTTCGTGCCCTCCCGGGCGCTGCGCCCCACCTCCGACCCGCAGGCGCCGCCCGCGGCACCCGCCCTCGCCGCACCACCCCCGCCCACCCCATCGACCCCATCCGCCCTGCCGGACTGACCGGCACCCGTCGGCCGCCGGTGGCGGCCCGCAGGAGGAACCCATGGCCGAGCGACTGCACCCAGGTGTCTACGCCGAGATCGTCGACAGCGGCATCAAGCCGATCCAGGCGGTGGGCACCGCGACCGCGGCGTTCTGCGGCGAGTCGACCCGCGGCGTGCCCGGGATCCCGGTCTTCGTGCGCGGGTTCGCCGACTTCGCGCGCTCCTTCGGCGGGCACGCGCGCGGCGCGGCGGGCCACCTGGCCCATGCAGTCGAAGCGTTCTTCGCCGCGGGCGGCAGCCGGGCCTTCGTGGTGCGGGTGCTGCCGGGCGACGCGATCGGCGGTACCAGCGACAACGTCCTCGCCCGCAGCGACGACTTCTGGGGCGACGACCGCGCGGTGCTCCAGGTGCGGGCGCGCGGCAACGGTGCCTGGGCCGACAACCTGCGGGTGCACGTGGCGCCGGCCACCGCGGGTGCCGACCGCGGGTTCCGGCTCGAGGTCGAGTGGGTGGAGGGCGGCCGCGGGCGCACCGTGGAGCGCTACGACAACCTCGTGCTCGACCCCGAGAGCCCCGACTACGTGGTCGACGTGGTCGCCGACTCCTCGCGCTACATCACGGTGGAGGACCGGTTCCGCACCGGCTTCCTGGATGCCGACCCGCGTACCGCGCCGCCGCTGCCCGACCGGGCGCCGACGCTGGCCACCCTCGACCCGGGCGACGACGTCGGGACCCCGGTGTTCCGGGTACCCGCCGGGCGTGCCTTCACCGTGCGCTGGAGCGGTCCGGACGGCGTCGGCGCGACCAGCACGGTGACGTTCAGCCCGACCGCGGTGACCGGCGCGGGCGGGTCGATCACCGCCGGGGTCGCCCGGCTGACGACCGGCCAGCTCGCCACCCTGCTCGACACGGCCACCGGCGCCCTCGTGGTGACGAACCCGACCGACCCGCACGGCCCGGTGACGCTGGCCGCCCCGGTGGCAACGAACGCCTACCTGGTGGCCCGGCCCACCGGGAACGCGGAGGAGTTCGACCTGAGCGGTTCGACGACCCTGATCCTGCGGGTCAGCGACGCGGCCGACGGCGACGCCGACGAGGTGACGCTCGACGTCAGCGCGATGGACGCCACCCCGGTCGCCGAGCTGGCCACGGCGCTGCGGGCGGCCGTCGTCACCGCGAACCTCGACGACCTGGTCGCGGTGAGCGCCGCGGGGCGCTCGCTGGTGGTCGCCACGTCGGCCCCGCGGGCCGAGGGGACCCGGCTGGCGGTCTCGCTGGACGCCGGCAACCCGTGGGAGGTCAGCACCCGCCGGGGCGCCGCCGGCACGGTGGTCGACGACCTGGCGCTGACCGAGATCGTGCTCAGCGAGGCCCCGGTGCCCGGGCAGCGCGCGCTGCTGCCGCAGCTGTTCGGGCGCACCCGGGCGGCTGGCCTGACCGAGTCGTCGCCGCTGTCGCCCGACCTGCTGCCGGCGGCCACCGGCACCACCCCGCTGCGGCTGCGTGGCGGCTCGGACGGCACCAAGGCGGTGACCTCGGTCGACCTCGCCGGCGCGGTGGAGCCCGGTGCCCGGACCGGGCTGCGCGCGTTCGACGACGTCGACGTCCAGCTGCTTGTGCTGCCCGGCCGCACCGATCCGGCGTTCCTCGGCGTCGCGATGGACTACGCGGAGGCGCGCAACCTGTTCTACGTCGCCGACGGGGCGGGCAGCGAGGACCGCCGGTTCGCCCTCGACACCGGCGACGTCGCGCGCCTGGTCGACGGCCTGCCGCGGCGCAGCGACAACGCGGCGATGTACTACCCGTGGCTGGAGGTGCCCGACCCGCTGGGCGTCGGCCGGGCGCCGACCCGGTTCGTGCCGCCGTCCGGGCACGTGGCCGGGGTGATCGCGCGCACCGACCGCACCCGCGGGGTGTGGAAGGCGCCGGCGGGGCTGGAGGCGAGCGTGCCGAACACGCTCGACCTGCAGCACCGGCTGCTGGACGCCGACCAGGACCTGCTCAACCCGATCGGGCTGAACTGCATCCGGCAGCGGCCGGGCGCGGGCATCGTCACCTGGGGCAGCCGGACGCTCTCGTCGGACCCTGAGTGGCGCTACGTGCCGGTGCGGCGCACCGCGCTGTTTTTGCTGGAGTCGCTGCGCCGGGGCCTGCAGTGGGTGGTCTTCGAGCCCAACGACGTCGAACTGTGGGGCCGGATCCGGGGCAACATCGAGGCCTTCATGCTCGGCCTGCACCGCCAGGGCGCGTTCCAGGGTGTCACCCCGGCCGAGGCGTTCGTCGTGAAGTGCGACGCGGAGACCAACCCGCAGGAGCTGATCGACCAGGGCATCGTCACCGCTCAGGTGGCCTTCGCGCCGCTGAAGCCCGCCGAGTTCGTCGTGGTGCAGGTCAGCCAGAAGACGATGACCGCGTCATGAGCGTCGTCGCGCCCGGTCGGGTGAGTCCGCGGGACCCGCTGCGCACCTACCAGTTCACGGTGTCGGTGGGCGGGTCGAGCACGCCCACCGCGGGGGTGCGGCGGGTGTCCGGGCTGACCCGGGCCGTCCAGCCGTACGAGATTTGGGAGGGCGGCAACAGCCTGCACCGGTACGCCCAGCCAGACCGCGTGACCTGGGAGCCGATCACGCTGGAGCAGGGGCTCGCGCTCGACGACACCCTCGCCCGGTGGGCCACCGCCTGCACCGACTTCCTCGACACCGGCGTGCCCGCACCCGGCTCCCCGGTCAAGCAGGACGTCGTGATCGAGGCCAGCGACCCGCACAGCGACCGGAGGCTGCGCTACCACGTCTACAACGCCTGGGTGAGCCGGTTCCAGGCACTGCCCCAGCTCGACGCGATGTCGCACGAGGTCGGCCTGCTGCTGGTCGAACTCGTCCACGAGGGCTGGAAGTCCGAGGAGGCGCCCGCCCCGCCGGTCGCCCCGCCGCGCTCCGTGGGTGACTTCCCGACCCCGCCGGGCGACGTCATGATCGCCTGACCGCCCCCCGCCACCGTCCGCCGCCCCCGAACGAGGAGAAAGTCCGATGGCCACCAAGGCGATGCGCTACTCGGGAACCAAACGAGACCCGCTGCGCAACTTCAACTTCCGGATCGTCATGGGCGGTGTCGAGGTGGCCGCCTGCCGCAAGATGTCGGCGCTTGAGGGCAGCGTCCATGTGACCAAGTTCCGGGCCGGCAACTCGCTGTCGAGCATCGACGAGTCGATGCCGGGCCGGGCCGAGTACGGCAACGTCACCTTCGAGGGCGGGGTCACCGACGACGCGACCTTCCTCGACTGGGCGCAGAAGCTGATCGACATCGCGCACGACCCGACCCGGCCGAAGCGCTCGACTGAGGCCGACTTCCGCAAGGACATCGAGGTCCGCATCCTCGACCTCGACGGTACCGAGGTGCGCGCCTACAAGCTGTTCCACTGCTTCGTCACACAGTTCCACTGGATCAGCGACCTGATGGGCGACGGGCACGAGGTGCTGATCGAGACCCTCGCGGTCGCGCACGAGGGGGTCAGCAGGATCCCGCTCGGCGGCGCCTGATGGCCGCCCTCGAGGTCACCCTGCCGCGCGGGCTGGTCGACGCCGACGGCGCCCGGCACCGCGACGCCGTCCTGCTGCCGCCGGACGGCTGGCTGGAGGCGGCCCTGGTGGAGGCGGTCATCGACGCGGGCGCCGCGGCCGGCGTGCCCGGGGCGCGGCTGCGCCCGGCGGTGAGGCACGGGCTGCTGGCCGGTTCGGTGGATCGGATCGGCGCGCACGCCGCGCCCGACGCGGCGGCGGTGGCCTCGCTGACCCGGGGGGACGCCGACCAGCTGGCCTACGGCCTGCGCCGGGCCGTGCTCGGCGACCGGCTGGCCCTGGTGCTGCGCTGCGCCAACCCGGCCTGCCGCGAGCAGGCCGACGTCGACCTCGCCCTCGACGACCTGCTGGCCGACGACACCGGCCCGGAGCCGGAGTGGTTCACCGTGGCGGTGCCCGGCGCCGAACCCGTGCAGCTGCGCGCCCCCACCGGAGCGGACGACGAGGCGCTGGCCGCCGTCGCGGGGCCGCCCGAATCGCGCACCGCGGCGCTGCTGGCCCGGCTGCTGCCCCGCACCACCGCGGAGGACTGGTCGGCCCGCCCGGCGCCGGAGCGCGCGGCGATCCTGCTGGCCCTGGCCGAGCTGCCCGCAGGCCCGGTGCGGCACGTGCAGGTGCCCTGCCCCAGCTGCGGCGCGCTGATGGAGGCCACCCTCGACCCGCTGGTGGTGCTGGCCCGCGAGCTGCGCGCGGGCGGGGACCGGTTGCTGCTGGAGACGCACTGCCTGGCCTACCACTACGGCTGGTCAGAGGAGGAGATCCTCGGCCTGCCCCGGGGCCGCCGCTGGGGCTATCTCGGCCTGCTGCGCGCGCAGCTGACCGGGGCGCCGCTGGAGACCGTGGTGGGAGGGGGCTGAGCGTGGACGAGCACGGCTACGGGATCCCGCTGCACGAGCTGGAGCGCGAGCTGAGCTGGCAGCTGCGCAAGATGCCGGCCGACCCGGCGAAGACGGCCGCCTTCCTGGGCGACCTGATCGTGACCATGATCGCCAAGAACAACGCGGCCATCACCCGCCAGTTGGCCGGGCACGAGGCCGCCGAGGCCGAGGGTGGGTACTGACGTGAGCGTGATGGACGGCGGCCCGGCGCACCCCCTGCCGCGCAGCCAGGTGACCCGGGGGCGGCTGGTCCGGCTCGAGGCCGACCAGCAGTCCGACGCGACCCTGGAGTTCCAGTACAACCCCGAGACCGTCACCCGCACCCGCACCGGGCGCTGGGAGCCGCGCAAGCGCCGGCGCGACCCGCGGGCCGTGGAGACCCCGCAGCAGCACCGCCAGCTCGGGGCCTCCGGCACGGCCGCGCTGATGGCCGAGTCGGAGACGATCTCGTTTCAGCTCGTCTTCGACGTCACCGAGGCCCTGCTGGCGACGGCGGGCGGGCCCGCGGCGACGGAGGCCGACCCGGTGCGCGACGGCGTGCTGCCGAAACTGGCGTTCCTCGAGCTGGTCTCGCTCGGGCGGGAGCCGCAGGACCGCACCGCCGAGCGCGGTTCCGCCACCCCGGGGCGCGACATCCGGCCGGTGCGCCCTGACGAGCTGCTGTTGGAACTCGGCCAGGCGCGCTGGTTCCCGTGCGTCCTCACCGACCTGACCATCACGGAGCAGAAGTTTAGTCCCGCCCTGGTGCCGATCCGGGCCCGGGCCGACCTCAAGCTCACCGTGCTCGAACCGGTGGAGAACGCCAACAACCAGCGCACCCGGGATGCGTTCGAGCAGCTGCTGCGCCGTCGCCAGGAGCTGGCCGCGCAGGCGGGCGGCACGTCCGGGCTGGCCGGCCTGATGGGCGGAGGCACGGCGTGAGCGACCCGGCTGGCCGGTACGAGGCCCTGCCCGGCTACCGGCGTAGCGCGCCCGGCGAGCCCGACCGGCTGCTGCGGGTGCCCCGGCTGCCCGGCACCGCCGCGAGCGACGGCACGCACCGGGTCGCGGTGGGCGAGCGGCTCGACGCGCTGGCGGCGCGCTACCTCGACGACCCCTACGCCTGGTGGCGGTTCGCCGACGCGGCGCCGGGGGTGCCGCTCGACGAGCTCGACGCCCCGGGCCGCGTGTTGCGGCTGCCGCGGCGGGGCGGGTGAGCGTATGGGCCAGCCGGCGACGAGCACGGGCGGCGCGACCGCCGAGGGGTACCTGCGGCCGCAGCTGCTGCTGTGGGCCGACGGCGAGGAGGTGAACCCGATCGTGGTCTCCTCGCTGGTCGTCGAGGAGCGGGTCGACCGGCCCTCCACCCTCACCCTCACCATCGCCTCTGCCCCGGTCTCGGGGCCGGACGCCGGGGATGGGTCGGCGTCCGGGGGCGACTGGGACACCCTGCTGCGCGACGACGCCGCGCGGGCCCTCGGCCTGCCCGGGTACCGGCTGTTGTCGCGGGTCACCGTCGGGTTCGCGCTGACCCCCACGGCCGGCGGGCCGACCTTGAGCGAGGTGGTCTTCGACGGCTTCGTCACCGCGCTGGAGCACCGCTTCGCCGAGGCCCGGGTGCCCGACTCCGAGCTCGTGTTGACCGGGATTGACGCCTCCTGCCTGCTGCACGTCGAGACCGTCACGAAGCGCTGGTCGGGGCTGGCCGACTCGGAGATCGTCGAGCAGATCTACACCCGTTACGGCTTCGACGTGGCGGTCGAGACGACGCCGCGCCGCGACGAGCTGGTGTCCAGCCTGCTGCAACGCGGCACCGACGCCGAGTTCCTCCGGATGCTGGCCCGGCGCAACGGGTTCGAGGTGTTCGTCACCCCCTCCGGCGGGCCGGTGCAGGCCGGGCCGAACCCGGGCAAGGGTGTGGTCGGCACGTTCCGCACCCCGGCGGTAGGCGGCGTCCGGCTGCCCGAGGCGTGGCTGTTCCCGCACGACGCGCCCGCGCTGGTCGACCTGGTCGCCCGGTACGACGCGCTGCAGCCCACCGGCGTGCGCTCCTGGCACGTCGACGGCCGCAGCCGCACGATCGGCCACGTCGAGGTCGGAGACCCCGGCCACCCGCGGACCGGCCCGCGCAGCCGGGACGCGGTGGTGCGCGAGCGGCTGGAGAGGATTCTCGGCGCCGGGGCGGCCCCGGCACCGGTCGACGTCCGCACGACCGACGTCCCGATCGACGACACCGAACTGGCCACCCTGGCCCGGGCCGAGCTGCGCGCCGTGGACTGGTTCGCCACCGCCGACGGCACGCTGAACGGGGCGCGCTACCCGGCGGTGCCGCGGGCCGGGCGTACCCTGCCGGTGACCGGTGCCGGGCCGGTGCTGTCGGGAGACTGGTACGTGCGCGGGGTGACCCACCGCTGGGGCGCCCACCGCGCCCTGCCCGGCGACCCGCCGGTCGCCGAGACTGGTGCCGCGGCCGAGACCGCCGACTTCGTCTACGAAACCGACGTGGCGCTGGCCCGCAACGCGCTCGGGGGTGAGCCGTGACCGGCGGCCTGGCCTTCCCGTTCCGGATCACCGACGCCGGTACCGCGCGCACGGCGGGCGGTCCCGCCGAGCTGGCCCGCGCGCAGCTGCAGCAGCTGCTGTTCACCGCGCCCGGCGAGCGGGTCGACCGACCTGACTTCGGCTGCGGGCTGCACCTGCTGGTGTTCTCGGCGGCCGATGTCGAGCGGACCTCGCTCACCGAGTACCTCGTGCGCGCGGCGATCACCCGACACCTCGGCCGGCTGATCCTGCTCGACGCGGTGCGGGTCACCGTGGACGACGCCACCCTCGTGGTCGACGTCCTGTACACCCTGCGGACCACCGGCGAGGAGCTGGCCGGGACCTTCACCCGGCCGCTGATCGGCCCTGCGCCGGAGGCCACCCGATGAGCCCGCCGGCGACCGACCCGGTCGTCGTCGAGCTGGACGCCGCCGACCTGGCCGGCGCCCTGGCCGCGGCCCAGGCGGCGCTGGTCGCCGCTCCGGCCGGCAGCGTGCACGAGTGGCGGCTGCCCGCACCCGACCCGGCTGCCCCGCCCGGCCCGCCGCTGGCCACGCTCCAGCTCGGCGCCGCCGACCGCTCGCTCGCCCTGGTCGCCGCCCCGGCCGGGCCGTCCGGGGTCGGTGCCCGGGTGCCGCTCGTCGTCGCCGCGGGGCCGGCGGCGGACGGGATCACCGTCACCGGGCTCGACGTGCTCGTGCAGGGCATCGCACTCACCGTCACCGGCGACGCCGACGAGCTGACCGGACTCCGCGTCGTCGCGACCGGGCGGGGCGCGGTGCGCGGGGTGTCGGTGGTCGTGTCCGCGGCCGCCGTGACCGGGGTGTCGGTCGCGGCCGGCGGGGTCGCGGAACTGGTCGAGGTCGACCTCACCGGCGTGCGGGGCACGGTGGCCACCGCCACCGGCCTGGTCGCCCAGGCCCCGGTGCTACGCGCGCACCGGGTCACCGTCGCCGACCTGGTGGCGCGCACCGCCGCGCGCGGTGTCGACCTGCGGGCGCTCGCCCCCGGCGGGCCGGGTGCCGCCGAAGCTGCGGCCCTGACCGCCTCCGCCCTGCGGGTGAGCGGGCTGACCGGCGACGACGCCGACGCGGTGCGGGCCGCCGCCGGCCCGGTGACGCTGGGCGGCGCGCCCGGCGACCCGGGCGGGGCCGACCCCGGCGACGACCCGGAGTCGAGCGGCCCGGCCGCCGACACGCTGACCCTGCTCGACGTCGAGGTCGACGCCGTCGCCGCCCGGGCCGGCACCGCCCGCGGGGTGGGGCTGGCCGGGGCCGGGCTGCTCGACGTACGCGGCGTGGGCGTCCGCGACATCTCGGGGCCGGTCGCCCTGGGCTGCGAGATGGCGGCCGCGGGCGGCGTCGAGCTGGCCGGGACGCTGGTGCGCACTGTGGTCGGCCGCGACGTCGCGACCGGGGTGCTGCTGCGCGCCTCGTCGGCGCGCGCGCCGCTGCGCCTAGACGACGTGCTGGTCGAGGACGTGCGCGCGACCGGCCACGCCGACGCGGTGCTCGGCCTGGCCGTGCGGGCGCCGGTGAGCGAGCTGGCGCCCTGGGTGGACGACGACACCGACCCCGGGCCGGTCCGGCTCGTCGGCTGCGCCCTGCGCCGGATCAGCGGCACGGCCCTGCTGGTGGACGCCGACCTGCGCGACGTCGAGCTGTCCGGGTCGGAGGTGTACGCCGCCGACCGGGCCGGCGACCTGCGCGGCGAACGGGTGCTGGTCACGGCCACCACGTGGCACCGGATGCGTCGCGGGCCGCTGGTTGGGCCCTGCACGCTGACCCTGCTCGACTCGCTGATCACCCAGGTCGCCGAGGGACCGGCGCTCGACCTGAGCGCCGAGGCGGTGGTCGACCGGGTGGCCGCCGTGTTCGCCGCGCCCACCGACCCGGCGCCGCTGCTGGCCGCGCTGCCCGAGCAGCCGGGCCTGCCCGGCGACGTCCTGCCGTACCTGGTGCCCGGCCCGGCCACGGTGCCCGCGGCGCTGTCCGAGGGCCGGTTCGTGCCCGACGTGCCCGTCGACCTGCGGCTGCGTCCGGACGCCGGCCTGCACGAGCTGGCCGTGCCCGTCCCGGCCGAGGTGCCGGGGGCCGACGCCGACCCCGAAGCGGCGCTCGACGCCGCCGTGCCGCAGGTGGGCGCCTACGCCCCGATCGCGCCCGCAGGGTGCGAGCTGCGCGACCCGCTGGCGGTCGCACCGCCCGCACCCGCCGGCCCCGCGCCCCCCGGGCCGGTGCTGGACCGGATGGCCCGTGACGGCCGCGGCCTGCTGGGCGTGATGCAGGCCCGCGCCGCCGTCGCGCTGCCCGGCTGGGCGCCCGGGGACGCGGCCGACCTGACCACCACGGTGCTCGAGGCGGTCGCGCACGAGCTCGACCGGATCTCCTACGCCCAGGACGCCGCGCTGGCCGAGGCCTCGATGCCCTCCGCTCGGCTGCGCCGCTCCGTGGAGGAGCACGCCCGGCTGGTCGACTACCGGCCCGACCCGGGGCTGTCGGCGACCACGATGCTGCGGCTACGGGTGCCCCGCCCCGAACTGCTCGGCCTGACCTCGCCGGACCGGCCCGCGCCCCGGCCCTTCATGCTCGGTGCAGGAACGGTGGTGGTCAACCCCGACGCCGGCGAGGCGCCGGTGGTGGTCTCGAGCGAGGCCGACCTGGAATGGCACGCCGTGCTGGACGAGCTGCCCCTGGCCCGCGACGTGCGCGCGGGGGAGTGCTTCGCCCTGATCGCGGGCGACCGGCTGCCGCTGGGGCGGGACCGCTGGTTGGTGCTTGCCCCCGCCGAGGCCGACCGGACGTCGTCCCCGCACGTCGTGCGCGCGACCGTCGTGGAGTTCGGCACCGACGAAACCCTGGTGCGCTGGGACCCGCGCCGGCCGGCGCCGCAGGACTACCCGGCGGAGTCCACCCGGGTGCTGGGCAACGTGGTGCCCGCCCACCACGGCCTGCGGCTGCCCGCCGCCCCCGACCTCGCCGCCCCGGAGCTGGCCGCGCAGCTGGCCGCAGTGGCCGCCGACCTCGACCGGGTGCTCGAGGCGCGCGCCGACCAGGCCGTCGAACTGCCGCTGCCGTTCGCACCGGCCGCGCGGGTCGCGTCCGGCTGGCCGTTCCCCGGCGAGCGCCGCGAGGGCGCTCTGGACGTGCGGGTGAGCGTGGACGGCGAGCCCTGGCGCTGCGTGCCCGACGTCGCCGCCGAGCCGGGCGAGGCGTTCGCGGTGGCCGCCGGGGGCGACGGCGGCAGCCTGCTGGTGCTCGGCCAGCCGGGCGCGCTGCCCGACGCCCCGGTCCGGGTGAGCGTCGAGGCCGTTCTCGGGCTGGGCGCGGCCGGCAACGTCGCGGCGCACACGCTGACCTCGCTGCTGCTGCTCGGCCCGGGCTCGGCGGTGCCGCCCGGCACACCGCTGGAAACGGTGCGCGAGGCGCTCGCCCTCGACAACCCGGTGCCCGGCGTCGAGGGCCGCGACCCCGAGCCGCTGGAGGCGATCCGGCTGCGCGCGCCCTGGGCCGCGCGGCGTCCGGCGGCGGCGGTCGGCACGGACGACCACGTGCGCCTGCTCGAGGAACTGCCCGAGGTGGCCGCCGCCCGCGCCCGGGTGCTGGAGCTGGGCGAGCGCCGGGTGGTGCGCGCGACCCTGCTGCTGCGCGACGAGGACACGCTGGTGCCGGGCGGCCCCGACCCGGCGGACGTCGACCTCCTCGACCTGGTGCGCGACGCCGAGCGGCTGCGCCGCTGGACGCTGGCCCGGCGCCGGCTGGAGGAGGTGCGGCTGCTCGGCTTCGACGTCGAACTGGTGCCCCCGACGTTCGTGCCGATCGACCTCGACGTCGTGGTCGACGCCGAGGACCATGCCCCCGCCGAGCGGCTGCAGGCGGCGGTCGAGGCCGCGCTGGCCGCCGACGGCGGGCTGTTTGACCCGGACGTCACCGGCCTGGGCGGCGACGTCCGAGTCGACGCGGTGCTGCGCCGGGTGCTCGCGGTGGACGGCGTGCGTGCGGCCCGGGTACGCCGGCTGCGGCGGCTGGAGCGGGGTGCCGCCGAGCACGCCGTGGACGGCACGCTGCCGGTCGCCGACGAGGAGGTCGCGGTGCTGCGCCGGCCCTACGGCGACGGCCCCGACGGCCTGCTGACCGTGCAGGTCTGCGGAGGGCTGCGGTGAGCGGCGTCCCGCCCACGCACCGGGGCCGCGCGCACGCCGAGCTGCTGGCCGGCCTGGAGCAGGCCGCCCGCGACGGCTTCGCCGACGCGACCCGGCCGTGGGACCCGCGCGGCGCCGTCACCGGGACCGACCCTGGTCAGGGCGTGCTCGACTGTGTGGCCGCCGCGCTCGACGTGGTCTGGGGCTACCAGGAGGCCTGGGCCGAGGAGAGCTTCATCGGCACCGCCCGGCTGCCCGACTCGGCGGCCCGGCTGCTGGAGCTGGTCGGCGTGCGCCGGCGCCCGGCGCTGGCCGCCACCGGGCTGCAGCAGCTGCGGCTCAAGCCCGGCACGACGCTCACCGTGCCCGCCGGGTTCGCGGTGGCCGCGCCGGCCGTCGCCGGCCTCCCCGAGGCGGTCTACGAGACCGAGCGGCCGCTGCACGCCGACGCCCGGCTCAACCAGCTCCAGCCGCTGCTCACCCCGCAGCTGCCGACCGTGGTGCTGCCGCCGCCGGGGGCCGCGTTGGCCGTGCCCACGGTGCTCGGCTCGGCGGGCCTGGCCGACCAGCTCGCCGCCCGGATCGACGCCGCCCAGCGCGGGGCGGCGCTGGCCCGCGACGCGGCCCGGGCCCGCTCGGACGCCCTCCAGCTGGCCGGCCTGGCCCGGTTCCTAGACGGCGCCCAGCCGTCCTGCCCCGACACCTTCACCGCGCTGTGCGACCAGCTATGCCGGCAGGCCCACGCACTGGTCGAGGCCGAGGCCCTCGCCGCCGCCCACCCGCCCGAGCCGCTCACCGAGGCCCAGCAGCTGGTGCTGGCGGCGCTGGCCCGCCTGGACGCCTCGGTGCCGGGCGCGCTTCAGAAGCTGGAGCAGGCCCTGGCCCGCCAGCCCGGCGAGACCGACCCGGCCTACGCGGCCCGGCTCGACGCGCTGGCGGTGTTCCTCGACGCGCTGGTCGAGGGGCTGCTCGCTCAGGCCCGCGACGACGTCGTCCGGCTGCACGGGCCGCGCGCACTGACCGCGCTGGATGCGACCGCCCCGATCGGCGCGGGTACCGGGTTCGCCGGGGCAGCCGGTGCCCCGCCCGGCCCGGTGTTCGCACCTGGCTCGTTGGGGGCGGCGGCACCGGGCACCGATCGGCTGTACCTGCTGCCCGGACCGGCCGTCCCGGGCGGCCCGGTGCTCACCCACGCCGGCCTGCTGCGCCCCGGCGACGTGCTGGTGCTGGCCGACGTGGACGAGCCGGGCGGCGCCGGAGCGCCGCGCCGGGTGACCGCCCGCGAGGCGGTCCGGGTGGTCCGGGTGGACGACCAGTTCGCGCCGCTGCTGGGCGAGCACGCGACGCACGTGGTGTTCGCCCCGCCGCTGACCCGCCGCTACGACCTGGCCCGCACCGCGGTGCTCGGCAACGTCGCGCCGGTCTCGCACGGGCGCACTGTCGTGCGCTCCGTCACCGGGCCCGGCCCCTGGGTGCTGGACGGCGAGGAGCCGGCCTGGCTGCCCGACGCCTCCGCGCCGGAGGGGCGGCGTCCGGCGGTGCGGCTGCGGGTGGCCGGCGAGGAGTGGCGGCCCGTGCCCGAGGTGGCCGGTCTGGCCGGGCACGAGCGCGGCTTCACCGTGGCCCGGGACGCCGCCGGCCGGGTCGTGGTGCGCCCGGGCGACGCCACCGGCGGCACGCCGGTGCCGCCCGGGGTGCCGGTCGAGCTGGTGGTGCGGGTCGGCGGTGGCGCCGCGGGCAATCGGGCCGCCGGGGCGGCCGACCTGGTGCGCGCGCCGGTGCCCGAGGTGGTCGGCACGACCAACCTGTTCGCGCTCGCCGGCGGCACCGACGCCGAGGACGCGGCGGTCGCGGTGCGCCGGGCGACGGCCGGCGTGCAGACCCTCGACCGGGCCATCACCCCGGAGGCGGTCCGCGCGCTGCTGCTCGGCCACGGGCTGGTCACCGGCGCCCGGGTGCGCCCCGACCCGGCCGCCCGGCGGCACCTGCTGGTGGCGGTGACCGGACCCGGCGGGCGCGAGCTCGACGACGCCGAGCACGAGCTGCTGCGCACCTTCCTGGCCCCGCGGGTGCCGCCCGGGCTGGTGGTGCGCACGGTGAACCGGCGGGCCGTGCCGGTGCGGGCGGGCCTGCTGCTGGCGATGGCGCCGGGGGCCGATCCGCTGCAGCTGCTGGCCGACGCCCGCGAGCGGCTCGGGGTCGCTGGGACGACCGGGCTGCTCGCCCCTGGCCGGCCCGCGCTCGGCGCGCCGGTGGAGCTGTCCGACCTGCACCGGGCCCTGGCCGGCACGCCCGGGCTGGCCGCCGTGGTGGTGGAGGCGCTGCACCGCGACGGCGAGCCCGCCCGCCGTGCCGAGCGCCTCGCGCTGGCCCCCGACGAGCAGGCCTGCTGGGCGCCCGACCGCGACGGTGTCGACGGCGCCGCGCTGCGCTGGGAGGAGGACCGCGACCGATGACCCGGCTGGCCGACCTGTTGCCCGACGTCCTGCTTGCCGAAGACTCGCGCCTGCCCGACCGCCCGCTGCGGCGGCTGCTGGAGGTGCTGGACGGGCGGCTCGACCAGCTGCGCGTGGCGCTGGAGCAGCTGCAGCGCGACCCGTTCGTGGCCCGCTGCTCGCCGGAGGCGCTGCCGCTGCTGGCCGAGCTGGTCGGCGCGCGGCTGGTCGGCGACGACCCGGCGACCGCGCGGGCGGTGGTGGCCGGGACGGTCGGCTGGCGCCGCCGCCAGGGCACCCCCGGCACCCTGGAGGACGTGCTCGGCCGGACCACCGGCTGGCCGGCCGAGGTCGACGAGGGGTTCCGCTCGCTGCTGGTCACCCAGGAGCTCGACGAGCCGCTGCCCGCCCGCGGCTGGACCGTGCTGCTCGACGACCCGGTCGCGCTTGCCGACCCGCTGACCCGCCCGGCCCGCCGCGGGCCGCGGTTCCCGAGCCGGGCGCTGGCCGGGCCGACCGCGGGTGACGACGTGACCGAGGAGCTGCGCCGGCTCGGCGCCGCCGACGCGCTGCACCCGCCCGCCTCGCCGCGCACCGTCGACCTCGGCGGCTGGGCCCGCCCGGACGCCGTGCTGGTGCGAACCTCCCGCGCGGCGGTCGCCGAGCGCGACCAGGTGGTGCTGCCACCGGCCCGCGTGCTGCCCGGCCCGGGCGGGCCGGGCCTGCTGCTCGGCCTGACCCTCGACCCGGCCGGGCAGGACATCCCGGTCGCCGCCCGGGTGCTGGTCGGGCGGACCGATGCCGACCCGGGCCAGACCTCCATGCACGAGACGCCGCCGAGCGCGCCGGTGGCTCGGCGTCCGGAGCTGCTGACCCCCACCGACCTGGCCGACGACCCGCTGGCGGTCGCCGAGGGCGACGCGCTCACGCTGACCGTAGACGACGTGGCGCTGCTCGGTGCGGCGGTGCCGGGCGTGGGGTCGGGCGTCGCGGGGCCGCTGCCGTTCGGGCCGCCGGGGGCGGCCGCCGTGCTGCGGTTCGCCGACGCGGGCCGGCCGGGGCCGGGCGAGACCTGGGCGCTGGAGCTGCTCGCGGTCGCGCCCGATGCCCCCGCCGACGAGGACGTCGACCTCGCCGACCCCGCGGTCGCCCCGCCGGTGCTCACGGCCACGGTGGACGCCACGGCCGCCGACCTGGCCGTCCTCCCCGACCCCGCGCTCGGCGGAGAGACGGGCGAGGCGGTGGCCGCGCTGCGGGTCCGCCGGGTCGCCGGTGGCGACCTGACCTGGCGCCGCGACGCCGCAGGCGGCTGGACGGCGGCACCGGTCGCCACGCACCCCGGCGATCCGGTGAGCGCCTGCGTGGTGCTCGCCGGCCCGCCGGAAGAGGTGGTGCGGCTGGTCCGCACGACGGACGCCGTCCCGGGGCTCGAGCTGGCCCGGCACGTACCCGGCGACCCCGACTGGCGGATGCAGCCGCTTGACCTCGACCCGCTGCCCGCCGCGGACCGCCCCGGCGCGGCCTGGCTGGACCCGGGACCCGCGGCCACCCTGGTGCCGGACGGCGCCGACCTGCTGCTGCTGGCCCCGGGCCCGGACGGCGCGCAGCTGCGCGCGTGGCGGCTGTCCGACCTCGCCGCCGCGGCGGCCGCCGTGACCGCACTCGACGCGGCGGCCGACCCGGGCGCCCGGCGCCCGGCGGCGCGCGCGGCGACCGCCGCCTGCCTGCTGGGCGACGTGCTCACGCTGCACGGCGGCGAGGCGGGCGGGGCCGCCCTGCTCGACCTGTGGCAGCTGCCGCTGGCCGGCCCGGGCGCGGGCCGCTGGGTGCAGCGCCGGGTGCGCGGCCGGATCGCCCGCAGCGGCGGCGCGCTGCTGGCCGGTCCGCAGGGCCTGGTGCGGCTCGGCGGCGCGGGCGACGGCCCGGGTCTGAACGCCGAGGTTTCGGTGATCGACCTGAACCTGACCCGGCCCGGCTGGCAGCCGCTGCCGTCGCTGCCCGGGCTGACCCCGGGCGCGCCGGGCGCGGCCTGGGGCCGGATCGACGCGGCGGGCGGCCTGGAGGCGCTGGTCTGGGCCGACCGGACGCGCCCGGTCACGCTGACCGCCGCTGCCGGGGCCGGCTGGACGGTCGGGGCCGCCGAGTCTGCTGCGCCCAACCCGCCTGCCGAGGGCGAGGTCGTCGCGCTGGCCGACGGCTGGTTCGTGGCCGGCCCGGCGCCGCTGCCCGCCGCCGAGGTCGTGGTGTCGGTGGCCGGTACCGGGCGGTTGCTGTTCGTGCCGCCGCTCGACCCGGCCTTCGAGCCGGTCGCGGGCGGCGGGGCGCCCGACCCCGAGCGCCGCACGGTGCTGCTGGCCGACGCCGACGGCGGCACCCGGCGCTGGTTCCCGGGCGGCGAGATCGCCCGGCGCCGGCTGCGGTTCGGCCGCAACCGGGAGACCGGCGCGATGACCTCCCGGCCCTCCCCGGCGGTACCTCGAGTGGGGGCGGCTGGCCGGCTGGCCTGGACGCCGCTGCAGCTGCGGCAGGCCTCGCTCGGGCCGTGGGCGGGCCCGCTGGCGCTGGCGCTGGACGACGCCGTGGCCTTCGACCCGCGGCTGGGCCGGATCGCGCTGGCCGCCACGCTGGGCGGCGTGCGGCCCGCGGGCGACCGGCCACGGTTCGCCGCGTCGTACCACGTGGCCCGCGGGGTGGCCTTCGGGGCCGGTTTCGTCCCGCCGCGCGGCGCCCTGCCCGCCCGCTGGTACGAGCCCGAGGACGTCGCCGACCGCGACCGCTACGCCCTGCCGGACGCGCCCGCGGTGGCCGGCGCCGCGGTCACCGTCGGCCCGCCCGGACGCCGGGCGCCCGCCGGCGGTGAGGTGCTGACCGGCCTGGAGCCGGCCCTGGAGGCGGTGGCCGGCGCGAGCGGCCCGGCCACGGTGGCGGTGATCGGCAGTCCGCGGCTGGCCGCGGCGACGGTGACCGTGCGCGAGGACGCCGCCACCGCCGTTCTGGCCCGCGACCCCGGCGGCTACCCCTACCTGGTGCCGGACGACGCCGGGGTCAGCCTCTCGCTGCTGGAGCGCGCCGACGCGGCCGGCGCCGGGCGCGGCCCGCGCGTGCTGCTGCAGGGCCTGGCGCTCGGCGGCGCGCTGGAGGTCGCCCTCACCGCGGGCGCGGTCGACCTGCGCTGGTGCGACCTGGGCAGCCCGCTGCCCGCGGCCGACCCCGCGGCCGACCCGCCCGACCCGGACACCGTGCCGCCCACCGATCGGCCGGCGGCGCTGGCCGGGGCGGCCGGCCCGGGCACGGCGCTGGGCGTGCGGGTGGCCGGCGCGGGCCGCAGGACCGCGCTGCCCCGCGGCGGCGCGGCGGCCGTCACGCTGGTGCTGCGGCTGCACGGCTGCCGGGTCGGCCGGCTGGAGGTGCCGCCCTGGGTCCGGGTGATCGCCGCGGGCTGCACCTTCGACTCGGGCTCCCGCCGGGCCACCGCGATCGCCGCCGCCGGGGCGGTGCTGCGGCTGCGCGAGTGCACCGTGCGCGGGCGCACGGTGGCCGGGGTGCTGGAGGCGAGCAGTTCGGTGTTCGCCGGCGCGCTCGACACCGAGCGGTCCGACGTGGGCTGGCTGCGCCGCTGCGTCGCCCCGCTTGCCGACGACCGCCGCCCGCGGGCCTGGCGCGGGTCGTCCGCCGACGTCTCGTTCGCCGACGGGCGGCCCGGCGCTCCCGGGTACCTCGTGCTCGACGACAACAACGCGGCCGACGTGCTTGCGATCGGCGAGGGCGGCCGGCCGCCGGGCGCGCACGCCGAGCGCGGCCGGGGCCTGCGCGAGCTGGCCGCGCGCTCCGACGACTTCCTGCCGCTGGGACTACAGGCGCAGCACCGCGACCGGGTGGCCGACGACGTCTGCCGGATGGGACGGAGCAACAGATGACCGCGATGAAGGCGTACACCTCGCGCGAGCGGTTCGACGAAAGCCGCCGGTTCGTCGCCGTGCACGAGGAGATGGGCCGATACCGGCTGGACGCCGACGCCAACGAGCAGGCCCGGCTGCAGCTGACCGACACCCGGCGGCGCTCGGCCGACCTGGCCGAGGGCTCGCCGGACGACGGCTTCGCGATCGCCGAGAGCTTCGTGCTCGACGCGATCACCGGCATCACCGGCTGGACCGGCTCCGGGCTGGAACCCGGCGACCTGCGGGCGATCCCGCCGGAGCTGCGGCTGGAGCGGCGCGACCGCGACACGCTGCCGCACGTGCTGCGGGTGCGCGGGCACCACACCGTACAGCGGCTGCTGCCCGAGCCGCTCGACCTGCTCGCAGTCCCCGAGCCGCCGGTGCCCGGCGCACCCGTCGCGGCCGGGCCGGGCTGGGCGGTCGCCGAGCTGCGGGTGCGGCTGCGGCTGGACCGGCGCACCAACGACGACGACGCCGGGGCGGTGCGGTTCGTCGTCCGCGACGTCGACGGCGCCTGGCACGAGGTGCTCGGGCTGCCGCCGACCCACCGCGACGGCGAGCTGCGGATCGGCGCCGGAGCGCTCGCGCCGCTGGCGCGCGGCGCGGGGGCCGCGCGCACGCGGGTACTCACCGGCTGGGGGTTCAGCCACCTGCCGGTGCGGGCCGCCACCGACGTCGACGCCCTCCTCGGGGTGGACGCCGCGCTCGGCGGCGACCTCGTGGTCCGCGGCGGCGGCGGCACCCCGGGCACCGCGGGGCGGTTGTTCGCCGAGGGGCACCGGGCGTTCATCGAGGCCGACTGGCGCTACTCCCGCCAGCCCTACCTGCCCGAGCCGCCGGGCCTGCCCGACCCGGTCGACGGCGGGACCCTGCGCTACGTGCTCGATCTGGAGCTGCTCGAGCGCGAGGTGCACGACTGGCAGGACCCGGCCCACATCGCCGAGCCGGCGCTCGGCGACCCGTCCACGTTCCGCCGCCAGCAGGTCGTGCAGGTGCGCGCCCGGCTGCTGCCCGACCCCGCGGCGGGCGAGACCCCGCCCGACCCGGTGGCCCCCGACGCGGCCCGGCTGCCCGCGCCGCCCGCCCCGTTGAGCGGCGGCCGGCTGAGCAGTGCCGTGCCCGCCGGGCTGCTGCCCGAGCGGACCCCGCCGGAGGAACCCGACCGCTGCCGCGAGCGCTGCCTGTTCACCGAGCAGGTCTCCACCGGCGAGGGCTACCTGGGCACGGGCAACGCCAACGTGCGGGTCGAGGTGCTCGGCGTGGCCGGCACCGGCCGTCGGGCCGTGCTCTGGTCGCGCGACAACGCGGCGCTGGTCGCGCCGCTGACCGCCGACCTGCCCGCCGACGGCGTGATCCTCAGCGTGGGCTCGTTCCAGGCCGCCCGGTTCCGGGCCGGCGACGTGGTCACGCTCGAGGACGACGCCGCCCGGCTGGACGGCGACGACCCGCGGCACCACCCGGTGGTGCGCAGGCTGCGCTCGGTCGACACCGCCACCGGCCGGCTGGAGCTCGAACCCACCGGGCACCTGCTCGCGGACGACCCGGAGCCGCTGGCCGGCGGCGGCGGGCCGGGCCGCGCGCTCACCGTGGCCAACCTGGCCGCCGTGCGCCGCTGGGACGGCGCCGACTGGCTGGTCACCGGCGTCCGGTACCGGCTGGTCGACAACATCGCGTTCGCGTTCTCCGGCGCGGGGCACCGCCCGACTGAGCACTGGCTGTTCACCGCGCGCGTGGTCGCCCCCGACGGCGCGGCCACCGGCGTCGTCGAGCAGCGTACGGACGCCGCCCCCGACGGCCCGTACCGGTTGCGGCAGCCGCTCGCGCTGGTCACGGCCACCCGCACGGGCACCGCGGTGCAGCGCACCATCGCCGACCTGCGCCCCCGTTTCCTGCCGCTGCGCGAGGTGCGCCAGCGGCTGATCGAGCTGCGGGCGCAGAACCTCGCCCCGGGGGCATTCACGGTCGTCGTCGGCGACGGCGAGCGCACCTTCGGCCACATCGACCAGAGCATCGCCGAGGGGGTCACCGGCGACGAGGCGCTGCACGCCGCGCTCGCCGAGCTCGACGGCCGTCCGGGCACGATCTACCTGCGGGCCGGCACCTACGTGCTGGAGCACCCGGTGGTCCTGCAGGGCCTGTCCGGGGTGCGGATCCTCGGCGACGGCGCGGCCACCCGGCTGGAGGTGCGTGGCGCGGGCGGCGCGTTCGTGCTCGACGACTGCGGCGCCGACGCGCCCGTGGTGCTCGAGCTGATGGACCTGGTCGAACAGCCGGAGGCGGCCGTACCGATCGGCGTCCCGATCGACGGCGACGCGGGCGACGGCGCGCCCGCCGACGCCGGCGGCGGCGGGTTCACCCCCGACGACGTGCTGCACCCGGCGGCCGGGCTGCCCGCGCTGCTCGACACCATGCGCGACCGGCTGGCCGTGCTGCTGCCGGGGGCGGGGCGGGCCTCCGCCTCGCTGGTGGCGACCGTGCTGCGGCTGCGGGCGCTGCAACGGGCCAACCCCGGCCAGACCCTGGAGACGGTCGCGCCCGACCAACTGGCCGCGCTGCGCCGGCTGCCGCACGGCGTGGTCACCGTGGGCGACTGCCGCCGGGTGCGCCTCGACGGGCTGCGGCTGACCTCGACCGAGCGCACGGTGCCCGCGGGCACCCTCGGCGCCGGCGTGCTGCTCACCGGCACCCTGCGCGACGTCGAGGTGAGCCGGTGCACCGTGCGGGCCGCCGCGGGCGTGGTCGCGGTGCCGCTGGGCGCCTACCTGGCCCCGGCCGCGCTGGTGCTGCGGCCGCGGTCCGGGCTGTTCGTGCACGGGCTGCGGATCACCGGCAACGACCTGGCGGCCGCGGTGCCCACGGGCGGTGGGACGCCGGGCGCTGGCGTGCAGCTGGCCGACGGCGCCCTGGACGGCGTCACGGTGCGGGACAACGCGCTGACCGGCTGGACCACCGGGGTGCTGGTGCGCGACCGGGCCGAGGCCCGGCACGGCGAGGGCACCGGCCGCACGGCGGTGCAGGACAACCGGATCGCCGACGTCACCGGCATCGGCGTCGACGTGGCCGCCGACGGCGTGGACGTCGACCGCAACGAGGTGCGGCTGGCGGCGGTGGCCGACGGGACGGCCGACGTGCGGGCGGGCTTGCGGGTGGCGGGCTCGCAGCTGCGGGTCACCGGCTGCTCGGTCGAGCTGCCCGCCACGCCCGCCGCCGCCTCGCCCTTGGCGCTGGAGGCCGGCGTCGTGATCGGCAGCGGGGTCGACGACGGCGGCGCGCTGGCCCGGGTGGTCTCCGACGTCGAGCTGGCCGACACCCGGGTCACCGGGGCCGGGGCCGACACCCGCGGCCACGGCGTGGTGGTCGGCGGCTCTGGGCCGGTGCACGGCGTCACCGTCTCGCGCTGCACGGTGCGGCGGGTCGGCGGCAGCGGGCTGCGGGCGTGGGGCTTCGGCGGCGCGATCGGCGCGCTGCGGGTACTCGACTGCACCGTCGAGCAGGTCGCCTCCGCCGCGGTCGGCTGGAGCCCGGCGGTGCCGGACGCCGCCGCCGCGCTGGTGCCCGGGGTCACCGGCGCCGACCCGCAGCAGCTGCTCGCCGCGCTGCTCGCCGCACCGGGCGGGCGGCTGCGTCCGGCGCTGGACGGGGTGCTGCGCTGGCTGGAGCAGGCCACGCTGCGGGCCGGCATCGGCCTCGGCCTGGTGGACGAAGCCGAGGTGGCCCGCAACCGGGTGCACGGTGTCGGCCGGCGCGGCCTGGACGACACCGTGCCCGGCGCCGACGTGCACGTGGCCGGGGTGGCCGTGCTCGGCGGAGATGAGCACCGGGTGGAGAGCAACGACGTCACCGAAGTGTACGGCGTGGTGCACCGGGTGCCGGTGCTCCTGCCGCCCCGGCCGCCGCTGCCGGGCGTGCTGGAGACCCTGCGCGCGCTGCCCCGGACGGCCGCGGGGTCGTCGTCCGACCTGTACGGCGCGGTGACCGGGCTGCGCACGCTGGCCCAGGCGTACGCGACCACCGCCGGTCGCGAGCGCGAGTCGGTGGGCCGCCGGATCTACGCCGCGATGGAGGCCGTGGGCACGGCGCTGCGCGACCGCGGCGGGCAGGCGGCGCGACTCGGCGAGCGGCTGCTCGACGCGATCGAGGAGATGCGCGACGCGCAGGGCGGGGTCGCCCACACCGCTGCGGCCAACCTGGTGCGGGTGGCCGCCTCGCAGGCCGCCCAGTTGGTCGCCCCGCACGAGGCGGTGGCCGAGGTCTGGGGCTACGCGGCCCGGGTCGACGCCGCGACCGTCTCGGGGGGCGGCCCCGAGCTGACCGCGGCCGCGGGCGACGTGGCCGATGCGGCGGCGGGCCTGCTCGACGGCCTCGGCCTCACGGTCGACCTGGCCGGGCAGGCCGCCGAGGTGGTGGCCGCGGGGCAGGGCGCCCGCGCGGCGAGCGCCCTGCGGCTGGCCGGCACGCTCGGCGAGGTCGCCGCGGCCCGGGCCGCCGCCGTTAGGGCCGGGAACAGCGGGCCGCTCGGCCCCGAGCAGACCCGGTTGCTGGCGACTGTGCTCGACGCCGTCGGGGCGGCCGTCGGCGAGCCCGGTGCCGGCCCGCTGACCGCCGTCGGGGTGGCCGGCCTAGCCGACGGCATCGCCTCGCTGGTCGGCGTGCTGGAGGGGCCGAACCCCGGGCTGGCGGCCACCGTGCGGCAGCGCTACGAGCGGCTGCGCCGCGGCCAGGGCGCCCCGCCGGCGGCCGACGTCGAGGCCCTGCGCAAGGCCGTGATCCAGGCCCGCGCCTACCTGGCCGACCCCGCGCAGACCACCCCGGCCGACGGCGCCGCCGAGCAGGACGCCGCGCACGGCCAGCTGGTGCTGCTCACCGCCGACTGGATCGACCGCCGGCTGGCCGGGCTGGGCGACGGCGACGAGGCGGCCGAGACCCGCAGCCTGCGCCTGCTGTCGGGCAGCGTCGGCCAGCTCGGCCGGCTGGTCGGCGAGCACCCGGTGCTCGCGCCGCGGGTAGAGCAGGTCCGCGCGGCCGTGCGGGCGGCGGCCGACGAACCGGGCGACCGGGCCCGGCACAAGTCCGATGCGGCCCGCGCGCTGGCCGACCTGCGCGCGGGCCAGGCCGAGGTCGCCGGCGTGCCCGCGGCCGCCGCCGCGACCACGGTGGCCCCGCCCGTGGCGGAGCGGCTGGCCGGGCTCGGCCAGCTGCTGCTCCAGCTGCGCGAGGACGCCCCGGCGGAGGACCGGGCCGCAGCGGCGGCCGGCTTCACCGAGCAGCTGCGGCTGGGCCTGACCGGCGACGTGACGCCCGCCGAGGGCGACCGGCGGCGGCTGCTCGAGGAGGCCGCCGCCGTGCAGGCCGACCTGGCCGCCCCCGGGGACGGCCCCGCCCGCGCTCAGGCGCTGCACCGGGCCGCGGTGGCGCTGGCCGAGACCGCCGCGATCGCCGGCGAGCAGGTAGGCTCCCCGGCCGCGCAGGCGACGGCCGCGATGCTCGCGGTGCTGCCCGATGCGGTCGACCCGGACGCCACCGACGTGGAGGCGCACGGCTCCGCGCAACGCCTGCTCACCTCGCTGGCCGACCGGCTCAGCCCCTCGACGGCGGGGATGCTCGCCGCCACCGCCGACCGGGCCGGCCTGCTCGGCGCCCTGCACGGTCGGCTTGGGGTGATCAGCGGGGTGCCGCTGCCGCTGCCGCCGGTGCGCCCGCCGCTGGAGCTCATCGACGCGCGGCCCGCCGACGGCGTCCTGGCCGCCGCGGTCGACGCCTCGCTCACCCTGGCGGGCAACCGGGTGCAGGCCGGACGCCGCGGGCTGGCCGTCGGAGAGGCGGACGCCCACCCGCTGGCACCGCTGCCGGACCCGGCCGACCCCGGCGGTGGCGAGACCGCAGTGCTGGCCAACACGGTGCGGGCCGCGGCGGTGGCCGGGATCGTGGTCGAGCTGACCCGCGCCGGCCGGGTCCGGGTGGATGGCAACGACGTCCAGGGTTGCTGCGGCGCCGCGACGCCGGTGACCGCGCCGGCCACCCGGGCCGCGATCGAGGTGCGCGCGCCGGGGCAGGCGTCGGTGCGCGACAACCGGCTCGACGGCAACGGCTCCACGGCGCACCCGGACGTCGTCCACGGACTGTGCTTGGTGGTGCCGGGCGACGTCACGGTGGCCGGCAACCGGGTGCGGCACGCGGGCGGGCAGCGCGGCGGCGCCGGGCTCCTGGTGCTGGCCGTGCCGGTGCCGGGGGCGGCGACCCCGGGCCGGTCGTGGGACCTGGCCGCCCTGACCGCCGACCCGTTCCTCACGGTGGATGCACCGCCACGCCCACCGCGGCCGCCGTGGTGGCGGTTGCCGCTGGTCAACCCCGCGGTCGGCGACCTGCTCGGGGCGTCGGTGCTGCGGAGCGTGCAGGCGACGCAGGCCGCCCAGGCAGCCACGGCCACGCCGATCGGCGGACGCGCAGGCGTGGCGGGCGGCAGCCTGTCGGCCGGGCTGGCGGCGACCACGCTGGCCGCCGTCCGGCCGCCGGCCCTGTCGCTGCTCACGGTGCCGCCGCCGGAGCCGCCGAGCCCGGTGGTGGCGGACCTCCTGGCCGCCCGCTGGCTGGATCCGGTCGCGGCGCCGGTCACCGTGGCCACCCCCACCGACCTGCGGCCGGTGCTCGATTTCCTGCGCCGGCCGCCGATCATCCGGTTGCCGCTGCCCGAGCCGCCGCCGCGCCCGGCCCGCACGCTGCAGGTGACCGGCAACGACGTAGTCGCCCGGGGCGCCGCCCTGGTGGCGCTGGGCTCGGCCGCGGTGCTGCTGGGCGTGGCGGTCAGCGCCAACACCCTGGTCTCCACCGGCCCGGGCGGCGCGGTCTACCTGCGCGACGTCGACTCCTGCACGGTGGGCGCCAACCGGGTGGAGAGTCCGGCGGCGGTCACCGTGATGGTGGTGCGGGCGATTGACTCGCTGGTCAGCATCACCGGCAACGTGCTGGCCGGGCAGGAGCCGCCGCTGAGCCCGTCGCTGCCGCCCGTGGTGACGCCGCCCGTGGTGGTCGACCCGGACCCGGGGCAGACGCCGCCGATCATCAACCTGCCGCCGGTCGGGCTGCCGGACCGGTTCCGGCGCCCGCCGGTGCGGCTCGACCTCGATCTGCCGACAGAGCTCGGCGGGCGGGTGTCGGTGCCGCTGGATGCCGCCACGGTACTGGCGGCGCTGCGGGGGCACAGCGACGTGACCGCCGCCGCGGCGGCCGACCAGGCCGCGGCGACGTTCACCGACTTCGCCGTCACCAACCAGATCGCCACCAACCCGAAGGCGGCGTTTGTGCTGGAGACGGCCGCGAATAACGGCCTGCTCGACGTCGACCTCACCCGCGAGGTCGCGGTGAAGCCGGTGCTCGACCCGCTGGCCGGGCGAACGATCGAGATCGGCGACGTGCTGGGCAGGCGCGGCGGCGTCTTGGGCCGGCTGGGCGCGGGCGGGCTGCTGATCCGTCCGGATGCGGCGGAGCGCAACGCGGGTGACGGCGGCGACGGCGGGGACGGCGGCGACGCGGGCGATGCGGGGGACGCCGAGGGCGTCCAGCCGGCCGCCCCGCAGCGGGTCGCGCGGGCGGCGGCCGCCCCGCAGGCCGTCGCGGCCGCCGCGGCGACCACCGGGGACGCCGGCGGCGATCTCGGCGTCCAGTTGACCCGGCTGACCGAGGACTTCGGCCGGATCCTGGCCGACGGCGGCCTGTCACCGACAGCCAAGCTGTACGGCCTGGCCAAGTCCTCCGGGGTGCCCGACGGCGTGGCCAAGGCGCTGGTGCAGGAGCATCTCACGCGGAACTCCGGCGACGCCGACGCGGCGCTGCGCTCGGGTCTGGGCGCGCTGACCGGGGTGTCGATGCCGCCGCCCGCGGTGCCGCCGAAACCCGGCGGGGTGCCGGTGCTGGAGTCGGTGCTCGGCGCGGTGCTGCAGGTCGGGGCGCTCGACCTGCAACCGATCGGCCCGATCGGCCCGCTCCCGCCGATCCTGCTGCCGCCGGTGCAGACCCCGCCGATCGTGCAGCGCCCGCCCGACCCGTCGCTGCCGCCGGTACCCGCCCCACCGACCGCCGCGCACAGCCTGGTAGTGATCGGCGGCGCCCAGGTGGCGGTCGCCGGGAATGCCAGCACCGCGGGCGCCGACGTCCGGCCCGCGAGCGGCTGAGCCGCCGTCCCCACCCGCCGTCCCGACCCGAATCCCCTGTTCCGGAGGTGTTTTGGATGCCACCGCCCGACCACTTCGAGGCCATGCACCTGCTGGCCGGCGTCGTGCCCGCGTTCCCGCTCGCCGAGCCGCCCGCCGCGGCGCCGGCCCCGGCCGAGCCGGCCGTGCTGGCCGCCGCGCTCGACCTCGGCCGGCTGCGGGTCGACCTGCGCGCCGACGTGCTCGACGCGTGGCGCGACCGGCTCGGCCGGCTGCCGGCGCCGCCGGCCCCGGCCACCCTGCAGGAGACCGTGCAGGCGGCCCGGGCCCGGCTGCGGGCCGACCGCGCCCAGGCCGACGTCGACGAGCTGGACGGCCGCCGGTTCGTCCTCGCCCATCTGCGCGACGGCCTGCCGTGAGCCTGCGCGACCAGCTCGAGGCGATCGGACCCGACCAGGTGGTGCTCGTGCTCACGACGCTCGGACAGGTGCACGTGGGCCGGCTGACCGACATCGAGGGCGACGCGCTGGTGGTCGAGCGGCCCGACGGATCGAGCCGCACGGTGCTCAACCTGGGCGACGTGTCCGGTGTCCGGGTGCACGACGAGGAGGCGGAGCGATGAGGATCGAGGAAATGCTCAGCAACCTGGCCGAGCGGCTCGACCAGAGCTGGTTCGGCAAGTACCGCGGGTACGTGCACCGGGTCGACGACCCCGAGAACCTCGGCCGCATCCAGGCTTTCGTGCCCCGGTTGCTGGGACCGGACACGCCCACCGGCTGGGCGATGCCGGCCGCCCCGTACGCGGGCCCCGACCAGGGCTTGTTCGTGGTGCCCGAGCAGGGCGCGGGGGTGTGGATCGAGTTCGAGGAGGGGGACAGCTCCCGGCCGATCTGGAGCGGCATGTGGTGGGGGTCGCCGCAGGCCGCGGACGTCGGCGGTCCCGACTCCACGGCGCGCGAGGTGGCCCGCTCCGCGCTGCAGGATGCCGTCCCGGAGAGCGGCACCCCGCAACGGCCGCCCGAGGTGCCCCGGCACGACCGGCCCTCGCGCACCGCGAACCCCAAGGTCCGGATCCTGAAGTCGGCCAGCGGTCACCGGATCGTCTTCGACGACGAGCGCGGCGTGCTGGAGATCTGCGACGCCAACGGCAACCGGATGACGTTCGACTCCGGCGGGGTATCCACCGTCGTGGCGAACGAGCGCACCCTCTCCAAGGGCAACCGGGGCGTCACGGTGGACGGCGATCTGACCGAGAAGGTCTCCGGCTCGGCCACCTACGAGGTCGGCGGCTCGACGGAGGAGAAGGTCGACGGCGACTACACCCGCCGCTACGGCGGGTCGCTGGTGGAGACGATCGGCAGCGGCTACTCGCGCTCGATCGACGGCAGCGGCGAGACGGTCACCCTCACCGGCCCGTCCACCCGCACCGTGCACGGCGGGGTGACCGAGACCGTGGACGGCGCGTACCAGCTGACCACGGGCTCGGGCATCGGGCTGAGCACGGGCGGCGGCCTGAGCACGGTGTCGGCGAGCGCCACCTCGATCGTGGCGGCCAGCCCGGGGCTGGGCATCAACGCCTTCTCGGTCGACGCCGGGTTGGGCAACGTCTCGATCAACACCCGGCTGGGCATGCTGCAGCTCGGCGGGCTGATGGCGACCTCACCGATGGTGCTCGGCGACGGGCTGGCGATCCACTTCACGATGCTGGCCCAGATCGCCAAGGCGTTCAATCCGATCACGGTCCTCGCGTACGGTCCGGCGATGGACGCCTGGGCGGCGATGACGCCCGTGATGGACCTGTCCTACTTCAGTTTCGTCAAGCGGTTCCCGGTCGGCTGAGGAGGTTGCGATGGACGACGAGGTGCCCCCGCGCACGGTGACCACCGGCTGGCGCGGGTTTGACGCGGGCGAGCTGATCTCCCGGCTGGAGACGGCCCGCGACCTGCTGCGCCAGGCGGCCGCGTTGAGTGCCGCCGAGGAGGCGGCCACGCTGGCCGCCCTGGCCGAGCAGGAGCGGGTGCGCGGGGAGGAGGCGCGACGTGGCCACGCACGGCGGCGACGTTACCGCTGACCTGCAGGAGATCCTCCAGCGGCACTGCCCGGACATCGCCGACGAGGTCGTCGAGGCATACCGGGTGGCCCGCTCGGCGGTCGACGGCGTCATGCTGCCCGACGACGGGACGGCGTCCGGGGGTTCCGCCGACCCCGATCCGGGCGGCCCGCGCTGGTCGAACTTCACCCT
This sequence comes from Micromonospora sp. NPDC005806, assembly GCF_042871425.1. NCBI lineage: Bacteria > Bacillati > Actinomycetota > Actinomycetes > Micromonosporales > Micromonosporaceae > Micromonospora > Micromonospora sp. NPDC005806. The sequence goes on along the minus strand of NZ_JBIAIL010000021.1, from coordinate 61,726 downwards.
CGGCCAGATCCCCGGCGTCCAGGAGGCGCTGACCGTCGCCACCACGCCGCTGGAGGCGGTGGCCGCCGTGCTCAAGGTGGTGGCCGGGATCCTCGACGCCGTCGCGGTCTTCCTTCTCGACCTGCCCGACCCGATCCGGGCCATGCTGCTGGCGGCCTACAAGATCCTCAAGGCGTTCGTCGACGACCTGCTCTCCACCGGCGCCTACGTCTACTCCGACGTGCCCGGCGTCACCTCGTGGAAGGCCACCCTGGAGAAGCTCGGTGCCGCGGCCGCCCAGCCCGCGACCTGGAAGGCCGGCGACACCGTGGCCCCGCGCCGGGCGGTCGGCGCGTTCGAGGCCTGGGCCGCCACCTTCCGCGCGTCCTTCGACGACCCGGGCGACGGCAACCGGCCGATCTTCTCCGACGGCGCCACTGTAGAAGCCGTGTTCGTGGTCGCCACCGCGCCCAAGATGGTCGACCTGGTGCCGCTGCTGAACATGCTCGGCACCCTGGTCGACGACAAGAAGCTGCGCGACGCCGTCAAGGAGTTCGGCACCCACGACTACCCGGGCTTCGAGAAGTGGTTGCACCCCGACCCCGACGACTGGCGGGTGCGGGGGCATTCCACCGCCCCCGACTGGAAGTCGTGGAAGCTGCGCGACATCGGCCCGCCCGACTACCCGCTGCGCCAGCTGGAGCGCGCCCCTGAGCTGCTGAAGACCATCCTGGCCAACCTGGACTCGGTGGTCGGGCTGCTGAAGAACCTGATCAACGTGATCCGGGCGAAGATCCAGCTGCTGGTGGAGATCGCCGACCTGCTGACCCGGATCGTGGAGATGATCCGCTCGCTCACCGCCACCGGCCTGCACGTGCTGGCGGTGGCCACCCACGACGGCGTCGAGGGGCTGGTCCAGGGGTTCCTGAACGCCGCCGACCGGCCCGGGCGCAACCCGGACGGCACCGAGGTGCCCGGCCTGTGCATCGGCGGGGTCTGCCTGCTGGCGGGCACCTCGACCGGGCTGTACGCCCTCGGCCCGGGCCTGATCTGGCAGCTGTTCGGCGTCTCCGGCCCGCTGGACGACGCCAAGGCCGCGCTGGCCGCCGACGTCCGCAAGGCGCGCAATCAGCTCGCGGCGGCGGGGCGGCCCGCCGAGCAGGCCTGGGACCGGATGAAGGACTTGATGGACACGGCCGGCGAGGCCTACAAGGACGAGCGGGAACGGATCCGGGCCGAGCACGACAAGGCGCTCGCCGGGCTGAAGGACATCTCGGTGAGCGGGGACGACGTGCTTGACGCCCTGGCCGGGGCCCGCGACGAGGTGATGCGCCAGGTGGAGACGCTGGCCGGCGCAGGCGCGCCGCTCGACCCGCTGGTCGTCTCGGAGCTCGAGGCGTACCGCACCGCCCGCGGGCGGGGCCACCGCTCGCTGGCCGAGACCCGGCGGCCCGCGCCGTGAAGCACGCCCGGCGGCTGCGCGCCCAGATGGAGGACTGGAAGCAGATGTGGCGCCAGGTCGACGCCTTCGTCGACCGGCTGGAGAGCGCACGCGACCAGGACGCCGTGGCCGCCCGCAAGAGCCTCGCGCTGCTGGGCGCGGCCGGGGCGCTGGAGCGGGTGCGCCGGGCGTGCGGAGGGGCCGACGCCGTGCTCGGCGATCCGGTGGTCGCCGGGCTGCCGACCACCGGCTGGGACGCCGACAAGCGGCAGTGGGTGGGGTTGGACGCCTGGAGTGCGGGGGTGCGCACGGCCCGGCTGCCCGGTGCCGACGAGATCGAGCTGGCGGCGGCGAATCTGGCGAGCTCACCGGGATCCGACGCCGCTCCCGAGGCGGTATGGCTGGCCCCGGTCCGGGGCACGCTGACCGCCGAGCTGGACGGCCACCTCCAGCTGATCCGGGTGCCGTCCTATCCGGGAACGGAGGCGGGCGGGGCGGGAATCGGCCCCAAGGCACCGGTCTCGCTCAAGGACGACCAGGACAGCAACCTGTTCCCGATCGAGAACCGGCGCAAGGCCACCCTCGACCCGCCCCCCGGTCCCGACGAGAAGCAGAACGTGGTCACGTGGTCGGACCTGGTGAGGGACCGCCGTCTCACGGTGCGTGGCCTGGACCCGCGGCCGCCGCTGGCCTCCTCGGCGGCCGGGGAGCTCCCGGTCGCCGCCGCCGGCGACGCCACCGCCCTCGAGGCCGCCGCGCAGGTGCTCGACGAGGAGGGGGTCGACGAGGCGTCCGACGACCTCGCCGACCGGCTGCGCACGAGCGCCGCAGCCGTGCGGGCCGCACTGCCGCACGGCGGGCGCACCGTGCCGCTCACCGACCTCTTCGGCGCACCCCCCGAGATTGGGGACGTCGGGGTCGAGCTCAGCGCCGCCGTCGCCGAGCGGCTGGCCTACCCGGGCGGGTCGCTGCGGATCCTGCGGATGCTCGAGGTCACCTTCGCCGGCTGGTGGCCGGGGGTGCTGCAGTGGATGGCGCTGCGAGCCCGCCGGGGCCGGATGCTCGACCGCGCGCTCCGGCGCTTCCTCGCGCCGTTCGTGACCTCGCTGCAGCAGCTGGTGACCGGGCAGGCCGGCGCCTTCGTGGGCACCGGCATGGTCCTCCCGGGGCCGGTCTCGGTGGCCGCGAACCGGCTGGTGGTGGACGCCCCCGCCGCGCTGGCCGGCCCGCTCGCGCAGATCGTGGAGGCCGGCCAGCTCGTGGTGCTGCCCGGCGAGCGGACCGGGGCCGCGCTCGTCCTGGGCGTCACCCGGGTCGTCGACCGGCTGGCGTTCGTGACCACCCCGCTGCGGGTCTCGCTGGTGCCGCCGGACGTCGACGGCGGCGTCCCCGGGCTGCCCGGCCAGGTGGCGGAGGGGACGGCGCTGGCCGCGGGCAGCGCCCCGATCGGCATCGCCGAGCTGCGCCGTGGCTACGCCCAGGACCCGGCCCGCGACGGCCTGGTCGAGCAGGCCGTCGCCCTGGCCAGCCAGCTCGCCCTGCTGCTCGGCCGGGTCGAGGCCGCGCTCCGGCTGGCTCCGGTGGTGGTGCCCGAGCCCCCGGGACCGCCGCTGCAGCAGCCCGTCTGGTGGGGCGAGATCGCCACCAACACGGCGTCCTTCGTGCTGCACGGGGTGCCCGAGCAGTGGTGGGACCGCTCCGGTCCCTCGCCGCTGCCGCTGCTGGCCCGGCCCGGCGAGCTGCTGCTGCTGCGCGGCACCGCGCGCGATCCCGACGCGCCGGAAACCGACCCCGACGCGACCCGCACCGTGCAGACCGTGATCGAGGTCGACCGGGCGGTCTGGCTGCCCGGCAGCGCGCTGGAGCAGCTGGACACCTCGCGGACGGCGCTGCTGGCCACCGACCCGGCCGTGCTCGGCCGGCCCGGGCAGCCGAGCCTGCTCTGCGCGCCGCGCGACGACCTGGTGCTGCTCACCGTTCGGCGGACCTGGCAGACCGTCGACCTGTCCGCCCCGATCACGCTGCGCCGCGACTTCGCCGGCTTCGACCTCGCCTCGCTCGCGGTCGGGCACCCGCTCGGCGACGAGGTGCTCGCCGCGATCGGTGCCGCTCCCGGCCCGGCGGGGGTGGACCGCGAACTCGAGCTGGGCGCGGCCGCCGGCCTGCTCGACGACTGGACCGCGCAGGCGCGCGGCTGACTGGGGGTCTGCATGACGGAGCCGGCGCAGGTCGTGATCAGCCGCCGGCTCTCCGGCGCCGGCGAGGCCCGCCGCACCACGCGCCAGCCGTCCATCCTCGACCGGGTCGCGGTGTGGCCGCGGTTCTCGCCGCGCAAGGGCACGTCGGGCAAGGTCGAATTCGACGCGATCGCGGTGGTCCAGGGCGAGGGACGCAGCCCGGCCGGCGCCCGGATCCACGACCCCACTCAGGACGTCGTGTACGTGCTCGAGGTGACCCGCCGTCCCTACACCGCGGCCGACCGCGCACGGGCCACCGTCAAGCAGGCCCAGGTGCTCAACCACCTCGACCAGTTGACCCAGTGGGAGGGTGCGCCGAACCCGGCCGCCTACGTGTACACGGTGATGACCGACGTGCCCATGGACGCCGCCCTCGGCGCCTACCTCGAACAGCTGCGGGCCACCATCCAGCGCGCCGCGCCGGGCAAGACGGTGATCGTCGTCCACCGGCGGATCGAGCCGTGAGCCGAAGGCCGGCCACTCCGGACACGGCGGACGAGACGTCGGCCGCCGAGGCCACCCGGCCCGTCCCGGTCCGGGTGCCGAGGGCGGCGCCGGCCGCCGCGCCCGCCCGGGCGGTTCCGGCCGTTCCCGCCCCCGCGGGCAGCTCGTTCCGGCCCGCCGGGCCCGCGCGCGCCGCGCCCGCCGGGGCGGCCGGTGCCCCGCTGCCCGGCGGCGTTCGGACCCGGTTCGAGGCGGCGTTCGACACCGACCTGTCCGGCGTGCGGGTGCACACCGAGGAGGCAGGCGACGGGCTGGCCCGCGAGCGCGCCACCGAGGCGGTCACGGTCGGCGGCGACGTGCACTTCCGGGCCGGGGCGTTCCGGCCGGGGACGCCGTCCGGTGACCGGCTGCTGGCGCACGAGCTGACCCACGTCGTCCAGCAGGGCATGGTCGGCGCGGTGCGGCCGGCGGCGGGCCGGCCCGGCGGAACGGCGTCCGACGTCGCGGACCCGGCCGAACGCCAGGCGGTCCGGGTGGCGCGGGTGTTCGCCGCGGGCGGGCGTCTCGAGCCGGGGGTCCGGGGGCGGCGGGCGGCGCCGTCCGGGCCACCGGGGCCGGACGCGCACCGGCCCGAGCAGCACGGGGACGGCGACGAGGACACCGACGACCCGACCCGCCAGGTGATCGACGAGGCGGCCGAGACGCTGCGCCCGGGGGTGCGGCTGGCGGTGTGGCTGGGGTTGGGCGGGGACGACGCGACGCTGTTCGACCTGGTGCGTACGGCGGTCCACGACGGCCTGCACGGGCGCGACCCGGCGGCGCTGGAGCGCGCCGGCGGCGTGGTCGACGAGACGGCCGACATCGCGACCACCTTGGCGCTGCCGCCGCCCCAGGGCACCGTCGAGGTCACCCTGCCCGGCGTGCTGCGGCGGCTCGCCCAGCTGCACGCGACCGCCTCCGGGGCGGGCGGTTTCGAGTCGTCGGCCGGCGCCCGGCACGCCGCCCGCACGGTCGCCGACCACCTCGCGCAGGCAGCCGCGAGTGCCCTGCCCGACGACCAGCAGCACGTCGGCGACGCCGTCGCACAACTGTGGACCGACCTTGACGCCGTTGGCACCACCCTGCGTGACGGCACGGCGCTGCTCCGCCTGGAGCTGGAGGGGACCATCGCCGAGCTGATCCAGCTGCGCCGCGACTTCGCCGACTCCGACGACGAGGAGGAGCGGCGCGCGCTCGGTGCGCAGATCGGTGAGCGGGCCCGGCAGGCCCTGCTGCTGAACGCTCTGCTCACGGCCGGCGCGCCGGGCGGCGGCCCGACGGCGCTCGACGCCGCGGTCGCCGACCGGGCCGCCGAGATCGCCCGGCTGCGCCGTCAGGCCGCCGACGAGGCCACCACCCGGGGCGCGCGGGGCGACGAGGTCACCCTGCTCGGGGCCCAGCGGGTCGCTATCGATCCGCAACAGGCGCTTGGGGCGCCCGACGAGGCGGAGACGGTGGTCGAGCCGGGCGAGGCGTTCCCCGCGGCCACCGACGCCGCCGAGCGCGGCATGGCCGGCGAGCTGGGCGACCGGATCCGGGCGCAGCGGGCCGAGCTGGCCAGCCTGCGCGGGCAGGTCGTGCCCGAGCACCCGGCCTACACCCTGGAGGAGTTCGCGGCGGTTCACCGGCGCTGGTTCGGGCTGTACAGCCCGAACCAGGAGCAGACCGACTCCTCCGTGCAGCTGGCGCTGGAGATGATGGGTGAGCCCTACCGGTTGATGGGCCTGGACGTCGGCTCGAGCGCGGTCGCCGTCGAGGGCGGGTTCGCCCGGGCCTACCTGATGAGGCTGAGCGTCGACCTGATGACCGGCGCGATGACCAGCGGCGGCACCGACCAGTTCGCCGACCAGATCACCGCCGCCCGGCTACGGCGGCGCACCGAGGTCACCGGCAGCGCCGGCCGGTTGACGTACCGGTTCGGCGAGATCTACACGGGGGCAGGCACCTTCCAGCCCACCGCCGCCGGCGAGGTGCTCTCCCGGACGACGCTGGCGAGCCGGCGGGCGAGCGACACCGCGGCCGCGGCGACGGCGGTGTCCGCGGTGCCCGCCCCGCTGCAGCCGACCCAGGCCCGGCGACTCGGCCTGGTCACGGGCGAGGGCGACGTCCCGCTGCTGGGGGTGAAGGAGGTCACCGCGCGCGAGGGCTGGACCTACCTGACCGACGTCCACGAGCCGTTCGGCGAGGTGGTGGCGCGCGAGCAGCGGACGCTCAGCCCAGAGGTGGTCGCCTACCTGTTGGCCGCCCAGCAGCAGACGGCGACCCTGGCCGCGACCCACGTGCCCCGCTCCGGCCTGACCCCGCTGGGGTCGATGCCGACCCGCGGCGGCGGGGTCGAGGCCTCGCCGGCCACCGCGGAGGACCGCTATCTGCGCGGCGCCTTCACCCCGCGCCCGCCGGGCGAGGTCCGGACCCTCGCCGAGCAGCTCCCCGCCGCCCGCGCCGAGAGCGGCGTGCGCCCCGGGCACCGCCCGCCGGGACCGGAGACGCTGATCGCCGCCCTGCGCGGCGACCTGCAGGGCTACCTCGACCGGTTCTTCGCCGAGCACCAGGACATCGGCTGGCGGCTGGCCGCGATCTTCACCATCGCCGACACCGAGCACGGCGTCGGCACCCAGCTGATGGCGCTGCTCGATCCGCGCACGCTCGCTTCCATGATCGAGGAGGCGATCAAGGTGACGGCGGTGATGTCGACGCTGCAGGCGCTCGGGCCGCTCGGCGAGCTGGCCGCGCACGCCTACGGCGCCTACCTGGCCTCGCAGGGGGTCAGCAACGTGGCCGCGCTGATCTCCGTGGCCGCGTTTTGCCACCAGGCCTCGGACGCCGACTCCCTGGCCCGCGCTCGGGCCTGGGGGTACATGGCTCGCACCGTCGCGGGCGACGCCGCCGACCTGTTCAGCAACCTCGTGATGACCGCGGCCACCACCGGGCTGCACGCCATGGTCGAGCGCGGCCACCGTCCGAGCACCCCGCGCGAGCTGGCCGACGCGCTGCACCCGCTGATGGCCGACCCGGCCACCCGGGACGCGCTGCTCGCCGAGGTGGACGCGCGGATCGCCGAGCACGAGTCCCGCGGGACCGACCGCTCCGACCCCGAACTGGAGGCGCTGCGCGCGTTCCGCGACAGCCTCGAGGGAGTCAGCCGGGCCGAGACGGGTGCCGCCGCCGAGGCCCCGCTGGCCGGCCGGCACGAGGAGGGGATCGACCGGGCTGCGGCGCTGACCGAGAGCCGCCCGCGCACGGCCGCCGAGACCGCGGCCCTGCGCGCGCAACTGCCCGCCGACCTGGCGTCAGTGCCGATCGTTGAGTCGAGCGAGGCGGGCAACGCCGTCCGGGTGCGCTACGGCGACGAGGGCGGCCTGCGGGTGGAGGTGGGCCGTGACGCCGGCCCCGAGCACGTGCGGCGGCATGTCGAGACTGTCCGCGAGCTGCGCCGCTACGAGGGGGTGCTGGGCCGGGTGCGGCAGCTGCTGAGCCGGGTCTGGCAGGCGATCAGTGGCCATCCCGCCTACGGCACGGCGGGTTTCGAGGCGCGGCTGGAGGTGCGCAAGCTCAACACCATCCTCGGTGAGCTGTACGCGCGGCAGGTGGCCGTCGACGCGCGGGCCGAGCGCCTGATGGGCTCCGGGTCACCCGACCTGGTTCGCGAGCGGGCGACCGTCGACCGCGACATCGCCGGGATCGAGCGGCAGCTCGATCTGTACCAGCGCAACCTCGATTCCTACGACGCCGGGCGCGGTTTCGTCGCCGCCGAGAGCACGCTGCGGGCGGGGGGCGGCAGCACCGGGCTGCCGTTGCGGGACTCCGCGGCGATGGCCCGGGCCGACCAACGGCTGCGCACGGTGGAGGCGATGCTGGAGCGCAACTCTGCGCTGCGCGACCGGTTCGCCGGGGCTGTGCGGGCGCTGCGGGTGGACTACGGCCGGCAGCGGGACGCGTTCCTCGACTTCAGCCCCGACTCCTCCACCCGCAGCGGCGGGATGACGGCGCTGACCGCCTCGGAGCGCGCGCTGGAGATCGAGTCCCAGGCCTCGACGCTGCTAGGCACCCTGACCACCGAAGCGGCCCGCCCGGCCGGGGCCCGCCCCGCCTTCGACGCGGCCACCTTCTACGCGAGCATCCGGACGCTGCCGCCGGGTGAGCGGGTGGCCCGGGTGGAACTGGTCGCGGGCGACGTGGCCGCGGCCAACCGGATGATCTACGACGCCGGGCTGAGCTCGCTGAACAACCGCAGCGTCTATCGGCACCCCAACGGCGAGCTGTACTCGGTGGACACCCAGCACGGGTCGTTCGAGCGCTGCGACTCCACCGGTAAGCACCTCGGCGAGGTGCGGTTCGACTTCACCCACCTCGACGGCCCGGACAAGACCGGCGGGCACGACCTCACGGTGCGGTGATGCTGTGCTGCCGATGCGGTACCACTGCGCTGATCGGGCGTGTCGCCGCACCCGGCGGTTAAGGTGGGACGTCGGCCGCGTCGCGGCTCGAGGAGGTCGGTGGCGTGAGCGCTCGGGACGACGTGTACGCCGTACTGGCGCTGCTCGCCGACCTTCGCCGGATACTCCAACCCTTCGACCCCGGAGACGATTCCGGCGGGTACGGGGTCGATCCGGGGGTGCCGCCGCCGCTGCCGCCGACCGGGCCGCCCGGGGCGGCGGCCGAGGCCGGATCGTCCGTGGCCCTCACGCCGCAGGAGTGGACAACCCGGTTTCGGGGCGGGTCCGCGCCCGCCGGACCGCTGATCCAGGGCGCCGCCTCGCCGGGCGCCACCGCGGGCCCGGCGCGGTTCCCCGCCCGCCCCCGCTCTCCGGACGCGGTCGACACGGACGGGACCGACCCGGGAGCTGCTCGGAATCCCCGGCGCACTGAGGGTTCCCGCGACGCTCGGTCCGCCGGACCGACCCTTGAGATCGACCTGCGATCCGGGCCCGCTGGCGCGCCTCCGGGCAGGCGAGCCATCCGGCCCCCGAACACCGCGCCCGAGGACGGCCCCGGAGACAGGCCCGGAGCTGGACCCGGGGACGGGCCCGCCGACCCGCCCCCCGAACCGGTGGGTCCCCCGCCGGTGCGCCTGCCCGCCACCTCGGCGCCGGCCGGCCCCGGGACGCCCCTGGCCCGGCGACGCGTGCCGGAGGCCGACGGACCGAGTGTCCACGGATCGGGCCTGGACACATCCCTCACCGACGCGGCGTCCGGCGACCGGGCGCCCGCCCCGGAGGTCCGGCCGCGGCGGGTTCCGGTGCCCGACGGGTCCCGCCGCGCCCGCGCGGACGAGCTGCGCGAGCGCCGCTGTCGCGACCCGCTCGGACGCCGTCGCCCGGGTCCGCCCGAGCGTCCGGTCCGGCCGCGGCCGGGTCCCTCCGCGCCTGACGCGGGCAGTCGTGCGGCCGCCCGGAGCGATGGCTCGCACCGGCCGGGTGACCGGTTCGGTGCCGTGCGGGAGCCGCGCCGTGGCCGGCAGCCCCCAGCCGGCGGGCCGGCCGGTCCGGTCGTACGCCAGGCCGGGCCGCACCGCGACGCGACACGGCGGCCGCTCCCGGCCGGTCCCGAAGGCGAGTCCGCCCTCCCCGGAGCGACCACCCCCGGGCCGGACGGCGCGGAGGCGGTCCCCGCCGTCCGGGTGCGCCCCCGCCGCCCGGCCGCGACGAGCGTGCAGGCCGGCCGGGCCGTCGTCGGGCTCGACCCGGCCGACGTCGTCCGGCTGCGCCGGGCGGTGGCGACCGGCTTCCTCGACCGGGCGCTGCGGAGGGGGCGGTGAGCGCGGCCCACCGCGAACTGCAGCGGGTGGTCACCTCGCTGGCCGCGCGGCTGGACGGCCAGTTCGACGGCCTGCTGGCGGCCGACCGGTTCGCCGAGGGGCGTGAGGCGCTGGAGCGCCTGCAGGACGCCGCCGCACGCGCCCGGCTCGACGCGCTGCCCGAGGAGGAGGCGGCATGGCTGGCCGCCGAGCTGGTGCAGCGCTGGGCGGCGATCGGGCCGGTCGAACTCGACCCCGTGGCCTGGCTGGAGGTCGAGCCGCCGCTGGCGGACCCGGACGGCCCGGCGGGCACCTGGCTGCGCGTGCTGGTCGACGGCCTTGAGGCCGGCTGGACCGTCGCTTGGGCGGGTGCGGAACCCGACGCGGACAACGAGCAGCGGGCCCGCGCGGGCACCGAGACAGCCCGGGTGGTGACCCGGGTGATGGGCCGCGGCCCGGCGGGCCGGGTCATCCTGGTCGCCACCTGGGCCGCGGAGTCGCCCCTACCGTCCGGCCGCGCGGCCGGTACGCCGCTGGGTGAGGCCCTGCACGCTCCAGACCCGTCTGACCTGTCTGACGGGTCCTGATTCGCCGGGGTCACCGGCCGGCGGCGTCCTGGGCGGCCCGCAGCGACTCGGCGGGCAGCGGAGAAGGCCACGGCGCGCCCCGCCCGAGCAGGAGGTCGAGCAGGTCGGGGTCGGCCCAGTCGGCATCGGCGAGGTCAGCCGCGGACCCGGCCAGCAGTACCGGCGGCCCGACCCGGGCGTGCCCGCCGTGGGCCGTCTCCAGCTCCAGGCGCACCCAGCGGTACTCGCTGCACGGCGGGCAGAACCACAGCATCAGGGCCGTTCCCCGATCGGGATCTGCTTGGTAGGGATCGACCTCCGGGCGCAGCGCGACCAGCAGCGCGACCAGCCGCGGCACCTCAAGCGGGGCGAGGTCGCCCGGCATGCGCGCCCACGTCCGGGTTCCCTCGGGCGGCAGTATCAGCGGCACCTGCACCTCGACGTCCACCGGGCCTGCGTGCACCGGGCAGTACGACGTGCCTTGCAACACGATGTACCGCGCCACGGCGGATCACTTCCCGATGTACTCGATGACGGCGGTGCGCCCGTTCACCGCGGAGGCGCCCACGGTCCCGCAGGGGTGGTCGACCCGCTCCACGACCCGGGCCGCGGTCCGGACGGCGGCCTGATCGGGATGCGGCGATCGCAGCGCGGCGGGGGCCGGAAGCGTCGGGGCCCGGCCCCCGGCCGGGACCGCAGCCGAAGCCGGCCGCGACGTGCGCGCGCGACTCCGGGCCGGGCGGGGCCGCGATCGCCGGTCGCGCCGTCGCGCCTGGCCGGGCCGCGGGCGGCGAGGGCTCCATCAGCCGATCTCCACGTCGAGCACCAGCGAGGGGCGCACCGGGTGCCCGTGGCTGCTCCAGAACCGGTGCAGCAGGTCGAAGTCGTTGCTCTCCGACACCCGCACGGTGGTCGTCCGGCCGCATACGGGCGCCGGACGCAGCCGGGCGAGGGCGTCGTCGACCACGCCGAGCAGCTCGGCCTCCTCCTCGGCCACGTGCGACCACGCGGACAGCACGAAACCGGCCCGCAGGCCGCCCTGGCCACGCCTGGAGGCGATCCGGAAGAAGGCCACCGACACCGCCGGACGCTTGCCCGACAGCCGCTCGTCGGTCGGCGAGCCGTGCACGAGGTGGATCTCCTTGAGGAACCGCCCGCGCAGCTCCTCCTCCAGGTAGGCGTCGAGATCGTCGACGAAGGCGCGCAGCACCTCGCCGCGGTCGGCGGGCTCGCCGTCCCGCCGGCGGCGCGAGAGCCGGCCCAGCTCCAGCAGTTCCAGCGCGACCGCGCGGTCGAGGTCCTTGTGCCCGACCTGCTCGCCGCGCGCCGCGGCGAGGAACACCGCGCGCAGCGCCGCGTTGCGGATGTCGCCGCCGGCCAGCCGGTGCTCGCGGGCCAGCTCGTCGAGGTCGACGTCGCCCGCGCGCTCGGCGGGCAGCAGCAGGTCCCAGATCGCCGCCCGCTCGCGGACGCCGGGCAGCGGGAACTCGATCCGGAAGTGGAACCGGCGCAGGAACGCCTCGTCGATCGCGTGCCGCAGATTGGTGGCGAGGATGACCAGGCCGTCGTGCGTCTCGATCCGCTGCAGCAGGTGCCCGACCAGCATGTTGCCGAACTGCTCGCCCGCGCTGGAGGCGTCCTCGTGCCGGGTGGCGAACAGCGCATCGGCCTCGTCGAAGAACAGCACGGCCGAGGCGGTCTCGGCGGCGTCCAGCACCTCGTCGACGTGCTTCTCCGTCTCGCCGATGTACTTGCTCACGAGCTGGGCCAGGTTGACCGTGTGCAGCGGCCGGCCGACCGCCTGGGCGACGGCCTCGGCGCTGAGCGTCTTGCCGGTGCCCGAGCGGCCCGAGAACAGCACCACCGGCCCGCGCTCCACCCCCAGCCCGGTGGCCAGGCCGCGGCGGCGGGCCACCCGGTCGCGGTGCAGCAGGAAGAACACCAGTCGCTCCAGCGCCTCCCGGGTGGTGTCGGGCAGCACGACGTCGGCGAAGCTGCGGTCGGGCACCCGGCCGGTGGTGTGCCGCACCTGGGTCGAGCCGAGGGTCGCGGCCGCCGCCCGGAGCCCGGCGACCCCCGCCCGGGGGTCGGCCGCGGCCACCGCGCGGCGGATCTCCGGTCCGCCCAGCCGGAACCGGGTGGCCAGGGCGCCGGCCGCCTCGTCGTCGAGCTCGAGGCCCGCGGCGACGGCCGCGGCCAGCCAGGCTCGGCGGCGGGCGTCCCAGTCCGGGCGGGCCACCTCGACGTGCGGGATCGGCAGCGGCAGCGGGCGGCGGGCCAGCAGCCAGGCCCGTCCGCCGAACTCCTCCACCAGGCGCTGCAGCTCACTGGCCACCACGGCCGCGGCGGCGTCCGGCAGCGGGTCGAGGTCGATCACCGGCACGGCCCCGCGGGCGGCCCCGATCCGCCAGGCGGCACGCGCGGCGGTGAGCGCGTCGGCGGGCTCGCCCGGGCTGGTGGCGGCGAGCAGGTCGTGCTCGGCGGGCAGCAGCGCCCGGGCCTGCCCCCAGCGGTCGCCGGCGCCGTGCACGACCAACAGCGCGCGCGGTTCCACAGCACCCCCGGGGATGTCGGCCGTGCCCGCGACGAGCGGCCCGCCGGGCGCCTCGGCGTCGCCGCGCAGCAGCGCGACAATGTCGCCGGCCAGGTGCAGTGGCCGCCCCAGCGGCGGCCAGTCGCCCGCCCCGGGCAGCACGATCCCCGCGCGCACCAGCCGCGCACCGGCGGCGACCCGATCGTCGGCGAAGAGCACGGCCCGCACCAACCGGTCGGTCGGCGCGGGCTGGGTCAGGTCGTCGTGCAGCACGGCGTAGGCCGCCCGGTAGCGGGGCTCCAGGTGGGGTGCGGCGAGCAGCAGCACCACGTCGAGATCCGTCTCGTCCAACCCGATCGCGGCGGCCAGCCGGTGCAGCGGGTGCCCGGGGGACGCCGGCAGCAGCCCGGCCGGGCGGGTCGGGCCGGCCGGGTTCAGCGCCGCGTAGCCGGGGCGGATCAGGTTGCGCACGCCCGCCCAGCCGGGCGCGCCGTCGCCGGCCAGCAGGACGGCCCGGGCCTCCTCGCGGTCGCACGCGGCCAGCAGCGCCTCATCGAGGGCGTCCAGCGCCCGGCGCAGCACCTCTGTCGGCGGCATCTCCGTCAGCACCCCACCTCAGTAGCCCGGGTACCCGTCGTGCGGCTGGGCCGCCCAGGCGGTGGCGAGGTGCTCCACCCGGGCGTCGCCCGCCGTCGCGCTCAGTCGGGCGAGGGCGTCCCGGGCCGCGCCCACCGGCCAGCCCGGGGAGTTCAGGGCCAGCCAGGCGGACGCCGGGTCGCCGGCGTCCAGCAGCGCCGCGAACACCGGGACCGGGTCGCCGCCGCGCAGCCACGCCGGCGTCCCGGTGCGCCCGCGCAGCCGCGCGGCCAGTTCCTCGCCCACCTCGAGCCCCGCCGTGCGGCGCAGCCGGGCGTCGTCACCGGCCGCCTCCGGGGCCGGGAATGGGCCGGTGTAACGCACTCCGGCGGCCTCGGCGATGGACAGCGGCGCGCGCCCGCGGAACGGCCCGACGCTGGCCAGCGCGGCCGGGTCGTCGCCGATCGCGAGCGAGACCGCATCGAGCGCGGCGAGGTCGAGGCCGGTCGCCGCGGCGAAGGCGGCGACGCTCGGGATCGGCCCACCCCAGACCGACAGCGCGGTGAGGCAGGCACGGGCGAATAGTTGCTCCGCGTCGCGCGCGTACTCGCGCACCACGAAGCCGGCGGCCGGCGCGACGGTGACCCCGGTGGGCGCGTCGCCAGAGAGCGGGTGCCACCAGAATCCCGTCAGCAGGCCGTCGCTCGGGCGCACCCAGAGCGGCAGCAGGGCGGGCGGATAGGTGCGCCCGGGCAGCGCCGGGACCAGGTCGATCGTCGGCGGCGCCACGCGGCCGGCGGCCACCGCGCCCGCGGCCGCCGGCAGGCCCGCGTCGGTGAACACGGGCGCGTAGGCGTCGATTCCGGTCGGCGGCGGCGTCACGGCGGCCCCGTCACTGCGGCACCGGGGTGAAGTACCGCGTGAGGTCCATCGCGTGCACCGGGTCGACCGGTCCCGCGGTCGGCCGCAACGGATTGGACGTGGTCAACGGGTGCAGGCCGCCCTGGTGCAGCGGGTGCCAGCCGCCGCGCATCGCCGAGGTGTCGTAGATCGGCACCAGGTGTCGAGGGTCGGTGATCGAGTAGGGATTGGCCGACTTCGGGAAGTTCCAGTGGTGCACGGTGGCCACGTCCTGGCCCGCCCCCCGGGCGGCGGCCAGGAACCGGCTGTTCACCGCGTTGAACGCCTCACTGAGCTGCTCGCTCGTCCAGGTGGTCACCGTGCCGTTGCCGACCGCGTCGAGATATCGGGTGTACGCGTTGGCCCGCCCTGTGGTCGCCGCGTCACGCGTCGCATCCGTCCACAGCCGCAGCAGCTGCTGGTCCTCGGCGATGGTGCGCAGCCCGAAGTCGGCCGGCATCAGGCCGCGACCCATCAGCATCACCCCGCCCTGGCCGGTCGGGCCCATCGGCAGCAGGTACGCGGGCGGCTGCCCCGCCTGCGGGCCCGTCGAGGGCAGCACGGTCACCGGCGGCTCGGCAGGGGGCGTCGGTGCGGGCAGCAGCCGGGGCTGAACCGGGGGCAGCAGGGGCGACTCGCCGGGCCCGGTGAGCAGCGGTTGCCCGGGGCCGAGCAGGAGCTGCCCGTCGCCGGCCCCGGCCCCGAAACCGCTCGGCACGGGTCCGGTCTTGAGCATCCGCAACCCCGTGCCGGTGACCTCGTAGGCGGTGGCTGTGCCATTCCGTACGATGATCATGATCTCGGGGTGGTCGGCCAGCGTCACGACGAGCGCGCCGTCCTCGGCCAGGGTGAGGATGTAGCGGCCGCGCTGCACGGTCTGGCCCACCCTCAGCACGTCGGCGCCAGCCTCCAAGGCGAGCGCCCCGCGCCCGGCCAGCGTGAGCGCGGTGGTGTCGGTGCCGAACTTCGCCGCCGCCTGCCCCATCCGGCTCACGCCGCCCAGGAACCCGAGCGGGGCCATCACGGTGGAGAAGAAACCGCCGAGGATCATCGCCCCGGCGGCCTCCTGCTGCTCGCGCGAGAACACGTCGTTCGCGCCGGTCCCCAGCGCGTAGGCCCGACCGGTGCGGTACATTCCCGGGCCCGTCGCCAGCCCATAACCGGCCAACCCGATGTCGATCATCCCCATCGCGGCCAGCCCGGCCGCCGAGGTGGGCGGGAACACGGTCATGATCAGCGCAGCGATGGTCAACGCGCCCACCACCACGGCCTCGACCGTGCTCCAGAAGGCATGGTCGTCCATCTCCTTCTGGATGGCGGCCCGCACGTCGACGTCCGCCGCGGGCAGCAGATCGCGCACGATCGGCCCGAAGTGCTCGTAGCCGAGGTCGCCGCCGCTGATCTTGCCAATCAGGGTCTCGTAGCCGTCGCGGCGGTCGCGGATCGCCTGCCGTATCCGGCAGCCCATCGCGTCCGGGGTGGGCGATTCCAGCACCTCGGCGGTCAGAACCTGGTACCCCTCCGGGCCGAGGGCCTTCAGAACCGGCCGGGCCCGCTCCAGCTGCGCGTCGAAGTTGTCGAGGTCGGGGAACATCCAGTTCAGCCGGGCCTCCTGGATCCCCGTGGGCCGGTAGCCGAGGGGGGTCGCGCGCTGCTCGTCGGGCGACATCCACTCCCGGCCGCCGGAGCGCTGCCGGTCGCTCCGGGTGCCCCAGAGCTGGTTCTCGATGTGGCAGCCGGTACAGGCCCGGAAGTGGCCGACGGCCTGTTGCGCGCGCAGCTCGCGCACGCCGGGGTCGTGGATGCTCTGCAAGTCGCGCATGGTCTGCAGCTCGCGGGCCGCGTGCGGGCCGCCCACCAGCATCATGCCGGCGCCTGCGAGGTCGCCGACCGGCAGCGTGCTCGCGATCAGCGTCGACCACTGGTCGAGGTTGACCTGGTTGCTCCGCAACCGCAGCACGGCGGTGGTGCGCACCAGTGCCTTGAACGCCGCGACCCGCTGAGCCAGCGGCCCGGTCGAGGAGAGCAGCGGCTCCGGCGCCGGGGCGGGCAGTGAGCAGCTCAGCGCGGCCGGGTCGGCCTGCTCCGCCCGGCACACCCCGGCCCGCTCGTCGAGGTCGTCGGGCTGCCCGACCCGGCACATCGGGCCGGTGTCGCCCTGCCCGCCGGGCGCGTGGACGGCGCTCAGCCCGGGCGCGGCCTCGCCCCGCACCGCGGCGTCGGCGGCCGCGTCGGCCTCGTGCTCGTGCGCGTCGCCCGCAGCCGGACGTCCGCTGGCCTGCAGCCCCGGGGTCCCGCCGTCCTGCTGGACGACGTGGGCCAGCTCGTGGCAAAGGAGCCGCTGCCCGGCGGGGGTCCCAAGTGCGTACGCCCCCGGCGCGAAGGAGATGTCGCGCCCCACGGTCACCGCCCTAGCGCCGTGCTGCATGGGGATCGGCGACTCGGTGTGCACCCGGACGTCGCGCAGGTCGGCCCCGAGCGCGCGGCCGAACCCGGCCGCCGCATGCGCCGGCAGCGCCTGGCCCGGACCGAATCGGGCTCCCCCGGCTGGGGGAGCCGGGGTGTACCCGGCGGCAGCCTGCCCCGCCCAGAACGCGGCACCCGCCGGACGGTTCGCGCCGACCGGGCCCTCGACCGGGGTACGCGCGGCTGGGACCGCGACCATGCCGGTCAAGACTGTCCCCGCCCGGGCGCGCAGTGGCGCCGCGCAGGGCGCGACGGCGACGCTCATGCGCGATGCCCTTCCCTGCCGTGCGGACTCGGCGGACGGCCCTGACCGCCCAGCTCGATCATGACGTTCGGCTGTTCAAGGACACCTCTGCCACCGACTGGCGCAGTTTCACCGTGCGGCGCTGGTTGGCGGACCGTGGGCGCTCGATGGCGTCCGGCTCGGTCAGGCGCAGCCGGACCCTGCGGGCCGAGAATCTGTACTTCGCTCTGGCAACCAACCGCACGATCGGAGCCGATAGCTACCCACGCCAGCTCACCTGACTCCCCACCAATTGAGCTGGTGTCCCGAGGCCCCACTACGCCGCCGGGGGGCATGCGGGCGGCGAGCACGGCGTAAACGGCGACGAGGAGGCCACCGAGGAGAGCGGCACCGCCAGTGAGCCGGGCTAGTAGCCTGCCCCGCACTCAAACCACCTCCAACGCCTGTAACGACTGTTAGTTGCCGTGCAACGACATCGTTGCCTGTCATTGTGACTGCAGAAGAAGATCAGCTGGATCGGTCGAAGGGCTGGTCGGCGGGCCGCGCCGCTCGGGAGCAGAAGCTGCTGGCCGAGATTCGGCGGATCCACACCAATGCGTAGCCGACGGTTCGATTTCGTCAGACGGCTCCATAGGGGAGGGACCGGGTCACGGGCCTGATCGCCGATCGTGACCCGGGCCCTTCTTCATACCGTCGCACGGTCAAGCAGCCGATCTCAGGGCCCGGCGCTCACTACACCGCTCTCGTTGACGGTGAACTGCCCGTTCGGGGCGCCGTTGAAGGTACGACCGGTCATCGACCTGACCGCCGCACGAGTGCGCCGTAGAAAGATTCTCAACGGGCTGATCAACGAATACTCCCAGGTGGCGTAGCTCTGACCGACTTTTCGAGCGGTACAGGCCCGCCGGTAGTCGTAGCTGTCCGGGTCGACCGGCGTCCCCTCCGAGTGCACCCGGCCGTAGGACTCGAGGGTGAGGGTGAGGAACATCGACGGCCGGAACACCTGCCCGCCGTGGCCCTCACAGGTGCGTCCGATGGTGCGGTTGTCGCCAGGGAGGCAGGGCAGCTCCGGGGCGTCCTGCCGGCGCTTGGTGGACCGCACCCGGCGCTTCCCATCGCCGTCCTCCTGCTCGTCGCTGGCGTGCCGGGGAGCAGGCCGGCCCCGGAGCCCTTCGGTGGTGATCTGCTTTTCGAGCTCCGCGATCGCGTCGGCCAAGTACCCGCCTGATCCCACTGCGACGCCCGAGCCGCCTCGTCGCGGGCGAACTCGAGATGAGCGCGGGCGACGATCAGGCCGCGTTGCGCGTCGGCGCGGGTTGCGGGCCGGGGTCGGGTTCGTCGTCGCGGTGCCATCTCTCACGGTCTGCTGCTGCCGCAGCTGGCGAGCCCGCTTGGCGCAGGCCGGGCACTTGGCGTCCTAGGTGGCGCCGCAGGGCATGTCGATGACCTCGGTCCGGCCGGAGTCGAGATTAGTGCGGCGGAGGGTGACGGGGCGGGCGCAGACGCCGAAATCGGCGACGACGTCGACGGAGCGGGGCATGAGCATCCGGGCGGCCCGGGATTTGCCGGGGCTCCACCGGGGTGGTGGTGTCGAGGCCGAGCAGCGTGGGGTCGTGGTCACCGGGTGACCTGCCTTGCGGCCGTGGTGGCAGCATCCGTGCTGTGGAGGAGGGGCCTTTCGTCAACGATGTCCGTCGTGAGTCGACCACGACGAAGCTGGATACTCCCTCCATGAGTCCGTTTCCGAGTGTGGTGGGGCGGCGGGCGAACGATCGTGGCGCGTACGGTGTGGGCCGACTCGAAGGAGATTCGGATGGCCGTCCGACCGCGGCGCAAGCCCAACAGGGTGCGCTTCTTCGCCATGTTCGTCGGGCTGATCGTCGTCGGCTTCGGCGTGGTCTACGGGCTTCACTTTGTGGCGAACCCGTGGGCTCTGGCGCTGCCGGGCAGGCCGGCGCTGACCGGCTACTGGCAGGGAGTGGTGCCGTACGGCCCCGGCGACGACCGGCGGGTCGTGCTGCACTTGGCCGACGACGAGCCCAGCGCGACCGACCGCTGCGGCGACTGCCCGGATCTCCGGGGCGGCGTCAAGGTCTGTCAGGCGGGGCGGGTCGAGACCTACGAGATCTTGGGGGACCCGCTCAACTACCGCGGCACCCGCTTCTCGCTGCACACGCGCTCGGACGACGAGGGGCCGGGCCTGCGCCTGAACGAACTCGACGGCGACTGGGACGGCGACCTGCTCCGGATCCGGACGTCGTTCACCACGCTCGCCGCCGATGGCACGGTCGCCGCCGGATCCGGTTCACCGACGGCTTCGTTCGACATGACCCGGGCCGACGAGGCCGACTTCGACGACCCTTCGTGCCGGTGACGGCGAGTCCACAGCGCCTCTTGCTCCTGTGAGCTGTGTCGGTCCCTAACCGGACGCAGCGCATGGCGGGGCGCCGGCGGGTGAACCGCCCCGGATCTTGTAGAGACTTCCCCGCTTGGGAAGGATCGAGAGATGGCAGGAACGAAGCCGTATCCGCAGGAGCTGCGTGAGCGGGCGGTGCGGATGGTCGCGGAGGTACGGCCGAACTACGAGTCGGACTGGGCGGCCATCACCGCGGTGGCGGCCCGGCTGGGAATCGGCACGGCCGAGACGTTGCGTAAGTGGGTTCGTCAGGCGCAGGTCGACGACGGCCAGCGGCCCGGGGTCACGTCGGAGGAGTCGGCGGAGCTGAAGCGGCTGCGGCGGGAGAACGCCGAGCTGCGTCGGGCGAATGAGATCTTGAAGGCCGCGTCGGCTTTCTTCGCGGCCGAGCTCGACCGGCCTACGACACGCTCGTGAAATTCGTCGGCGAGCATCGGGACCGCTTCGGCGGAGTCGAGCCGATCTGTCACGTGCTGCGCCAGCACGGGCTGCAGATCACCCCGAGCGGCTACTGGGCGGCCAAGAAGCGTCCGCCGTCGAAGCGGCAGGTGCGTGATGCGCAGCTGACAGACCTGGTCCCCGCCATCCACTCGGCGAACTACGGCGTCTACGGAGCCCGCAAGATCTGGCACGAGCTGCGCCGACAAGGGCATCCGACGGCCCGGTGCACGGTCGAGCGGTTGATGCGCGACGCCGGCCTGACCAGCGTCGTGCGGGGCAAGAAGATCCGCACCACCACAGCCGACCCTGGGCATGAACGCGCCGCCGACCGGCTCAACCGGGACTTCACCGCCGCCCGGCCGAATCGGTGCTGGGTCGCGGACTTCACCCACGTCGCCGCCTGGTCCGGCGTCGTCTGCGTCGCGTTCGTCGTCGACGTCTACTCCAGGGCGATCGTGGGTTGGTCCGCGGCGACGAACAAACGGACCCCGCTGGTTCTGGCCGCCCTGGACATGGGGTTGTGGCGCCGAGACCGCGCCGGACAGCCGGTCGGGGCGGGCCTGGTGCACCACAGCGACGCGGGCAGCCAGGGCGGAATCAACCGGTCGTCGCAACACCTTGTCAGAGGGGTGCAGCGATGGCTTACGGGCCGCGGCAGAAGCGGGTGCGGGAGTATCGGGGTCAGATTCCTTCGCCGGGACGGCCGACGGTGGCGTGGCGTGAGGACCGGGTCAAGTTTTGGGCTGCGATCAGTCGCGGTGTGATGACCGAGGATGCGGCCGCGGCGGCTGGTGTGTCGTCGCCGGTGGGGTTCCGGTGGTTCCGGCACGCTGGCGGTGTGAATCCTGCGTTGCCGCCAACGGTGTCGGGCCGCTATCGGTCGTTCAGCGAACGTGAAGACATCGCTTTGTCGCGGGCGCAGGGCATGGGCGTTCGTGAGATCGCACGCCAGCTCGGCCGGGACCCGTCGACGATCTCGCGGGAGTTGCGGCGTAACGCCTCGACCAGGACGTACCGGTTGGACTACAAGGCCTCGACTGCGCAGTGGCATGCTGAGCGTCGAGCCCGTATGCCGAAGACCGCGAAGCTGCTGGCCAATGAGCGGCTCCGAGAGTACGTCCAGCAACGACTTGCGGGTGCGATCCGGACAGCGGCCGGCCGGCCGGTTGCGGGGCCGCAGGGCCCGCAGTGGAAGGGCCGGAACAAGCCTCACCGGGGCGATCGGGCATGGACTACCGGGTGGAGCCCGGAGCAGATCTCCCGCGGGCTCCGGGCCGAGTTCCCGGAGGATGAGTCCATGCGCGTCAGCCACGAGGCGATCTACCAGGCGCTCTATGTCCAGAGCCGCGGCGCCCTCAAGCGCGAACTCGTCACCTGCTTGCGGACCGGTCGGGCGCTTCGTGTTCCTCGAGCACGTGCGAAGCAACGCGCGTGGGCGCACGTCACGAGCGGCACGCTGATCAGTGAACGGCCCGCTGAAGTCGCGGACCGTGCCGTCCCCGGGCACTGGGAAGGGGATCTGATCATCGGGTTGCAGCGCTCCGCGATCGGGACACCGATCGAGCGGACGACGAGGTTCACGATGCTGATCCACCTGCCTCGTGAGGCCGGCTGGGGTGTGATCCCGCGGACGAAGAACGGCCCAGCTCTCGCCGGATACGGGGCGATCACGATGAGCAAAGCCCTCGCCGACACGATCACCAAACTGCCCGAGCAACTGCGCAGGTCACTCACGTGGGACCGCGGCAAGGAACTGTCTGCGCACGCACGCTTCACGGTCGAGACCGGCGTGCCGGTGTTTTTCGCCGACCCGCACAGCCCTTGGCAACGCGGCACCAACGAGAACACCAACGGCCTTCTGCGGCAGTACTTCCCGAAAGGCACCGACCTCTCCCGATGGAGCGCCGACGAGATCGACGCCGTCGCCCACGCGCTCAACAGCCGGCCCCGGAAAACTCTCGGCTGGAAGACACCAGCCGAAGCCCTCGACGAACACCTACGATCGCTCCAACAACCCAGTGTTGCGACGACCGGTTGAATCCGCCCAGTACACGTCGTTCCGGTTCACCACCCACCTGCTCGACGCCGGTATCGACGCCTCCATCGGCAGCGTCGGCGACGCCCTGGACAACGCGTTGATGGAGTCCACCATCGGCCTCTACAAGACCGAGCTGATCAAGCCCCGAGGTCCGTGGCGCAGTCTCGCCCAGGTCGAACTGGCCACCGCCGAGTGGGTCGACTGGTACAACAACCAGCGCCTGCACTCCGCCATCGGGCATCTCCCGCCCACCGAATACGAATCGATGTTCTACGCTCAACCCCAGCCCCGCGAGGTGGTTGGAGCCAACAGCTGAGGTCTCCACAGAACCCGGGGCGGTTCATGGTCCACGCTGTCGACGGCGATGTTGCCCGGGCTGGACTTCATCGTTGACCACAGGTCCTCGACGGCCCAGATCTTTCACGATCTTGGAGTGTCGGTGAGATATCGATGGTTGCCGCTTGGTTCGTGGTGGTTTCGGTGTTCGGGCCTGGTGACGGCCCGGCTGGTGGCCGGGTTCGGCCCTGGTATCCCCTTCGCGGGCCGGGTGGGCGGGGCCTCTCGTCTGGTCCGGGCGGGTGGGATTGCCGTTACGGCGGGGTGACCATGGCGTGGATCTTGTTCCAGGCGAGGATGAGGTCGGTCTGGTGCGGGTGGGTGTCGTCGAGGCGGATCAGCCGTTTACGGGCGCGGCGCACGAGGCGGGCTGGCGCGTTGAGTAGCACTCGGCGCAGGGTGGCCGGGCTGGCTTAGCGCAGCCCGGACTGTTCGGCCAGCAGCCGCAGCAACGGGGCGCCGACCGCACCGATCAGCCCGGACGCCCCGGTGGTCAGCGTCAGTCCGCGGGCCCAGGCGTTGGCGCGTTGTTCGATGCGTCGCTTACGCCGCAATCGTTTGGCACGCGCAGCCTTCATACGCAACCTGGCCGATGTCGTACGCTTCACCTGGCAGGTGCCGCCCTTCTGGAAGATTCTCGATCTAGGCAACCCAGATCATTCCAGCTAGGACGGCACCTCCTTCACGTCAGGGCCGGCAATCAGCCATCACGCCATCGAGCCCATGAATTCGTGAGGCTGGATGTCGGCGAGCCGTCCGGTTCTGCTAACAGAGCGGACGCCCTTTCGCGTCGCCCGACGTGGTCGTCTTACCAGCTCGCCAGACCTTCTTCCGCGCTCCGACACCCGAGGCTCGGATGCGCCGCGTCAGCCCATGTGCTGGTCGTCAGACGTCACGAACGTCCGCAGATGGTCAACCGCCGCAGAGAGCGCGTCCTGCAGGGGGCCGATGTCCCCGGCGACCTGAGCGAGGAGCATGCCGCCTTGATACGCCGCGAGGAACATGTCGGCGAGCCGCGCGGGGTCGGCGGACGCGTCGATGCGGCCGAGCTGCCGCATGCGATCGAGCCCGACGCGGAAGATCTCGCGCCACTGCGCGAACACCTCCGCGAGCCGGTCGTGCACGTCGAGATCGGTCTTGACGATCTCGCTCGCGAGCGAGCCGAGGCTGCAGCCGTCCTCGAACGGACGCCCCGAGAGGACGTAGAAGTCCGTCCAGTCCTGGAACGCCTCGACGGTGTCGAAGCTGGCAAACCGTTCGCTGCGATGGAAGCCGAGGACGCTGTCCGCATGCCAGTCGATGACCGCCAGGACGAGGCTCTCCTTGGTGGGGAAGTAGTGACTCAGCTGCGATCCACTCACGCCTGCAGCGCGGCGGACGAGCTCGTTGTTGGTTGCGTGGACCCCTTTGCCGTAGATCAACGCGGCCGCATGCTCCAGTATTCGCTCGCGCGTGGCCTGGCCCTTGGGAGTGAGCTTCTGGGCTGCATCCGCCCCGTTGTTCACCTGCATGTCATCAACATAACACAACTGGGCTTGACAACCCATTTTCGATGGTGTTCACTCAAGCGAGTGGACGAGATCGTCCAGTAACGTCACGCGGGGTTCATGATCATGTCTCGCCTGACCGCTCCCGCGCCCGCCGACATCCCCGCTGTTCACCTGCATGTCATCAACATAACACAACTGGGCTTGACAACCCATTTTCGATGGTGTTCACTCAAGCGAGTGGACGAAATAGTCCAGTAACGTCACGAGGAGGTTCATCACCATGTCTCGCCTGACCGCTCCCGCGCGCGCCGACATCGACGCGAAGACGCAGGGCGCCCTCGACGCCATCGCGAAGCAGTTCGGCTTCGCGCCCAGCATGTTCACCACGCTCGCCGCGAACCCGACCGTGCTCGAGATCGTGATGGGCCTGCAGGGCAGCATCGCGAAGCTCCTGGACGCGAAGACGCGCCACACGATCGCCCTCGCGGTCTCTCAGTCGAACGGCTGCCACTACTGCCAGGCACTCCACGGTTTCATCTCGTCGAACCTCGGCGGTATGTCGGCGGAGGAGATTGAGCTCGCCCGCACGGGCACGTCCAGCGACCCGAAGCGCGCCGCCGTCGCGAAGTTCGCGCAGCACGTGATCGAGACGCGTGGCCAGGTCAGCGACGAGGACCTCGCAGCGATCCGCGAGGTCGGGTATATCGACCCGGAGATCCAGGCGATCGTCACGATCGTGGTCGTCACCCTGCTCACGAACTACCTCAACAACGTCAGCGACACCGTCGTCGACGTCCCCGGCGCCGACCACCAGTCGGCCTGACTTTCCTCTCCACTCGCCGTTCAAACGAAAGAAAGCACGATGTTGAATCTCGACAAGCTGATCACGAAGCACCTCACCCGCTACTTCGACCCGAGCAAGAGGATCCCGGAGGAGACGTTCCAGCAGCTGCTGCGTTACCTGCGCACCTCGCCGACGACGATCAACATCCAGCCGAACCGTTTCCTCGTGCTGGAGACGCAG
This sequence comes from Micromonospora sp. NPDC005806, assembly GCF_042871425.1. NCBI lineage: Bacteria > Bacillati > Actinomycetota > Actinomycetes > Micromonosporales > Micromonosporaceae > Micromonospora > Micromonospora sp. NPDC005806. The sequence goes on along the minus strand of NZ_JBIAIL010000021.1, from coordinate 36,819 downwards.
GATGGCAAGGACAAGCTCGCGGACGCACTGGTCGGCCGCTTCGCGGACAACGCGGAGAAGGTGCGCAACGCGTCGCACGCCATCGTCTTCACGACGCGCAAGGACATCCCCGACACGCACCTGAAGGAGATCTTCGAGAAGGAGCGCGCCGACGGGCGCTTCGCCGACCCGGAGATCCAGAAGGGATGGGAGGCGGGCGCCTCCAACTTCGTGGAGATCCAGAGGGAGAACTATGGCGGGGACGTGCTCCACTGGCTTGAGAAGAACACCTACCTCGTCGTCGGCGCCACGATGATGGCCGCCGCATCCCTCGGGGTGGACGCGACGCCGCTCGAGGGCTTCGACCGCACGACCGTGGACGCGGCCTTCGACCTGACCGACACCGACTACACGACCACGCTGCTTATGGTGCTCGGCTACCCCGACGAGGCTCGGGTCTCCCGCCAGCCGGTCTCGCGGTTCGACGCGGAGAAGATCTTCATGCACATGTGACGGACGGGGCGGACATCGGACCGCGGTGCCGGCCCCGTTCACTTCGACTCGGTTGCCCGGCGTCCGCACCTCCTCGACGCACGTCGGGCAATCGACCCCATAAGGACTTCGAGGAGGTCAAGATGCAGATTGATAAGGCAGTGCAGGATCGAGCCGCGGCCCGCGCCGCCGAGCTTCCCGGCTCCGAGCACACACACCAGTTCACCGGCGACTGGGAGGTATGGAAAGTCGGCGGCAAGGTGTTCATGCTGCAGACGTCCATGCCCGGCGAGCCCGTCGTGATCCTGAAAGCGGATCCATCCGACGCGGAGGCGCTCCGCGCAGCTCACGCGAGCATCTCGCCCGGCTACCACATGAACAAGAAGCACTGGATCACGGTGCGGGCGGGTGCGGACGTCGAGCCCGCGCTTGTCGACAATCTCGTGACCGAGTCGTACCTCCTCGTCGTCGCCGGCCTGCCGAAGCAGAGCCGTCCCGTCAATCCCGCTTCGTTCCGCGTCCCGCCCTCCGCCGACTGATCACGCTGACGCCGACCGCGCACAGAGCGCTGTTGCCCCTCATCCGAGCAGCGCCCGCACCGGCGCATGGCGCCCTTACGTGGCCGGCCGCAACGACGAGGACCTCACCGCCGGCGTCCTCATCGAGGCACACGTCCTCGACGCGGCTGCTGGAGCATCCGCCCACGTGGCACGTCGGCCGCACCGATGTCGGCAGGTTCGGGGGAATGGACGATGGACTCCGCGTCCCCTGCCCCGGTGCCGGCGCCGGTGACCACGATTGCCTGGCGGCTGGCGCACATCATCGTCTCCTGCCTGGGCTATCGGGTCGGATGGCACTTCGGCGGCCAGGACGTCGACTCCCAGACATTCGCCTACGCGGGGACCGCTGACGAGGCGCTAAAACAGCTCGATGAGATGTATGGGAGATGGAACGCGGGGGTCCGCGAGCTCTCGGACGCTGACCTGGAGAATCCGCCCACGGTGGGTCCCGAGCGGTTTCCCATGGAGGACATCGTCCTGCACGTCAACAGGGAGCTGATCCATCACGGCACCGAGATTTCCCTGCTGCGCGACCTCTACCACTGGCAGGATTGATCGAGGCTCTCGCCGAGCTTCCGCAGGGCTTCCCGCGTGGCCTTGGACGAGACCTGGCTGTAGATCTCCATCGTGATCGAGAAGTCGGCGTGTCTCAGGATCGCCATCGCGATCCGCGGATGCACGTCCAGGTCGACCAGGAGCGAACCGCAGGTGCGTCGGGCGTCGTGGACCGTGATCTTCGGGACGCCGGCGTTGGCGATCCGGCTGTCGTAGGAGCGGTTGAAGTTCCGCGGCTCGACCGGCAGCCCGTAGCGGGTCGTGAAGACCATGCCGGTGTCGTGCCACGCCTCGCCGGCCTTCTCTCGGGTCACCTCCTGTTGGCGGTAGCGGCGCCGTAGCGCGGTGACGCAGATGGCCGGCAGCGGTAGGGGAGCGTCGGACTCCTCGGTCTTGGTGGCCTGGTGCAGGAGCCGGCCGCGTACCCGCTGGAGCTGCTTGTCGATGACCAGGCTGATGTCGTGGTGGTACCGGCAGTGTTCGCAGAATTCCTCGCGGTGCGGGGCGCAGGGCTTGTCCCAGTCGTTCCACTCGATGTGGTCCCAGGTCAGACCGAGGACTTCACCCTTACGTAGGCCGAGCACGAGGACCAGGACGTAGGCGGCGTAGAGGTAGTCGTCGCCGTCGCGGGACGATTCCAGGAGCGCGCGGGCTTCCTCGCTGCTCCATGACCTCCCCTTGCGGGCTCGGATGGGCGGGAGCTTCACGAGCGCCGCCACGTTCTTGACGACCAGCTCCTCCACCACGGCCTGAGAGAGCGCCGAGCGGAGAACAGCGCGGATGCCCTTCACGGTTCGAGCGGAGTGAACGTCTTGGCAGCCGCAACGTCGGAGAGCAAATTGTGCAGCCGCGGCAAGCATCCCCAGGCTCAAGGCGATGGCGGCGTATGGATGGGCGGGCTGGTCGAGGTAGATGTAGCGTTTCGCGTTCACAGAGGCGTAGACGCCGATGGCTGCAGGGACCGGCGCCGCGAGCACAAGGCCGAACGCAACGCTGCCACGGACAGCCGACGGCATGGCCGGCACTATGCCAGGCAACACCAGCCGAGACAACGAGCACCGGCACTCCGCCCCGAACACCGCCCTCCGCTGCATCGCGTGGTCACGAGCTGGGTCGAAGAGGGAGAAACGGGGAGCCGTCGACCTCTGAGGCGAGCACGGCCGGGTCGCGGGGCTGCATCCACCTGCTGTGCGGCGGCTAGGGGTTCGGTGGGCCGAGGTAGGGGAACTGCCACGTGAGGTCGTCGTGCGGCTTGAGGCCTGTCGGGGAGAGCTTGCCGTGGGTCAACCAGGTAAAGCGGTAGCTGAAGACGTCGTCGATGAGCTTGCGGCCGTTGGGGTAGGAGACTGGCTTGGTGCGGTCGTAGCGGAGGATGTCGGGCAGGAACTGCATGGCGGCCTCCTTGGCCTCCTCGGGTGAGTAGCCGCCTTTCTCCAGCATCTGGGACCACGGGCTCAGGTAGTTGGCCACGTCGTCGACGGGCTGCCGGGAGTTGTACAGGTTCTTCTCGCCGTCGGGGTTGATGAACGGGTTGATGACCGGGTTTCCGCCGCGGTCCATCTGCTCCAGCATGCCGTCATGGCGCCGGCTGATCGAGGCCCATACTCCGATGACCGGGCCGGGGCCGAGCAGGTCGGTGGGCACCTCTAGGGCGATCGAGTCGACGTTGTTGCCGGCGAAGTCGTCGTGCCCGGTCCATTTCATTCCGTGTAGGGCGCCCTCAACATCGGCGAAGAACGGATCGCTGCGCAGCCCGGCGAACAGCCGGATCTGCCCTGGCTCAGCGACCATGACCGGCCGGGCCGTGCCGTCGAAGCTGACCGGGAAGGACTCGGCGAGCACCTGGCCGGCCGGCTCGGGCTGGCGGGCCTCGGGGCCGGTGGCGTACCAGGCGGTCGCGGTCTGGCTGCTGTTCTGGTACTCGGAGAAGGTGAATGTGAACGCGATGTCGGCGTGCGCGTCGCCGTCAGTGTCGATGTTGATCCGGTAGACCGCTCCGGGGTAGAACTCCGGCCCGGTGGTAGGCGCCGGTATCGGGGGCGGGGCACTGGTAGGGTTGGAGGCGATGATCAGCACCGTCTTGCCGGGGTCCTGCGGTGAGGTGAAGACGTACACCTCGGTGAGGTCGAGGCGACGGTCGTCGCCAGGGAACTTGAAGTTGTCGGCGCTGAAGTGGTTCGACATGCAGACTCCTTTGAAGGCTCGGCGTCTGAAAGACCGAGCCGGGCCTTCCGGCATGGGTAGGCCGGCGAACGATGAGCTCGTGACGACGTGCAGCCTGGCGGGCGCCGCAGTAGCTAATTCCGCAACGTCCGCCCTCAGGCTGACGCTGCCACAACGCCGGTGGAATGGCGCTGGACTGAAGCTGGCGATCACCCGATCGGGTGCTGGCCAACGAGGAGTACGACCGCATCGTGGAGGCGGCCCTTGTCAGGCTCCACGGCGCAGGAGATCTGGACGCGACGCCCCGCAAGTCATCGCGCACCGCGTCGGCGTCCCACACCGCCTCACCCAACAGTCGCTGCATCACATGCGGTGAAACGTCTCCGGCCTGCTCCGCCAACTGCCAACACGACCGCGTGTCCACATCTGACAGCAGGCCGAGCAGGAATCCGCGCGCCTGCCGGCGCGGCTCCACCCGCCCGAACCGGCCCGCGATCCACGCGAACCCGGTGTCGAACTCCGCCAACCATCCCTCGACGTCTACGCTGTGCCCAGCGGCCGCCGCACGATCTTCACTTGTCCTCACAAACAGTGCATGATCAACCGGCGGCCGTCTCCCTACCCGCAGACACGCCGACCAGCCCGGACCGAGCTGAACTCATCGCCGGCCACCTACATAACGAACCCGGGCTGGAGTACTCGTACTCCAGCCGCACTTCGCGGAGTCGTTGTCTTCGCTGGTAGTGGCTTGTTTTGGCTCGGAACTGGTGGCGGCGTCGCCACCATGACCATCGATTGATGTGGTCGCGGGTTCGTCTGTGGGTGATCAGGTGTGCCAGGAGACGTCGAGTCTCGGCGAGGCTGAGGGGGACGAGTCCGGCCCGGTCGGCGCTGCCCCCTTTTGCGCTTGGGTGGCGGTGACGGTGAGGAAGGCGTGGGCGCACATAGCGAGGGTTATGTGGCGGTACCACGCGTCGTAGCGGCGCACCTGGTAATCGTCCAGGCCGACCTGTCCCTTGGCGGTCTGGAAGCACTCCTCGATCGCCCACCGGGCGCCGGCCACGCGGATGAGTTCCTCATCGCTGGTCTCCGCCGGTCCGTAGCACAGGTAGTAGGCGAGCTCGGTCGGGTCGGTGATCGACCGGCGCGAGCAGCCAGCGGGTGCATCCGTGCTCGGCGGTGCCAGTGTCGGGCAGGGTGGCCACGGCCCAGTCGAACAGACGCGGTCCCTTGGCGCCGGCGCCGCAACTGCGCCGCTTCCAGGCCAGGGCAGGGGCCGCGGCGGCCAGTTCATCGGCGCGGGCGCTGCCGCCGTCGGTCGGGATCTTCTGGTTGCAGGCCACGGCCAGGACGTAGCCCATGCGTCGGCTCTGCAGCCACAGCCGAAACTTGCTGTCCTTGCCGTAGGCCTCGTCGGCGGTCACCCACCGCGCCGGCAGCCCTGCGTCCAGTGCGCGGCGCAGCATCTGCAACCCCAGCGCCGGCTTGGTCGCGAACCGCACCTTCGCCGGTACCGCGGCCTCGGTCCGCCGGGCGTCATCGCCGCACCAGCCTTGCGGCAGATACAGCTCCCGGTCGACCAAGGTGCGCCCGTGCACGGACGCATACGCCAGGAACACCCCGAGCTGGCAGTTCTCGGTCCGGCCCGCCGTCCCGGAGTATTGACGTTGGACACCGGCGGACTTGGTTCCCTTCTTCAGGAACCCCGTCTCATCGATGATCAGAACGGCGTTGGCGTCACCGAAGTGCTCTACAACGTAGTCGCGCAGGTCATCGCGGACCGCGTCGGCGTCCCACGCCGTCCCGTTGAGCAGGCGTTGCATACCGTCAGGTGTGTTCTCCCCGGCCGCCTCGGCCAATCCAGCCGTTCTTGCCTGCCAGCGGCGACAACAGGCCCAGCACGTAGGCCCGGGCCCGCCGGCGTGGCGCCACCCGCCGAAACCGGCCAGCGATCCGCGCCATCAGGTCATCCAGACCTGTCGCCCACCCCGAAAGATCATCTACCGCCACGAGTGCGGAAGTCTCTGATGGACGATCGTGTACTCTGACGCCTGATCCGCATCTGCGGTCCTAGCTGCGTAAACGCGGCCAACGGAAGTGCGGCTGGAGTACTAAGAACTCGTATTCACGGCCACGTTGTCCGCCGCTCCGTCCTCAGCGATGCCGCCTCACGACCCGGTAGCGGTCACGATGGGTGGTGGCCGTAGGTATACGGGGCAGTATCCGCCACGTGCGGCGCGTATGCGCGCACCGCTGCGTCGAAGCGGTTCCGGCGGAACCGGCAGCCGCTGACCGGCAAGCCGCGCATACGCAGCGATACCGGCTCCACGCTCGGCCGGAACTCCTCGGGATCGTCGAAGTCTTCCGGGTTCAGCTCCCGCAGCTCACCCTGCACGATCCATACACGGCGGTCGTGTACTTCCAGCCAGAGCACCTTGTCCCACGACGTCATGTTCCTGTCGTCGCCGATGCCGGTGTCGTCCACCCGCAAGGTCACCTGCCGCTGCAGCAGCGGGATCGCGCCCACGACCGCGCCGAAGCCGAAGAACAGCACGCCCGGCACCATGACCCACGGCTGCCGCCACAGCCCGACCGAGCCGACGGCCGCCACCGCGCAGCCGAGGAAGAAGCCGCCCTGGGCACTGAAGGGATGCAGCCGGGTCACGTACGCCATCGCACCTCTCCGTCTCGGTCAGGACCGATGATCGCATGCGAAATCGGTGCCACGACGCGGAGCCGTCGCTGCGCGGAGGGTTCAGCAGGTCGAGTGGAAGAGCCTGCCGACCGGATGGGTCGTGGCCAGCTCATTGCAGAGCCGCACCGCCCTTCATCTCGGTGCCACGTCTCGCTCGTCGAGAATCGTGAGCGTTCGTGGATCGACCTGGAGTCGGAGTTGCACGCCTTGGGGCAGGACGACGACCGTGGCGCCGTGGAGGAGGAGCTCTTCGACGTCTTCTGGTCGAATGCCGGGGCTGTGACGGATGCCGGTCTCAGACCGATCCCACTCCCCGCCCCGCCGGATATCGCTTGAGATCTTTGCCCGCGGCCAGACCGTCAACCTGAATACGGCCCCACGAGATCGCCAGAATCGTCGGAGACCGTTGCGTGTTGTCGGCCAACTTGCTGTTCCCTAGCGCGGCAGCTCAACAGGTTCTGGCGCTTCGGCGGAACACCCAAACCTACTCTCCTGCCGCGATCAGCGCGCTGAGGTGTCGCATATCAGTTGGCGGACATGTGTCGCGTATCAGTCGACGGAGGACAACGGCTGTCGCCGTCGTGTCGGGTCTCAGGACGTCCGTGACAGATCGGTCTCAGGACGTGGGTGACACATCCGGCTAGACGATCTTGTTCTTCCCTTGCTGTTCAGTCTGCCTCTTGGAGGCCCCGCGCGAGGGTGTGGATGGTGTCGTAGAACTTGGTCTTTGGCCAGGGCGGTGTCTCCGGGGCGCCTTTCCAGGTGAGGTGGATGATTGCCCAGCGTTCGGGAAGCTGGACGAGGATGTCGTCCGACGCCTCGGACCTGGCAACGATGCTGGTGGGCTGGCCGTGCAGTGGGTGGCCAGGTGCCACCTCGATGAGAAGTTCGGTGTGCAGGGCTTGGCGTTGTTGTCGTTCGACGGGATCGTCTGCGCGTAGGTCCCACCACGGGTCGGCGAAGGCGGGTTGCTTGTCCACGGCCTCATCCTTGCGCAGCTCGTGGCGGTTCGGGCTTGCGGACCTTGAAGCGGGTGATGTCCTTGCCGGTCGTGCGGGGGACCTCGGTGAGGAGTTGGTCGCCGTCGTGGACGCGGAAGGTGGTGTCGCCGGCTTCGACGATGAGTGTTCGGCCGGCGTGGATGTTGCCGACGTGGATGCGTTGGCCGGCGATGACGAGGGTTCCTCGGCAGCTGACGCGGCGTTCGACCCGCAGCGGTTCGGTTGCTGGGGTGGGTGGGGGTCCGGCGGGGCGGGCGTCGCGGATGCCGGCGATCTCGGCCGATGTCAGCGGGTTGGGCAGGTTGCGCAGGAGGACGCCGTCGGTGGTGATCTGCATGAGGCCGCGGTCGAGTCGGACGGTGACGCGTCTGCCGGCGAAGTGGTAGCCGACGGGGTGTTGCCGGCCGGCGAGGCTGATCAGGCCGGTGGCGTTGACGAGCCGTTCGACTTCGATCGGGGCGCCGGGCTGGACGGGGCCGGTGGTGATCGGTGGTGGGCCGGCTGGTTGGCCGTCGTCGTCGAGGAGCTGCCGCAGGTGACCGGGGGTGAGCCGGGACGGGACGGTCTTGAGCCGGACGCCGTCGACGAGCAGGTGAACGACGGTGGTGTCGGCCCAGAGGGTGACCGGCAGACCGGCGCGGGTGGGGCTGAGCCAGAACTGTTGCCCGCAGACGGTGAGGTTGCCCGAGGCGGGAACGCGGCGGGTGACCTCCACGGCCAGGCCGACGTCGTCGCTGGTAGTCACTGGTGCGGCTGCGATGGTGGCCGACGGGGCGGGTGACGGAGACACCGGCAGTGGCTTTCTGGGTGCGGGGATTGTGGTGGCCAGCGCCGGGGGCAGCCGCAGCGGCAGTTGCTCGTCGGTTGGCGGGGTGGTGAACCGGTCGGCCGGGAACGCCATGTCCAGGGACTGATGCGGCCGTTGGGTGTTGTATTCGTCCCGGAACTCGTCGATGGCGGCCTGGGCCTCTTCCGGGCTGGCCCAGACCTCGACCTCGTCGAGGAGTTCCCGTTGCAGGGTCTGGTGGAACCGTTCGACCTTGCCGGTGGTGGTCGGAGTGCGGGGTTTGGTGTTGCGGGACACGATGCCGTTCTCCCGGCAGATGCGTTCGAACATCACCTCGGCCGGCCGCGGCTGGTTGAACCGGCCGGTGAACTGCTTACCGTTGTCCGTCAGAACTTCCTCGGGGATCCCGAACCGCTGCAACGCTTCGGCGAAGGCCAGACACACGGCCCGGCCGGTGGCCCGGCGGACCACGGCAGCGATGACGCAAAACCGGGAGTGGTCGTCAACGCCGGTGACGACCTTCGCCTCACCACCATCAGCGAGGCGGATACCGCCGACGATGTCCAGCTGCCACAACTCCATCGGCCGGCTACGTTCCCAGCGTTTGTAGTCCTCCCGACGACGGCGGCGGGACGCCGGGTGGACCAGCCCGTGCCGGATCAGCACCCGATGCACCGGGACCCGCGACGGGACCGGACCCGGGCAGTCACGGCGGCCCAGCTCGAAGACCAGACGACGGGCACCCCAGCGAGGATGATTCCGGCGCAGCTCACAGATCAACGCCTCCACCTCCGGCAGCGTCTGCGCAGGCGAGGAACGTGGACGGCTGGACCGATCGGCCAGCCCTTCCAGACCCTCATCGGCATACCAGGCCAACCAGCGATGCACCGCCTGACGGGAGACTCCGAACCGTTCGGCGACGTCCGTGACCGTCGACCCGGCAAGCACGTCCTGGACGGCCCGATACCGCTGTTCCATCACGCTCATCTCCACCAACACTCAGCGGAGTGTCACGCAGGTCCTGATAACGATTCGTCACGCAGGTCCCGAGACCGGACACGGCTGTCGCCGTCGATCGGTGAGGACTTTCTGTACGTCTTCAGGGCGGCCCTTGACGGGCCGCACGCGCCGCCGCCTGGGCGCGCGTCCGACGCTCCGCTGTCGCTCCACGCCGGCCACGCAACACGCCCGGCGGCTGGCGCGGAGAGCGGGGAGCCCGGGGCCGCCGCAGTCGGGATAGCGGGCAGAGTGGTGGAGGTTCGTCGCCGGCAGCCGGCCGCGCCGCGCCTGAGCAGCGCGGCGCAGGGAAGGGCGCGCCGGGTCCGCGCGGCAAGCCCCAAGCATGGGGGCGGTGGCCGCGCGACGGCATGCCGGTCGTCCAGGAGCCGGCTCCGCAGCCGCTCAGGGTCAGGTCAACCGCTCACCTGGGAGGGGAGGGGCGGCCGCCGGTGGCCAGCTCCGACCCCGGGAGCCGGGCCCGTGCCGGGCGAGGTTGGGTCAACTGCGCCACTGTGGCGGTGCCCGCCGGGGGCGCGGTCCGTGACACGAGAGCCGACTCAGGCTGTTCCGGCAGCGCCCGTACGTGCGTCAAGGTCCGCTTGACGTGGCGGGCCGAGCGGTGGCCCGCTCTCCGAGACGGGCGGGTCGACGGTGACGGGATGGCAGTGATGCGCGCTCTGCGGAAGCAGAGCTGCGGTGCCTGTCATCGGGGCTCGTGGGGGATGCGGTGTCCTGATAAGTTCCGCCGGGTGAACGCCATCTCGCACGACTCACTGATCGCCTCCGCTCAAGCCGTGCTCAATCCGCGTACGGTGCCTGGCTACGGTGGGGCGACCCGCCGTATCGGCCAGGTTGGATCTACGCTGGTCACCGAAGCGGGCAACCTCTTCTCCGGCGTCTGCATCGACACAGGCTCAGGCACGGGGTTCTGCGCAGAGCACGCAGCTATCGCTGCCATGATCACGGCTGGCGAAAACAAGATCATCAAGATCGTCGCTGTCTGGCGCAATGATAAGGGCGTCCTGTGCGTACTGCCGCCATGCGGGCGTTGTCGGGAGTTTATCCGCCAGATGGACCCCGTCAATCTCGACACTGAAGTGTTGCTCAGCCGGACCAGCTCAGCCAGGCTACGAGACCTGCTCCCGCACACCGATTGGCCCAACCCGCTCGATTGACCTGATCAGCCGCCCGAGTGGCCAGGGCGGGTGCCCGATGCGTGCCCGACCAACTGGGTGACTATCTGGGTGACGATCACGACGGACGCTGGTGGACGAGGATGCACGGCGGGGGACCGTCATAGGAGATAGGACCAGGTAAACAGCAGGCCGAAGAGCCGTGTTGGTTGCCTGGGGGTCAAGGGGTCGTCGGTTCAAATCCGGCCGTCCCGACAAAGAAAAAGCCCTGACCAGCGGAAACGCTGGTCAGGGCTTTGACTTTCTTCTATGGAGATTTGAACCGGCGAATACGTAGCGCATTACAACCAACACAGGCCGCATCAGGGCCGTGGACAACGCCCACCCGACCGGGACACCCTTTCGGCGCCGGTTGGTGATCTGGGCGCCGTACGGGTGCGGCGCAGGAAGGTGGTGCATGGTCTCGTCAACGAGTACGAGCAGGGTCGCGTAGCCGAAACCGAATTCTCGAACGGCACAGGCTCACTGGCGGGTGGACTCTTCGGCGGTGGCGCGAAGGTTGGCTGACCAGCGGTCCTCGATACGCAGCAGCCGCCAGGCCGCGATCGCGATGATCCAAGTGAGCACGAACAAGGCGACGATGCCGTACCCGGCGTAGTTCAGGTCCACGTCGGCGATCGCGCGCAACGGCCCTGAAGTGATGCCCGTTTTGTCGGCCAGGATTGAGATGAGCTCAATGCCGCCGATGAGCAGTGCGACGGCGACGGACAGCCCGGTGATCGTGATGTTGTAGTAGACCTTGCGGACGGGCTTGGAGAACGCCCACTCGTAGGCGAAGTTCATGAATGACCCGTCGATGGTGTCCAGCAGGCTCATGCCGGCGGCGAACAGGATCGGCAGGGTGAGGATGGCGTACCAGGGCAGTTGGAACGCGGCGGCTCCGCCGGCGAGCACCAGCAGCGAGATCTCGGTGGCTGTGTCGAAGCCGAGTCCGAACAGCAGCCCGATCGGGTACATGTGCCAGGGCCTGCGGACGGCCTTGGTGGCGCTGTTGAGGATGCGGTTCATGAAGCCGCGCTTGTTGAGATGTTCCTCGAGTTCGGCTTCGTCGTAGTGCCCGGTCCGCATCCGCCGGAAGACCCGCAGGATGTTGACCAGGACGACCATGTTCAGCACGGCGATGATCATCAGGAAGACGCCGGAGACGGTGGTGCCGATCAGGCCGGTGGTCTGCTGCAGGCTGGAGGTCTCGTCCTCGACCTGTCCAGCCAGCGCTCGGACGCCGAACGACAGCAGCAGGCACAGCGCGAATACGACCGAGGAATGGCCGAGGGAGAACCAGAACCCGACCGAGGTGGGACGCTGCCCGTCGGCCATCAATTTGCGGGTGGTGTTGTCGATGGCGGCGATGTGGTCGGCGTCGAACGCGTGCCGCATCCCCAGGGTGTACGCGGTAACGCCGAGGCCGATCCCGAACACCTGGGAGCCGACGTGGTAGTGGCTCGGTGCGACGATCGCGGCCAGGGTGATCCAGCCGACGATGTGCAGGCCGGCGATGAACAGCCCCATCCCGGCCAGGCTGCGCTTCTCCGCTCCGGACAGGCTACGCCGCACCGCGTTTCGAGCCGGCGCGTCGACGGTTGAAGCCAATCTGCCCTCCACAGGTGCTCACCCGATCTTGGGCGCACATGATCGCCCGACTTGTTGCCAAATACTGGCAACAGAATAGGAGCTGCAGCATCGACCTGTCGAAGCGGTCGAGCAAACGGGCGACCAACCCCGCGCGACGACGGCAGGAGGCGACCGGCGCTGCCCCGTCGGAAAGTGCTCGCACCGGTAGTGAGGAAACTACAGACGAGGGTCGCCCTGGGCGTCGGCTGGGCCTCGGGCCTGTCATGGGGCTGTCGAACGCCGACCGACGACGACCAGCAGGAGGTGCGCCGGTCCCCGCCGGTCGCAGACCAACTAGGGAAGCCAGCCACCTGGCGGCTTGCCCCGATCGACCGGGGCGCGGCCTAATGTCGGCATGCAACCAGGCGACGAGGCGTCGATGACGATCGGCGAGATTGCCGGCAGGTTCGGGCTGGCCACCCACGTGTTGCGGCACTGGGAGTCAACCGGGCTGCTGGCGCCGGCCCGGGTCTTCGCCGGGCGCCGCCGCTACCGCTCGGCCGACCTGTACCGGGTCGCGACGATCCTGCGTGCGAAGGAGGCGGGACTGTCATTGGAGCAGATCCGGGAGCTCATCACGGCCGCCGTGCCGGCGCGGCGGCGGGAGATCCTGCTGCGTCACCGCGAGGACCTCGTCGCACGGATCGACGCGCTGCGGGACTCCCTGGCGTTCATCGACGGGGGCCTGGAGTGCGAGCACGAGGACTTCGCCGAGTGCCCGCACTACCAGGCGATGGTGCGCGCGCGGATCGGGCCGCAGGCCGCACCCCACGTACCGTCATGACGGCGGCGGACATGCGCGGGCGGCCTTGCCGCGATGGCTGGCCGACATGTTGCCCGGCCTGGCCCCAGCGTTTCCTCCACTGACTCGCTCAAAGAGCGCGACAGCCGCTGAAGCCTCGCGTTCGAGAGCGATCACGGTCGGCAGGCTGAGGCGACGAACATCGGGAAGGCCACGAAGAGCCGTCCGTTGCTCGCCCGGGACCGCTGGTCCCGGGCCCAGACGGCCCCCTGCTCGGCGGTCACGCTGCCCGCGGTGACCGCCCTTGCGGCGAACGCCTCGACCATGGGCAGGAATGCCGATTCGGTGAAGATGCCGGTGTGCGCTTCGACGGCGACGTCCTGGAAGCCGGCGTCGAGGAGCAGGTTCCGGTAGGCCCGGGCCACCTGCGGGTTCGGGAGGAAGTCGGCCTGGCTACGCACGACCGCTCTGGTGAGGTCAGGGTGGGACGAGTCGATCATCAGAGCGTCCCAGTCCTGTCCGACCAGCACGATCCGCCCGCCCGGGCTCAGCACACGGTGCGCCTCCGCCAGCGCCGCAGCGGGGTCCGGCACCACGTGCAGGACCTTGTCCGCCCGGTATCCCGACACCGCATGGTCGGGGAGCGGGAGAGACTCGGCAGAGCCCGTCCGGAACCCGGCCCCCGGCCAACGGCGCCGTGCCGTGGCAATCATGAGCTCGTCCGGGTCGACGCCGATCGCGGCGGCGCCGCGCTGGTCGAGCTCGGCCACGGCGCGGCCCGTGCCACAGCCCACGTCAACTACGGAGGCGCCGGGGGAGAGGTCCAGCAGGTCGTAGCTGCGGTCCCGTAGGCGCACCGCGCGCGCTTCGGTTTCCGCGACGTCGAGTCGAGCGATCAGCCCGGCAGTGGCATCCCTGACGGTCGTGTCTTCGGTCATGGACGACACCCTCCGACTTCAGGTCGACCTGAAGTCAAGTGGCCGTCCCACCGACGGATGACGTTCCGTCGGTAAGCGCGCATGGGGTGGTGGTGGGCCGTAGCGTGCGGGGGTGGACAGCGTGCACCTGCCCCGTCGGCTGCTCGCCGGAATCGGCTCAGCTGCGGTGGCAACCGTGACCGGCTGCGAGTCGCACCGCGCCACGTCCGCGACCCCACGGCCAACGAGCAGCCCGCGACCTTCCGGCACACCGCGCGGGGGCGCGGCCGCGCTGCGCCGAAAGATCGCCAGTCTGCTCGTGGTCGGCTTTCGCGGTGACCGAGTGAGCGACCGCGACTGGATCGTGCAGGCGGTCAAGGGCGGCGTGGGCGGGGTGATCCTGTTCGACCAGGACCTGGAGACCAAGTCCGTGCGTAACATCCGCTCGCCCGAGCAGGTCACGCGACTGGTGAAGAGTCTGAAAGACGCCTCGCCTGGCCGGCTCATCGTCTCCATCGACCAGGAAGGCGGCCGCACCCTCCGCCTCAACCCGAGCAACGGCTTCCCGGCCACCAAGTCGGAGGCCGAGATCGGCGCGGAGAACTCCCCGGCAACCACCCGCGACTGGGCGCGAGGACTGGTCGCCAGCCTGACGCGGATCGGGGTCAACCTGAACTACGCCCCGGTCGTCGACTTGAACATCAACCCCGACAGCAGAGCGATCGGCAAACTTGGTCGCAGCTTCTCCGCCGACCCGGACGTGGTGGTCAGCAACGCCACCGAGGAGATCCAGGCCCACCGAGCGGCGGGCGTGAAAACCGTCCTCAAGCACTTCCCCGGATCGGGTAGCAGCGCCGGAAACACCGACTTCGAGGTCGTCGACGTCAGCGACACCTGGCAGGAAAGGGAACTCGAACCGTTTCAGCGGCTGATCCAGGCCGGCCTCGCCGACTCGATCATGGCCGCCCACGTGCTCAACAAACAGCTCGACCCGACGTATCCGGCGTCCCTGTCGGCCGCGACCGTCACCGACCTGCTGCGCGGCCGGCTCGGCTGGCACGGGCCGGTGGTCAGCGACGACATGCAGGCGGTCGCGATCACCGAACGGTACGGCGCCGCCGAGGCGGTCGCCCTGGCGTTGCAGGCCGGCCTCGACCTGCTCGTCTTCGCCAACCAGCAGGTGTACGACCAACGAGTCGTCGAGGAGACAGTCGACACGATCGTCAACCTCGTCCGGACCGGGCGCGTCGGCGAGGACCGCATCGACCAGTCCGTCGCACGAGTGGATTCCCTCCGCCCGAAACGCTGACCGACATGCTCCCGCCGGCTCAACCCCGTGGTCGCGTTGGCGGCACAAACATGCGTCCGCTACTACCTCGTGATAGTAGAAGTGGATGAGTCGACCCGTGCGGATCGGCGATTGGCGACCCACGTCGGCTCGTCATGCCGAGGCGTGACGGTGTCCATCCCGAGGCGGCCGCTGACATCGGTCAAGGATTACGCACGATGCCTGACGTGTGAACGGTGAACGGAGGAAGCGGCGGCTCGGCCCCGGGCGGCCGAGCCCTCGGTGGCAGGTAGGAAGACGACAGCGCGGACAGGAGCGGAATGTACGCAGGGGCAGCGAGCATGGCGTTGGTAGCGGCGCTCATCGTCGCCGGCCTGTACCTGGCCCATCGGGCTCTGGCGATCGCACCCGCGCCGCTGGAGAGCCTGCCCTTCCAGTCCGGGTGGCGACCCGAGGAGCACGCACTGTCGCGCTACCACGTGCGGTGGTACCTCGCGACGCTGCTGTTTCTCGCCTTCGACGTGGAGATGCTGTTCATGTACCCGTGGTCGGTGGTCGTCACCCGCCTGGGGGCCACCGCGATCGTCGAGATGTTCGTCTTCCTCGGCGGAGTCTTCGTGGCGGTGCTCTGGGCCTGGCGGGAAGGCGCGCTGCGGTGGGTCTGAGCGAAGCGTTGGGTCGGATCGCGGTCCGGCACGCGCATGTGCTCGTCGCCGAGGTGCCGGGGCATTGGGTGACCCGGGCCGCGGTCGAGCGGCACGTCCTGTCCCGGGGCTGGCGGCTGGCCGTGTCCCCGGCCGACGCCGACATCCTGGCCGTCTGCGGCCCGCCGCCCCCGCACCTGGAGGAGCCGCTGCATCGGCTGTGGGGGCAGCTGCCCGGCCCGCGCTCTCGCATCCAGGTCGAATCCCCGCAGGCAGCCGTACCCGCCCTCCTCGCGGCGGAGGAAGACCTGCTCGACCTCACCCGGCAGCGCGCCGACAGCCGTGACCGGTCGCCCGACCGCGCCGCGACCGGCCATGCCCATCCGGGTGAGCATCACGCCCACGAACGGCACGCTCCGCACGACCACCCCGGGCACGACGCCGCCCACCCCGGCCCTGAGCGCCGCGGAGGCGGCGGACAGCACGGCGGGACGGCCCATCAGCCGCAGGCCGACCACGGCACCGGCGCCAACTCCGTGGAGGTCCAGGAAGGTACGCACCGCGGAGGGCGGACGCACGACGCGCATGGCCACGTCGGCCACGTCGGCCACCGCGAACCGCCACACGGCGGCGCTGAGCACACCGATGACGGCGGCCGGGGTCATGGCGACGACGGCCACACGGGACACGGCGACCACGACCCGGCGGCGGCTGGTCGGCAGACGGGCGATGGTGGTGCGGAGCACGCCGGCCACGAGGACATGCCCTCCGCCGGCCATGGCGCCATGGACCACTCCGGGCACGCCCCCCGCGCCGGTCCTGACCACGCCGATCACGAGGGCATGGGCCACACTGCGCACGGCGCGATGATGCACGCGGGCCATGCCGGCATGGGACACGCTGGCATGGCGCACGGGGGGATGGACATGGCCCCCGGCGGCATCCCGCTCGCCCCCGGCGGCGAAGACCGCGACGGCCTGGAGATGGATCTCCTGCACCTGCGACTCGGTCCGGTCCTGGCGTACTGGCCGGCCGGCCTCGTCCTGCGCTGCACCCTCCAGGGCGACGTCATCGTCGACGCGGAGGCCAGCCTGGTCGCCGCCGCCGACCCGGCCGCAGATGCGGAGCCGCGGCACGCGCCCGAGGACCCGCGCCGGTTCGCCGCCCGGCGCTGTGACAACGCCGCCAGCCTCCTGGGGCTCGCCGGCTGGGCCGACGCCGCCTCCGGCGCTCGACGGATCCGTGACGCCCTGCTCTTCACCGAAGACCGTGACGGGCCGGCGGGGGAACTTCACCGGCTCCGCCGCATGGTTGGCCGGTCATGGTGGTTGCGGTGGTCGCTGCGCCGGGTCGGGCCGCTGGATGCGCACCAACTCGCCCACCGCGGCCTGCCGGAACCCATGACAGGCGACGTCCGTGACCGGCTGCTCGCCATGCTCGACCGCGCCGCGCACAGCATCGCCGGCCGGCACCCGACCGGCCCGCCGCTCGGCGTACCCGTCGACGCCATCCCTGACCTGGTACGCGGGTGGGACCTCGCCACCGCCCGCCTCATCGTCGCCAGTCTCGACCTCGACCCGCTCGCCATGGACCGCGAGGTGAGCGATGTCTGAACCCGCGGTCACCGTGGTTCCCGCCGGGTGGGCGGTGCCCGCCGCCGCGCTGCTCGGACTACTGGCGGTCGCCGCCGCCGTCCTCGACAAGTTCCTGACCGCGCGCACAACCGGCGCCGGCTCATCAGCGCTGAGCCAGCCATTCGGTGAGGTGGCCCGGCTGATGCGCCAGCGGAGGCGGACCACGGTCGCGGCGGACAGCCTGCTGTGGCGCATCGGCGGGGCAGGACTGCTGCTGATGGCGTTGATGATCATCACGGTGGTGCCGCTGGGGCGGTGGACGCTGTTCGACCTCGACGTCGGGGTGATCTGGTTCAACGCCACAGACGTCCTCGCGTGGGCGTTCGTATGGCTGACCGGCTGGGGCGCCAACTCGGCGCACTCCCTCGTCGGCGGCTACCGGTTCCTCGCCCACGGACTGGCCTACGAGCTGCCTCTGATGTTCGCGCTCGTGGCGCCCGCCGTCGGGGCGTCGAGCCTGAACGTATGGAAGATTGCCGCCGCCCAGCAGGGCCTCTGGTTCGTCGTGTGGATGCCGGTGGCCTTCGTCGTCTTCTGCACGGGCGTCCTCGCCATCGCCGTCTGGGGACCCTTCTCCCCGGCCCGCGGCACCGACATAGCCGGCGGCGTGACCGGCGAACTGTCCGGTGTCGACCGGCTGCTGTTCCAGGGCGGCCGGTACGCGCTGCTCGCCGCCGGGGCCGCGTTCGCGGTGCCGATTTTCCTCGGCGGCGGCGCCGGCCCGCTGCTGCCCGCCTCGGCGTGGGTGCTCGTCAAGACCCTCGCTCTGCTGGCCGTGTTCGTGTGGCTGCGCCGCCACCTGCCCGCGGTGCGGCCGGACCTGTTCATGGAGGCCGGGTGGCTGGTGCTGCTTCCCGCGGTGCTGCTGCAGGACCTGATCGTCGCGGTCATCGCCGCAGGGAGGAGCTGAGGTGATCACTCACGTCGCGTTCTGGGCCCTGGCGGTCATCGCCGTGCTCGCCGGCGCCGCCGTGTTCATCGTCAACTCGATGGCCCGGGCCAGCTACGCCCTCGCCGTCTCGTTCATCGCCGTCGGCCTGCAGGTGCTGCTGATGCAGCAGGACTACATCGGTGTGGTGACGATCCTGATGATGGTCATGGAGATGGCCGTCATGGCCGTCTACATGGTCATGTTCATGGGCATGAACCCGGCGCTGATGCCGATGAGCATGGTCCACGACAACCGGCACGCTCTGGCGGTGTCCATCGGTGTTTTCGTGCTCCTCGGCGCCGGGGTGCTGCTCGTGCCGTGGCCCACCCGACGCGGCGCCCCGCCCGTCGACGTCACCGCGGCGTTGGGGGAGGAGCTGATGGGCCCGAAGATGCTGGTCATGACAGCCGTCGGCGCGGTCATGGCCGCCACCATCGTCGCCGGCGTCGTGCTGGCAGCCCACCGGACCCGCTACGACCGGTTCGGCGACGACCTGCGCCGGCGACCGGCCGACGACCCGCAGCCGGGAGGTGTCGGCCGATGACCCTGCAGACCGTGCTGCTCGTGGCGGCGGCGCTGTTCAGCGTCGGCCTCTACGGCGCGCTGTCCCAGCAGGTGGTGGTCATGGTGATGATGGGGCTGGAGCTGATGCTCAACGGCCTCATCCTCGCCGCCGCCGGCTTCTGGTGGTTCCTCGCCCCGGACCCGTCCGGGCAGGTGCTGTTGCTGATCATTATCGTCGCGATGACCGTCGAGATGGCGATGGGCTTCGCCGTGGCCACCCATCTGCATCGGGTACGTCGCACCGACATGACCGACCTGGCCGCGGACCTGTCCCGATGACCCAACTCGCGCAGGCGGCCCTGTGGTCGCTGGTGGCCCTCCCCACAGCGGCGGGGACCCTGCTGGCCACCAGCCGGCGGGCGGAGCGGACCGCAGCGCCCGTCTCGCTCGCCGTCGCCGCGGCCACGGTGGTCCTGTCGGTCGTCGTCGCGGTGAACCGACCAGCCGTGGCGGTGCCGTTCATGGCCGGCGTCGACTTCGCGCTCACCGTCGACGGGCTCGCCGCAACGCTCGCGCCCATGCTCTCCGTGGTGATCCTGCTGGTGCTGGCCGCCGCGGCAGGAGAGATTCGCCGCTCGCAGGCACGCTTCCATGGACTCATGCTGCTGTTCGCCGCTTCCGCCGCGCTCACCGTCACCGCGGCGACCCTGCCCACGTTGCTGTTCGGGTGGGAGATCATGGGCGCGGCCTCGTACGCGCTGATCGGGTTCTGGTGGCGTGACGAGGACCGGGTGTCCGCCGGCCTGACCGCGTTCGTCACCACCCGGTCGGCCGATGTGGGCCTGTACGTCGCCGCGGGAGCCGCGCTGGCCGGCGGCGCGGGTCTGGCCCTGGCCGACCTGCCCCACAGCAGCCCCGGTTGGCGGCACGTCATCGCCGCCGGGATCCTCGCCGCCGCGCTCGGCAAGGCCGCGCAACTGCCGGTGTCGTTCTGGCTGTCCCGGGCGATGGCCGGCCCGAGCCCGGTCAGCGCGCTCCTGCACTCCGCCGCGATGGTGGCCATGGGCGGCTACCTGCTGCTGCGGGTGCAGCCCCTGCTCTCCGCAACCTGGTGGGCCGCCCCGCTGACCATGTGGGCCGGCGGCCTGACGGCGCTGCTGCTCGGCGCGGTGGCGGTCGCCCAGCGGGACATCAAGCAGCTCCTCGCGGCTTCCACCGCCGCCCAGCTCGGGTTCGTGGTGATGGCCGCCGCCGCCGGCACGGTGGCCGGCGGAGCCGCCCAGCTGGTCGCGCACGCCGCGACCAAGGCGCTGCTGTTCCTGGCGGCGGGGGCGTGGCTGACCGCGCTGGGCACCACGCAGCTCGCCGGCCTGCACGGCGTCGTCGGGCGGTGGCGGCCGGTCGGCTGGTCGGCCACCGTCGGGGCGCTGGCGCTGGCCGGGATCGCGCCGCTGTCGCTGTGGGCGACCAAGGACGCCGTCCTCGCCCAGGTCCTGGAACAGTCGCCCTGGCTGTACGCGGTCGGCCTGGCCGCGTCGGCGTTGTCGGCCGCGTACGCGGGCAAGCTGCTCGTCGTCATCTGGCGGCCGGTACCGTCCGGCCGGCGCGCAGACGTCTCCCGCAAGCAGGTGGAAGCCGGGACGGTCACCGTCCTGCAGCAGGCGCCGCTGGTGATCCTCGCGGTGGGCGCCGCCTGCGCCGGTCTGCTGGCACTCCCACCGGTCGGCGCCGTGCTCGCCCGGGCCGTCGGGCAGCCCGGCGAGTTCCACGCCCCCCTGGTCGAGCTTGCCGTCTCGGCCGCGCTCGCCCTGGCCGTCCTGCTGCTGGTCGCTCGCCACCCGGCCCCCGAGCCGCGGTGGGCGCTGCGGTGGCTCGGCCTCGAAGCCGCCGTACGGGTGCTGATCGTCCGCCCGACCCTGCGCTGCGCCGAGGCGCTTGCCCGCTTCGACGACCAGGTCCTCGACCGCGGCGTCGAGATCGCCTCGGCCGGGACGCTACGCCTGGCCGGACGGGCCGGCCACGCCGACGACCGGTGGCTCGACCGCGCCGTGGAATGGATCGCGGCCGCAGCCCGCCGGCTGGGACAGCTCGCCCGCCGGCCGCAGACCGGTCAGCTGCACCAGTACTACCTGCAGGCCGTCGTCGTGCTCCTCGTCGCCGTCGTCGTCCTCGTCGTGTGGGGATAAGCCATTGCTCAGCGTGATCGTGTTCCTACCGCTGATCGCCGCCGTGGCGCTGGCCGCCGTGCCACGTCTCGGCGACACCGTGGCGCGCTGGACCTGGGTCGCCGTGGCAGCTGTCGACCTCGGGCTCATCGCCGTCATGTGGGCGCGCTACGACACTCCGCCGCCGGGGGAGTTGGCCTTCACCGAGCGGGCGACCTGGATTCCCGGCGTGAACAGCAGCTACCACATCGGCGCGGACGGGTTCTCGCTGCCGCTGGTGGCGATGACCGCCGTGATCTACCTGGCCTGCGCGGTGTACGGGCTACGCGAGCGGCACCGCCCCCGCGCCCACGCGGCACTGTTCCTGTTCCTGCAGAGCGTCAGCCTCGGCCTGTTCGTCGCCGCCGACCTGATCCTGTTCTTCGTCTTCTTCGACCTGTCCATCGTCGGCATGTACTTCGTCATCGCCGGCTGGGGCCACGGCAATCGTGCGCACTCGGCGCTGAAGTTCTTCCTCTACACCTTCCTCGGCTCCCTCGCGCTGCTCGTCGGCTTCATCGGCCTGTACGTCGCCGCCGCCCCGCACACGTTCGACATGCCGGAACTCGCCGCCAAGCCGCCGCTGCAGGGCCGGCCGGTCGCGGGCGCACTGGTGCTCGCGGCGATCCTGCTCGGCCTGGCGGTGAAGACGCCGACCGTGCCCTTCCACACATGGCTCCCGCCCGCGCACACCGACGCGCCGGCCGTCGGTTCGGCGGTCCTCGCCGGGGTGCTGCTGAAGATGGGCACCTACGGCTTCGTCCGCATCGCCATGCCGATGCTGCCGCAGGCCTGGCGGGCGTGGGCCTGGGTGGTCATCGTCGTCGGCGTCGTGTCGGTGATCTACGGGGCGCTCGTGGCGCTGGCGCAGTCCAACGTCAAACGCATGATCGCCTACACGTCGGTCAACCACATGGGCTACATCATCCTCGCCGTCGGCGTCGCGGGCCTGGTCGCCGCGGACACCACCCAGGCCCGCAGCGTGGCGGTCGCCGGCGCGGTCGCCCAGATGGTCAGCCACGGCCTGATCACCGGAGCCCTGTTCCTGCTCGCCGGCGTCCTGCAACACCGCGCCGGCTCCTACGACATGCGCGACTTCGGCGGGCTCGCCGCACCCGCGCCGGCCTTCGCGGCGCTGTTCGCCGTGGGCGCGTTCGCCTCCCTCGGCCTGCCCGCCTTCTCAGGTTTCATCGCCGAGTTCCAGATCTTCGCCGGCAGCGTCGCCGCGGCCCCCGTCACCGCCGTCGCGGTCGTCGGCATCCTGATCACGGCGGCGCTGTTCCTCCGCGCGCTGCAACGCGTCTTCACCGGCGACCCCGCCGGCCGGTCCATCGGATTCACCGACCTGCGCGCCCGCGAACTGTGGTCGGTCGGACCGCTGTTGCTGCTGTCCCTGCTGATCGGAGTACTGCCGCGTCCGCTGCTGGATGTCATCGAGCCCGCCGCACACGCCGTCGTCGGCCTGCTCGGGCGGTGAGCGGTGGAGACAGAGATGATGCGGCCGCTGCTGCTGCTCCCCGAGATGCTGCTCGCCGGCGGCGCGCTCGCCGCCCTGATCGGCGGGTCCTTCGTCCCCCGCCACCGGCAGTGGATCATCCGGATCCTCACCGCGCTGGTGCTCGTCGCCACGATCGTCGCGGCCGCGATCCAGCTGCGCGGGCCGGCGACAAGCGCCTTTGACGACTCGTTCGCCGTCGACACGGCCACCGGGATCGCCCGCATCCTGGCGGCGTCCGGCACCCTGCTCATCCTGGCGATCGCCGCCGACGAGATCTCCGGCAGCGCGCGGGAGAGCGAAACCTACAGCCTGCTGCTGTTCTCCACCGCCGGCGCCGTCCTGCTTGCCGGCGCGAACGACCTGCTCGCCCTCGCCGTCGGCTTCCTGCTCGCCAGCATCCCGCTGTACGGGCTCATCGGTCTTGCCCACACCGCTGCGGGCGCCGAAGCCGCGCTGAAGGCCTACCTGATGGGAGCCTTGTTCGGCATCCTGCTCCTGTTGGGCGTCACCGTCCTGACCGGCCTGTCCGGCACCACCACCTACCCTGAGCTGGTGCAGCGCCTGCCCGACCTGCCGCGTGGGGCAGTCGCGGTCGCTGCGGTCGCTGTCCTCGCGGGGCTGTTGTTCAAGGCCGGCGGCGTGCCCGCGCACTTCTGGGTGCCCGATGCCGCGCAGGGCACCTCGGCCACCGCGGCGACATTCCTCACCACTGTTCCGAAGATCGGCGCGCTGATCGCCGTGTTCCGGCTCGCCGACCTCTTTCCTGCGTCCGCGTCCTGGGCGGCCGCGGTGGCTGTCGTGGCAGCCGCCAGCATGACCCTGGGTAACCTGGCTGCCTACTGGCAGTCGGACCCACGCCGGCTGCTCGGCTGGTCCACCGTCAGCCAGGTCGGATTCCTGCTCGTGCCGATCGTGGCCGCCGGACGCAGCGACCTGGCGCTGCCGTCGCTGCTGCTGTACCTCGCCGGCTACACGGTGACGAACATCGCCGCGTTCGCGGTCACCGCCGCCCTGCCGGAGCACCGTGACCTCACCGACTTCCGGGGCCTGGCCTACCGGCGGCCGGGGCTCGCCGCGGCCCTGCTGGTCGCTCTCCTCGGCCTGGTGGGCACCCCGCCGACGGCGGTGTTCGTCGGCAAGCTCACCACCGCGACCGCCGCCTGGGACGGCGGATACGCCTGGCTCGCCGTCGTCGTGTTCGTCAACGCTGCGCTCAGCCTCTTCTACTACCTGCGCTGGATCGTTCCCGTCTATCGACAGCCCGGCGAATCTGAGGTGACCTCCAAGGCGGTGCTGCGGCGTGTCACGGCGCGGATGGCAGTCGTCGCGTCGGCCGTCAGCCTCGCGGTGGGGCTGACTGCCGGACCGCTCTGGTACGTGGTCAGCCGCTAGCCCTGGGTGACACTTCGTCCGCCCGCACCGTCCCCTGTTCAACTATCGGTCGATAGTAGGTAAGGATGGGGGCGAACCCGCCGCGGGTGAGGGCCGCTACTCCGCAGCCCCGCCCGCTTCCCAAGGTCAGAAGGAGTCCGTGCTGGTGGCATCCATGCCCCCTCGCCGTCCCCCGGCGAGCCACCCGCCCGTCCGTCGCGGCGGGCTGGCCCGCCGCATATTCGTCCTGCTCACGGCCGCCGCGTTCGGCGCTGGGCTCCTGGCGGCACCGGCACACGCGGCGCCGTCGGCGGACGAGATCGAAGCGCAGATCGACAAGAAGTGGGAACAACTCGAACCCACCATCGAGGGCTACAACAAGGTCCGGGCCCAGCTCAAGGTCAACCGCATCAAGTCGGCGGACCTTGAGAAGAAGATGGCTCCCCTGGAGCTGCAGTCCGCGATGGCGATGAATCAGATCGGTGCTCTCGCCTCCCGCTACTACGTGTCAGGTCCCTCGCAGGAGCTCGGCGCCCTGCTCACCACCACCAAGCCGGGCACGCTCGGCGAGCAGCTGCTCATCCTCGACCGGCTCGCCCAGCAGCAGCACCGGCAGGTTGCCGGCGTGCTTGCCGTCCGCGACAGGTACAACGCGCAGAAGCAGAAGCTCGACGC
This sequence comes from Micromonospora sp. NPDC005806, assembly GCF_042871425.1. Classification (NCBI taxonomy): domain Bacteria; kingdom Bacillati; phylum Actinomycetota; class Actinomycetes; order Micromonosporales; family Micromonosporaceae; genus Micromonospora; species Micromonospora sp. NPDC005806. The sequence goes on along the minus strand of NZ_JBIAIL010000021.1, from coordinate 12,376 downwards.
GCTGATCGCTACCCAGGTTCGTCAGCAGAACGAGCTGGCGGCCAAGAAGAAGCAGATCGACGCCGAGATCAAACGGCTCACCGCGTCCCTGCCGAAGACGACGGTGAAGGTGACCGGCTGCCCCACGATCACCGGTGTGGTCAGCAGCGCCGCCCAGACGGCGATCCGCGTCGCCTGCCAACAGGTCGGCGACCCCTATGTCTGGGGAGCCAACGGCCCGGACGCCTTCGACTGTTCCGGCCTCACCCAGTACGCCTACAAGGCCGCGGGCATCTCCCTGACCCACTTCACGGGGGCCCAGTGGAACGAGGGTCGGCCGGTGTCGCGAGCCGACGCCCGGCCTGGCGATCTGATCTTCTTCTACAGCGACCTGCATCACATGGGCTTGTACCTGGGTAACGACCTGATGGTGCACGCGCCGCGGGCCGGCAAGCCGGTCAATGTTCTCAGCATCAACTACATGCCCGTCGCCGGTTTCCGCCGAGTGACCTGACCGCCGACCTGTGGCGGAGGCTCCCGCCCCTCAGGTCGGGAGCCTCCGCCTCGGGGGGTCAGGCCCGCTACTCCTGGTACGCCAGGTTGATCATCATGCCGGTCTCGGCGTGGTAGATGTTGTGGCAGTGGGTCATCCACTGGCCCGGATTGGTCGCGTCGAACTCCACCGCGACGGTCTGCTTCGGCACCACGATCACCGTGTCCTTTCGCACGCCGGTGTCAGTGACGGCGAATGTGTGCCCGTGCACGTGCATGGGGTGGAACATGGTGCTCTGGTTGACGAACTCCAGCCGCACCCGCTCGCCTTGGCCGACAACCAGTGGATCGAGCTTGTCGAAGGTGGTGCCGTTGACGGTCCACCGGTAGGGCATCATCGAGCCGCCCAGCTCCAGCCGGTGCACGCGATCGGCCTTGCGGCGCTCCAGCCGGACGGAATCCGCAGGGCTCAATCCGCCGGTGAGAAGCACTCGACGGTCCAGTTCGGCGGGGTGGACGGCCGCGCCGGGCGTGCTTCCGGCGCCGGTGCGGACCAGGGCCACGCCTTGGCCGCCCTTGCCCTCGGCGACCGCGATCAGGGGAAAGACGCCGTCGCCCAGTTCCACGGTGACGTCCGCCCGTTCACCCATGCCGAGCACCAGGGCGTCGCAGGTGATGGGGGTGACTGGGAAGCCGTCGGTATGGGTGACGGTGAGGCGGTGGCCGCCGAGGGCGACTCGGAACGCGGTGTCGGAAGCGGCGTTGACGAGGCGGATCCGCACCCGCTGACGCGGTCGACCGGTCAACGTCACGGGGGCGGCTGGGGCCCTGCCGTTGATCAGATAGTGCGGGTAGGCGACGTCTCCGGCACCACCCAGCAGCGGGGACGTCATGGTTTCCATGCCGCCCATCGACATGCCGCTCATGCCGCCCTGATCCATGCCGCCCATGTCCCCGTGGCCGCCCATCGACTGCAACGACGCCAACACGTCGTCGGGCGTACGGCCGGTGCCGTCGACCCAGTCGTCGAGCACCACGATCCACTCCTGGTCGTACCGGCCGGCCTCGTGCGGGTCGTCGACCACGAGCACACCGTAGAGAGCGCGGTCGAGTTGAACCCCCGAGTGCGGGTGGTAGAAGTAGGTGCCCGGGTCCGGGACGGTGAACTCGTACGTGTGCTTGCCGCCCGCGCTGATCGACTGCTGGGTCACACCCGGCACGCCGTCCATGTCGTTGCGCAGCGCGACACCGTGCCAATGCACGCTCGTCTCGCTGCCGAGACCGTTGGTCACCTCGACCCGGAGCACATCTCCGGCCCGCGCGCGCAGCAGCGGCCCCGGCACGGAGTCGTGGTACCCCCAGGTCTGCACCTGCCGGCCGCCGAGATCCAGGGTGACTGGGCGCGGGTTCAGCGTCGCCGGCACGGTCCGGCCGCCGGCCCGCCGCCGCGCCGCCTCGGTCCGGGCCACCAGGTCCCCGCCCGGCGCCACGAGATGGGGATCGAACAACCCGCCTGCCCACGCGGCGGCGCCGGCCGTACCGGCGATACCGACCGTGCCTGCGATGCCGGCCAGCAGTCGTCGGCGGGTGAGGGTGGGGGACATGGCTGCTCCTTCGCCTACGAGGAACCCTGTCTGCAGCCTGACCTGCGCCGCAGGCCGGCAGCCACGTCGCGCCGCTTTCTTCAGTGAATCTTCATGAGCGGCCGCCCGCGTCACCTGCACTCGCCCAGCCCGACCGTCAGGGCAGGATTGATGCCATGGGTGTACGTGTGCTGGTGGTCGACGACGAGCGCAGCCTGGCCAAGGTCGTCGCCCGCTATCTGGAGCGCGACGGTCACGAGGTCAGCTGCGTCTTCGACGGACGGTCGGCGGTCGCCGCTGTCCGGCGAGACCGGCCGGACGTCGTGGTGCTGGACCTCGCCCTCCCGGGCCTGGACGGCATCGAGGTGTGCCGCCAGATCCGGACGTTCACCGACTGCTACGTGGTCATGCTCACCGCCCGCAGCGAGGAGGTCGACAAGCTCATCGGCCTCGGCGTCGGCGCGGACGACTACCTGACCAAGCCGTTCAGCCCGCGGGAACTCGTCGCCCGGATCCGCGCCATGCTGCGACGTCCCCGCACGGCCACGGCCCCAGCGCCGGAACAGCCGATCCGGACCGTCGGCGCGCTGCGGATCGACCTGACCGGCCGTGAGGTGTGGGTCGACGGACGACCCGTGGAGCTCACCCGCACAGAATTCGACCTGCTGGCCGCGATGTCCGTCCAGCCGGAGGCGGCGCTGCGCCGCCGTCAGCTCATCGAGGCGGTGTGGGGCGCCGACTGGGTCGGGGACGAGCACCTCGTTGACGTGCACGTCGCGCACCTGCGCCGCAAGCTCGGCGACGATCCCGCAGCCCCCCGCTTCATCCGCACCGTGCGCGGCATCGGCTATCGAATGGGGCAGGGATGAAGAGACAGCTCGGACTGCCGGGCCGGCTCCTCGCCGCCCAGACGCTGGTGGTGCTCGTCGGCGCTGCAACCCTCGGCGTGGTGGCTGCCGTGGTCGGGCCCGCGATCTTCCGGAGCCACCTGAGGCGGGTTACGGGCCCGGTCGACCCGGGCACCGCTCATCACGTCGAACAGGCCTACGCCTCGGCCAGCGCCGTCGCGCTGGCCGTCGCGATCGCCGTATCGCTGCTCGCCGCCCTCGCCGTCAGCGCCTACCTGGCTCGCCGCCTCGCCCGACCGGTCACCCAGCTGGCCACCGCCGCTGCGGACGTCAGCCGGGGCGACTACGCGGCACGGGTCAACGGTCCCGGCCTCGGCCCGGAGTTCGACACGGTCGCCGCCGCCTTCAACACCATGGCCGCCCGCCTCGCCGACGCGGAGGCGACCCGCCGCCGTCTGCTGGCCGACCTCGGCCACGAGCTGCGCACTCCGCTGGCCACCATCGAGGCGTACGTGGACGCCGCCGAGGACGGGATCGCGGTCGAGGGCGAGGACACCTGGACGGTGCTGCGGGCGCAGACGACCCGACTGCGGCGCCTCGCCGAGGACGTCGTCGCGATGTCCCGCGCCGAGGAGCAGCAACTCGACCTGCACCCTCGACCGGTCGCCGCCGGTGAACTGGTCAGCGCCGCCGTCGCCGCCGCCCGGCCCCGATACGCCGCCAAGGGCGTCGCGTTGCACGAGCACGTGGCACCAGACGCGGGACTGGTCGACGCCGACGCCGAACGGATGGGGCAGGTGCTCGGCAACCTCCTCGACAACGCCCTGCGCCACACCCCGCCAAACGGACGCGTCAGCGTGCATGCCATCGCGGCTACCGACGGGGTGCAAATCAGCGTCACCGACACGGGAGACGGCATCGACCCGCGGCACCTGCCGCACGTCTTCGAACGCTTCTACCGGGCGGACACCGCCAGGGACCGCGACCACGGAGGATCGGGCATCGGGCTGGCCGTCGCCCGCGCGATCGTGACCCAACACGGCGGCAGGATCACCGCCACCAGTGAGGGCCCCGGCCGGGGCGCGACGTTCACCGTCACACTGCCCGGCGCGGGGCCGCTCGCGGGCGGCAGCTGACGACGTGCGTGGGGGAGCCGCGAGTCAGCGCAGCCCGTCCAGCCTGCGGTGGTACTCCTCGTCATTCAGCTCGCCACGGGCGTACCGCTCGGCCAGGATGCGCCGCGCAGACTCGTTGCCGTCGGCCCGTGCCGACCGCGAGCCACACCGCCGCGACGATGATCACGGCCAGGACCAGCCAGCCGACCATCATGAAACCCATCGGCCACAACCAACCGTTGCCATGCATGTGGGTCGCGTCCTTCCCGCAGTGAGACCGCGCCGTGTGCGGCGACTCCTGGATATTGCAGCCCGCCGGGCGTACCCGCCGCCTCTGCCGGGTCACCTGCCCGACGAATTCGTCTCCGACAAGTGGCGCCGCTCGCCCTCACCCGAGTGGCCGCCGTGGCCGCCGTGCATGAACGGCATCATCAGCGGGCAGGCGAGTGCGACCAGCCCGTAAGCCACCGAACGTCCCGGCACGCCGAGCGCCAGCGCCCCCACGATGAGGATCAGCAGGGCGATCCCGTAGAGCGGCAGATGACGTCGCCTCATCACCGGCCTCCCTTCTCGTAGTTCCTAAACCGAGACTGCTCCCCGGCCCCCCCCGCACGGCAGTGCCTACCGGCTCCCTCCGGCGAGGCCGAAGGTCCTACCCCAGCCGGGTAGCGGTAATAGGCAGACTGCGCGGCCAAGCGTTGGCGCGCTTGCTTAATACCCCCTAGGGGTATATGTTCGTGCCCGGAGGTGGACCCCATGACACACCACGACACCCACGACGCCCCGCTCATGACGGCGCACGACCAGCAGCACTCCGCTCACGACCACGTCGCCGAGCGGCACCACGTTCACGCGCCGGCACCTCGGCCGCCCGATCACCCCCGGCACCACGACCACCACGGGGGACACGCCGGCCACGGCGGCGGACACGACAAGCACGCCGGCCACGACCCGGAGCAGTTCCGCCGCAAGTTCTGGCTCAGCCTGGCGCTGACCCTGCCGATCGTGGCCACCAGCCACATGATCATGGAATGGTTCGGCTACACCCTCGACTTCCCCGGCATGACCTGGGTCGGACCCATCCTGGGATCCCTGGTCTTCGCCTACGGCGGCTGGCCGTTCCTGGCCGGCGCCGTCCGGGAAGTCCGCGACCGGGCGCCCGGCATGATGCTGCTCATCGCGATGGCCATCACCGTCGCGTACGCCGCCTCCCTCGCGACCAGCCTGGGCGCGTTCAGCCTCGACTTCTGGTGGGAACTCGCCGCGCTGGTCACCATCATGCTGCTCGGCCACTGGCAGGAGATGAAGGCGATCGGCCAGGCCCAAGGAGCCCTCGCCGCCCTCGCCGCCCTGCTCCCCGACGACGCCGAACGCCTCGACGACGCCGGACAGCCGCACCGGGTGCCCGTAGGCGACCTGGGCGTCGGCGACCTGGTGCTGGTCCGCTCCGGCGGCCGGGTCCCCGCCGACGGCCGGATCGTCGACGGAGCCGCCGAACTCGACGAGTCCATGGTTACCGGCGAGTCCCGGCCGGTACCCCGCACGGTCGGCGACAAGGTGGTCGCCGGCACCGTAGCCACCGACTCCACCCTGCGGGTCCGCGTCGACGCCGTCGGTGAGGACACCGCCCTGGCCGGCATCAGCCGGCTCGTCGCCCAGGCGCAGGCGTCAGCCGGCCGCGCGCAGGTGCTCGCCGACCGGTTCGCCGCCTGGCTGTTCTACCTCGCCACCGCCGCCGCGCTGATCACCTTCGGCACCTGGTGGGCACTGGGCGACGTCAACGAAGCCGTGGTCCGCACCGTCACCGTGCTGGTGATCGCCTGCCCCCACGCCCTCGGGCTGGCCATCCCGCTGGTGATCGCACTCTCGACCGCGGTGTCGGCAAAGGCGGGCATCCTGGTCAAGGACCGCATGGCGCTCGAACGCATGCGCGGGGTCGACGCGGTGCTGTTCGACAAGACCGGAACCCTGACCAAGGGCGCCCACACCGTCACCGCCACCGCCGCCACGGCCGGACTCAGTGACGATGACGTCCTGCGGATCGCCGGCGCGGTCGAGGCCGACAGCGAGCACCCACTCGCCCGGGCCCTGGTCAGGGCATCCCAGGATCGCGGTGTGCCCGCCACGGCGCAGGACTTCCGCTCCCTGACCGGACGCGGCGTCCAAGCCGTCGTCGACGGCACCTCCTACGCCGTCGGCGGTCCGGCACTGTTGCGGGAGCTCAACGCCACCGTGCCAGCTGACCTGCACGACGCCAGCGCCCGCTGGTCAGCCCGCGGCGCGGCCGTCCTGCATCTGCTGCGGCTGCCGACGGATGGCCGACCCGAGACGATCGGCGCCTTCGCGCTGGAGGACGAGGTCCGGCCGGAAGCCCGGGAGGCGATCACCGAGCTGCGGGAACAGGGCGTCAAGAAGATCGTGATGATCACCGGAGACGCCCGCCCCGTCGCCGAAGCGGTCGCCGCCGACCTCGGCTTCCGCCCCGGCGTGGACGAGGTGTTCGCCGAGGTGCTCCCCGCGGACAAGGACCGCGCGGTCGCCGACCTGCAGGCGCGGGGCCTGACGGTGGCGATGGTCGGCGACGGGGTGAACGACGCCCCGGCCCTGGCCCGCGCCGACGTCGGCATCGCGATCGGCGCCGGCACCGACGTGGCGATCGAGTCCGCCGGTGTCGTCCTGGCCTCCTCCGACCCGCGCGGCGTCACCGGCGTGATCCGGCTGTCCCGCGCGTCGTACCGGAAGATGGTGCAGAACCTGGCCTGGGCGGCCGGCTACAACGTGGTCGCGATTCCCGTCGCGGCCGGCGCGTTGGCTTGGGCTGGCGTGGCGCTCAGCCCGGCGGTCGGCGCGGTGCTGATGTCCGCCTCCACCATCGTGGTGGCGCTCAACGCACAGCTGCTCCGGCGGGTACGCCTCACCCCCGCACGCCGCTGAACGTCCCGCACTGGCCCGGCTGGCGCCTAGCTGGCCGGGCCAGTGCCGTCGGGTAATGCCGTTACGACAGGCCTGTCTCCAGCGACTGCCAACTGGATCCCGAGTCGGTGCTGCGCCGCACGTCACCCGTTCGGGTCGCGACGAACAGCTGATCCCCGTGCACAGTGAACGCGACGGGAGTGTCCGGGGCTGTTCCGCCGGTGGGCGACCAGGTGTCGCCGCCGTCGGTGGACAGCAGGATCCGCCCGTCCACCGCGATAGCGTAGAGGCGCTCGGCGTCCAGCCAGTACAGCAGGAGTGCCCGCGGTCCGCCGGATGGCTGCCACGTACGCCCGCCGTCGGTCGAGCGCTGCACGCCGCGTTCGGTGGTCGCGAGGATGGTGTCCGCCCGCTTCGGGTCGACGGCGAGGTCGTACGCGTCGATCTGTGAGCGGCTGTCCCAGGTGGTGCGGTCGTTGCTGGCCATCAGCGTGCCGGAGGTGGAGTCCAGGCCGTACGTGACGGTGCCGGCGGTGCGCAGGACGTGGAAGTCGGCGTGCCCGGCCAGCGAGACGGAGTGCCACGTAAGGCCGCCGTCCCGGCTCTCGATGAGGCCGAGGTGAGCGGGCCCCGGCTGTCCCTGCGCCGGGTGGCCGGAGGCGAGGAAGTGGTCCGGGCCGACGACGGTGAAGCCCATGGTGTCCTGGCGCGTCTCGCCCACCAGCGAGGCATGGCTGTCGGACAGGCGCACGACACCCTGGTGCGTCGCCACGTAGAGCCGTCCGTCGGCCGGGTTGACCGCCAACCCGTGCACGTGGCTCAGCCGTTGCGTGGCGGCGTGATGCTCCTCGCCGGCACGCTCACGCTGTTGGCTACCGAGCAGGACGGCCGCGGCCAGGACGGCCACCGCTAGGGCGCCGATCGCCCAGATCCTCCGGTTGGCGGGCCTGCCAGGCATCCTGATCTCCTTATCTGGGTCCCCTCGGCAGGTGCCCATGGTATGCCATCTACTATGCGCGGTTAGTAGACACGTGTCGGGATCGGTGACCCCTGCCCATCTCGGTGAATGTGCTGTCGGGCACACGAGGAGGTGGTGATGCGACAGGTGGCGGTGGCACCCCATCGCACGACGCAGCGCGCGGCGACTCTGGCACTGGCGGCCGCCATCGGCGCAGCGGCGGCTTTCGTCCTTCGCTTCAATCCGACCAACCGGGTCGCCGACCCCACGGGCCCCTGCCTCTGGCACGCGATGACCGGCATCAACGGCCCGGGTTGCGGCGGCACCCGAATGTTCTACTACCTGCTGCACGGCCACCGCCTCGAGGCGGCCCGCCATCACCTGGCCGCCCTTGTCGCCGTCCCCTTCCTCCTCTACGCGGGCATCCGCTGGGCCGGCATCGCCTGGTTCGGGCGGGAGCTGCCCGCGCTACGGTTGTCGCCACGTGTCTACTGGGCCTACGGAGTCGCCTTCCTGCTCTACAGCACCGTGCTGCGCAACCTGCCCGGGCCACCGTTCAGCTGGTTCGACATCGCGAACCTGACCCCCTGATGTAGCGGCGTCCCGCGTGACCTCGATCTCCGGCACACGGATTTGCCCAGACTGTGGTGGTATGGGATGAAAAGGACGAAGGTGGGCGCGTCGCGCGGGCTGGGGCAGCACTCGCCCCTGCGGCTGATGCTGCTCATCGCCCTTGCCTTCGGGGTTCTCGGCATGCACGCCTTCGGCCACCACCCCGACTTCACGGACGCCGGCGTCGAAAACACGATGACCGACCTGCACCACACATCCGTCGCGCCGATAGAGAAGCAGAACCACGGCGGCGGCTCGGACGGCCACGGCCACGGCGTTGACGTGTTCACCGTTTGTCTGGCGGTGCTTGGCGCGGGGGTGGTCCTCGCGTCCCTGTCCATGCTTCGGCGACGGCGAGGAGAACTGCCGGTCCCCGCGGGTGCCTGGCCTTGGAGAAGGAGCCGGGGGCATGACCCGCCACCCCGACGTCCTCTCGGACTGCAGATGAGCACGGTGTCGGTCTTGCGGACATAGATCCACCGCAAGCCACCAGACCGGATCACATGACCTTCTGCCAACCACTAGGGACAAGGACCATTTACCCGATGAAGCGAACCATCCTGCGCCCGACCGCCCTTGCCGGTGTCGCCCTGTCCGCCCTGCTCGTCAGCGCTGCCTGCGGCGGCGGTGACGACACGGCCGGCATGGAGCACGGCAACAGCAGCCCGTCGGCGGCGGCCTCGGCCTCGGCCTCGGCGAACAGCACGTTCAACGACGCCGACGTCATGTTCGCCCAGATGATGATCCCGCACCACCAGCAGGCCGTCGAGATGGCCAACCTCGCTCCGAGCCGCGCGACCGACGCGGAGCTGAAGGATCTGGCTGCCAAGATCAAGGCCGCCCAGGATCCGGAGATCACCACTATGAAGGGGTGGCTGACGGCTTGGGGGAAGCCCACCCCGACGCCGGGCAATCACAACATGCACGGAATGTCGGCCTCGCCCTCTCACGACATGCCGGGGATGAACTCCGACATGCCGGGCATGATGTCCGAGCAGGAGATGGCGGAGCTCACCGCAGCCAAGGGCACCGAGTTCGACAAGAAGTTCGCCGAAATGATGATCGCCCACCACAATGGCGCCATCGAGATGGCCAAGACCGAGCAGGCCAACGGCAGCAACCCCGAGGCCGAGGCTCTCGCCGCCAAGATCGCCGCTGGCCAGGCGGCGGAGGTGCAGACCCTCCAGAAGATCCTCGACCGCCTGTAAGCGTGGACCTGTCCGGCCGGGACCGAACTCTGGTTCGAGCCCGGCCGGGCCATTTATCAGGCTGACCGCTCAATCCTGTGGCCGTGGCATCACAGGCGGAGTGCGGCCACCTTGCCGCCAGTTGTGCGACCGACCTGGCCAACTGGTCCGCCTCGCGCGGGTACTCGGCTTGACCGGCAGCAGCACAGCGGCCCCTCGCCCTCGGCGAGGGGCCGCTGTGCTGCTCGGCGATCCTGCGACGGACCCCTCCACCGCGGTCGACCTGACGATCAGGCCCAGATCACGTGAGTGACGACCATGGTGCCGTCAGCGTAGTGCCGGACGTAGGTGGAGTGCCGGTCGGCGCGGGAGCCGCTCACCAGCGCGCCCCAGGACTCCGGCGAGTTGCCGACCGAGGCGGCGGCCGGCGAGGAGCCGACCGTGCTGGTCGAGTCGAGGTGGGAGTAGATGCTCACCAGCTGGTCGTAGTCGTGCTGGTTGGGGTGCTGGTTGGTGCTCGGGTCGTTGGTGTAGTCCATGCAGGTGCCGAGGTTGGCGTTGTTGAAGTTCTCGTCCTGGTGGTCCAGACCGAAGGTGTGGCCGACTTCCTGGCAGGTGACGAGATTGCGCCACGCCGGCGTGTTGTACTGCGCGGTGTTGAAGTAGGTGTCGTTCAGCTTGACGGTGCCCTGGGTGATGTGGGTGCCGCCGGTGATCGAGATCGAGGCGATGCCCAGCCAGCCGTTGTTGCCGTAGGTGGAGTTGCAGACCTCAACACGGCCGCTGACGCCCTTGCAGTTCCTGGGATTGGTCGAGCCGGCCACGACGGTGGTGTCCAGGACGGTGGACCGGCTCCAGTCGGCGGAGGCGCCGGCGAGCGCGGAGTCCCACTGCGAGCTGACGTTGTCACCCAGCTTCAGAGTGAACGGGTTGGCGGTGCGGGCCCAGTGATAGCCGCCCCAGCTGTGGTTGGCCTGGGCGGGCGACGGGAAGGCCAGCAGGGCGAGGGCGGCGGCGCCGGCGGCGGCCAGCAGTTTCTTGTGCATTCCAGCTCCTCTGGGAGTGCCGTTGGGGGTGGGTACGGCATTGACCCGGATCACTTCATACGCCTGCCCTGGTCAAGGTTGAACCTTGCAAGACGCAACTTTTTCGCCCTCCGTGAATATGGACGACCTTCGAGGTCGTCCTGACCGGGCGGGTCACTCCCGAGGTATCGGGCCCACGGTGCTCCCGCAGCCGTCACTGGCCCGGCACGTCCTGGTGGCCCGGCGGGTCGCCCCGCGTACCCTTACGGGCGCGAAGGGAGAGCACGTGGCAGAGCTGGGCAGACTCGAAGCGCTCGTCATGGACGTCCTGTGGCAGGCCGACCGGCCGCTGCTGGTCAGAGACGTCCTCGACGCGCTGACCACCGACCGTGCCCTGGCCTACACGACCGTGCTCACCGTGCTCGACAACCTGCACCGCAAGAGCTGGGCCGCGCGCGAGAAGGACGGCAAGGCCTACCGTTACCGCCCTGCCGGCACCCGTGAGGAGATCACCGCCCGGACCCTGCGCCAGGTGCTCGACACCAGTACCGACCCGGACCTGGTGCTTCTGCACTTCGCCAGGTCAGCCACCGACCGGGAACTGCACATCCTCAAGCAGGTACTCCACGAACGGGAGCCCGGCGCGTGAGCATGGCACTCGCACTCATCGCCGGGGCCGTCGTCGCCGCATGGTGGGGGCCCGCCGCGCTGCGGTTCTGCTTCCGCCACGTCGCTGACCCCGTCGCGGTGTTGCTCGGCTGGCTCGGACTGCTCATCGCCGTGACGGCCACCTTCGGCCTCGCCGTCGCCCTGCTGCTCGCTCCGGGTGCCGCCCATGACTGGGCACTGCATGACCTCGCCCGGCTCTGTCTGCATTGGGTACATCCGAGCCGCCCGCCTGCCCTCGACGAAGTCCTCGGTGCAACCGGCGCTCTGCTCATACTCACGGCGCTGACGAAATTCGCCGCCTCGTGCGTCCGCCGGGCACGAACGGCTTACCGCGCCCGGCGAGCCCACGCCGATCTGCTCACCCTCTCCGGCGAAACGGCGGCACCCGGCGACTCGGCGGTGCTGTGGATCCCTCACCCGACCCCGATGGCGTACAGCCTCGCCGGGGCCGGCGGCATGACAGTGCTCGCCAGCTGCACGCGCGACCTGCCGGCAGATCAGCTCGCCGCCGTGCTCAGCCACGAACGGGCCCACCTACGCGAGCGCCACCACCTGCTGGTGTCCGCCGTAGAAGGGCTCGCATCGGCCGTCCCCTGGCTGCCGCTGACCCGGGAAGCGCCCGCAGCCGTGCGCTTGCTCATTGAGCTGCGAGCGGACGCCGCGGCCGTACGCGAGTGCGGCCAGGCTGCCGTACGAGGTGCGCTCCTGAGCTTCGCCGGTGCCCCGCACCCGCCGTCCGCCCTGTCGATGGCTGGGGGAGACGTGGGAATCCGGCTGCAACGACTTCAGTCGCGGACCCCGCACGGCCGCCATCTTGCTACTCGAGCCGCGTTGGGGTTTGCCGCTCTCCTCGCGCCCGTGGGCATCGGCACGCTCGCCGGGGTCATCACCTGCCTCTAACTTGATCTTTAACCTGTGCGGCGTGGACGGGGATTGACGGACTTCGTCTTCTTTGTAGCCGGTGTTTTGGCCTTCGTGGTGGTCGCGGTGTGGAC
>NZ_JBIAIL010000020.1:0-129155 GCF_042871425.1 Micromonospora sp. NPDC005806 | reverse complement strand
CCTCGTCGCCCAGCACTGGAACAACTGACAAACGCAATCACGCCGCTGGCCGGCACCCCGACACAGGGGTGCCGGCCAGCGGCCTTTTGCGTACCCAGAACACGACAGCGGCGGACGACCACGACGGGGCTGGGGGCGAGGGTGACCGGCGCAGGGATCAAGCCTGACCGCCCGGAGCCGGGCACCCTCGCCCCCAGCCCTAAAGCGCAACCACCCAGGTGACAGCGGTCACCGCGAGCGGCGGAAGAACGAACCACCCCGTACCGTTGTGCAGAGCGTCGGTGTGTCCAGTGTCCCCGGGCCTCACCCAAATTGCCTTCGCGGAATACCGTCCGGCTGGAGCCGCGTCGTGCCACTCGCCGAGAGGCGACCGGCACACCGACGCCCAGCGGCGCCCCGGCCACAAGCCGGGGCGCCGCTGTCTTAGCGTGTCCCCGTCAGGCCGGACCCGCGGGGGCGAGCACCGCCGCGACGGCAGTGGCGAAACGGCCGTGCGGGGCGGTCGCCGCCACCGCGACCGCGTCGGCCATCGTGTCGACGTCGCTGAGCAGCGGCAGGCTGACCACCCGCAGCCCCCGGGCGCGCAGCGCCCGCCGGGTACGCAGCCCGGTGTCCCCGCGCGACAGCGGCACCCCGCGCAGCGCCTCCGCCTGGCGGGGGTCGTGCAGCCCCAGCGCCCACCAGCCGCCGTCAGCGGCCGGACCGAGCAGGGCCGCGGCGGTGCCGGACAGCCGGCGGACGGCCCGGTCGAGCACCGGCGGGCGCAACTGCGGCGTGTCCATGCCGATCTGCAGGACCGGGCAGCCGGGGAAACGGGCGGCCACCTCGGCGTGCGCGGCGATCAGCCGGTCGGTGAACCCGCCGCCGCGTTGGTCGAGCAGGTGCCAGCCCCGGACGGCGCGGGCGAGCTCGGTACCGCGGACCGCCCGGCTCAGCGAGCCGCAGAGGGCGAGGGCCGGGGTGACGCCGGGGGTCGCGGTGACCGCGTCGAGGGTGTCCAGCAGCGCGGCGGCGGCGATGTCGGCCGCCTCGTCGGGCGTCGCCGGCGGGCAGAGCCGGGTCTTGACCAGGCCGGGCACCGGCGCCTTCGCCACCACCAGCAGCACCGGGGTCATCCGCGGGTCCCTGGCATGGGCCGCTCATTGCCAGCGGCCACCGCTTCAAACCACGCGCCTTGGGGAAAAATGATCTGCCGGTCAGGTCGCGGGCGCCCGGTGGCTGGCCTAGTGTCAGGAGGTCAGCTTCCGCCAGCGGGGGAGGGGGTGTTCCGGGTGGGTCTGAAGACCTTCATCGAGGGTTGGCCGGTCTACCGGCAGCTCACCGGCACTGACCCGCTCGGCCGGGGTGCGGCGGCCCAGTCGGCCAATTCGGCGGCCCTGACCGCGCGTACCGAGACGGCCGACAGCATGGCCCGGTCGGTCTGCCCGTACTGCGCGGTGGGCTGCGGGCAGCGGGTGTTCGTGAAGGACGGGCGGGTCACCCAGATCGAGGGTGATCCGGACAGTCCGATCTCGCGCGGTCGGCTCTGCCCGAAGGGCTCGGCAAGCAAGAGCCTGGTGGCCAGTCCGCTGCGGCAGACGAAGGTCCGTTACCGCCGGCCGTACGGGACCGAGTGGGAGGACCTGGACCTCGAGGTCGCGCTCGACATGATCGCCGACCGCGTCCTCGCTGCCCGCGATGAGACGTGGGAGGACGTCGACGACGAGGGCCGGCCGTTGAACCGGACGCTGGGCATCGCCAGCCTGGGTGGGGCGACGCTGGACAATGAGGAGAACTACCTCATCAAGAAGTTGTTCACGGCGGCGGGCGCACTGCAGATCGAGAACCAGGCCCGGATTTGACACTCGGCTACCGTCCCCGGTCTGGGGACCAGCTTCGGTCGCGGTGGCGCGACGGTCTTCCAGCAGGACCTGGTCAACGCTGACGTCATCGTCATTCAGGGCTCGAACATGGCTGAGGCCCACCCGGTGGGCTTCCAGTGGGTGATGGAGGCCAAGAAGCGCGGCGCCAAGGTTTTCCACGTCGATCCCCGGTTCACCCGGACCAGCGCGCTCGCGGACACGTACCTGCCGATCCGGGCGGGCACCGACATCGCGCTGCTCGGCGGCGTGGTCCGGTACATCCTCGACAACGAGCTCGACTTCCGGGAGTACGTCGTCGCCTACACCAACGCGGCCACCATCGTCAGCGAGCAGTTCGTCGATACCGAGGACCTGGACGGTCTCTTCTCCGGCTACCACTCGGAGACCGGCTCGTACGACGAGACCAGCTGGCAGTACGAGGGACACGAGGGGCGCACGCGGATCAGGGGAACCGGCCGGGAGCGTGACAGCGCGGCGGGCCTGCGGCACGAGTCGCACGGCATGCCGCTGCCTTCGGATGTCCAGCGCGACGACACGCTGCAGCATCCGCGCTGCGTCTACCAGATCCTCAAGCGGCACTTCGCCCGCTACACCCCGGAGATGGTGGAGCGCGTCTGCGGCATCCCGCAGGAGAAGTTCCTCGAGCTGGCCCGCGCCTGGACGGAGAACTCCGGCCGGGATCGGACTGGCGTGCTGGTCTACTCGGTGGGCTGGACCCAGCACAGCGTCGGTGTGCAGTACATCCGCACCGGGGCGATCATCCAGCTGCTGCTGGGGAACGTGGGGCGGCCGGGCGGCGGGATCATGGCCCTGCGCGGGCATGCCAGCATCCAGGGCTCCACGGACATCCCCACGCTGTTCAACCTGCTGCCGGGCTACCTGCCGATGCCGCACCACGCCATCCACCCGACCTTCGACAACTGGGTGGACCGGATCCGGCACCCCGGGCAGAAGGGCTTCTGGGGCAACTCGCGGGCCTTCGCGGCCAGTTTGCTCAAGGCGTACTGGGGCGACGCGGCCACACCGGAGAACGACTTCTGCTACGGCTACATGCCCCGGATGACCGGCGACCACGGGACGTACCAGACGGTGCTGAACATGATCGACGGCAACGTGAAGGGCTACTTCCTGCTCGGCCAGAACCCGGCGGTCGGCTCGGCGCACGGCCGGGCCCAGCGGCTGGGCCTGGCGAATCTCGACTGGCTGGTCGTCCGTGACCTGTTCCTGATCGAGAGCGCGACGTTCTGGCAGAACAGTCCCGAGGTGGCCACCGACGAGATCGTGCCGGAGGAGTGCCGGACGGAGGTGTTCTTCCTGCCGGCGGCCTCGCACGTGGAGAAGGAGGGCACCTTCACCCAGACCCAGCGGCTGCTGCAGTGGCGGGAGAAGGCCCTGGACCCCCCGGGTGACTGCCGGTCCGAGCTGTGGTTCTTCTACCATCTCGGACGCAAGCTGCGGGAGAGGCTGGCCGCCTCCACCAAGCCCCGCGACCGGGCGCTGCTCGACCTGGCCTGGGACTATCCGACGCACGGTCCGCTCGCCGAGCCGAGCGCCGAGGCGGTGCTGAAGGAGATCAACGGCTACGAGGTGGCCACCGGCCGCCCGCTGTCCGCGTTCGCCGAGGCGAAGGACGACGGCTCCACCGCGATCGGCTGCTGGATCTACTCGGGGGTCTACGCCGACGGGGTCAACCAGGCCGCCCGCCGAAAGCCCGGATCGGAGCAGACCTGGGTGGCCCCGGAGTGGGGCTGGGCCTGGCCGGCCAACCGGCGGATCCTCTACAACCGCGCCTCGGCCGATCCCGACGGCAGGCCCTGGAGCGAGCGGAAGAAGTACGTCTGGTGGGACGGCGAGAAGCGCGAGTGGACCGGGTACGACGTGCCGGACTTCGAGAAGACCAAGCCGCCGACGTACCGGCCGCCAGCGGGCGCCTCGGGCCCCGAGGGGCTGGCCGGTGACGATCCCTTCGTCATGCAGGGCGACGGTAAGGCCTGGCTGTACGCGCCGACCGGGGTGCTCGACGGACCGCTGCCGACCCACTACGAGCCCGCCGAGTCCCCGATGCGCAACCCGTTGTACGGCCAGCAGGCCAACCCGACCCGCAAGATCTACGAGCACCCGGTGAACCGGATCAATCCGAGTCCGCCGGAGCCGCATAGCCAAGTCTTCCCATACGTCTTCACGGTCAGCCGGCTCACCGAGCACCACACCGCTGGCGGAATGAGCCGCACCGTACGGCCGCTCGCCGAACTCCAGCCGGAGATGTTCGTGGAGGTTTCTCCGGAGCTGGCCGGCGAGGTCGGACTGGACCACCTGGGCTGGGCGCACCTGATCAGTGGGCGGGCGGTGATCGAGGCGAAGGTGCTGGTCACCGACCGGCTCACCCCGTTGCGGGTGGACGACCGGCTGATCCACCAGATCTGGCTGCCGTACCACTTCGGCCCGCAGGGCCTGGTCACCGGCGACTCGGCGAACGACCTGTTCGGCATCGCCTTGGACCCGAACGTGCTCATCCAGGAGAGCAAGGTCGGCACCTGTGACGTCCGGCCGGGCCGCCGGCCCACCGGACCAGCGCTGCTCGACCTGGTGGGCGACTACCAGCGGCGCGCCGGTATGACCCCGTACCGGAAGGTGCCGGTGGTCACCTCCGACGCGGCCAGCGGGCCCGCCATCGGCGACGAGCAGACGCCGGAGCAGGCGGCACAGGGCGGTGGAGGCGGGGATGCCTGACACCAACAGCCTCTACGGGCCGCTCGATCCCGCCCCGGACGCCGGGTGGACCGACGCGCCGCCCCGGATGGGCTTCTTCACCGACACCAGCGTCTGCATCGGCTGCAAGGCCTGCGAGGTCGCCTGCAAGGAGTGGAACGCCGTCCCGGCGTCGGGCTTCGACCTGCTCGGCATGTCCTACGACAACACCGGGGCGCTCACCGCCAACTCGTGGCGGCACGTCGCCTTCATCGAGCAGCCCCGCCCGGCCGGGCACCGCACCCCGCCGTTCGCCGGCGAGCCGACCGGGGCGGCGGCCAGCCCGGCCAGTGCGGCGGCCGCCGCCGATACGGCGGAGGACACCGGCACCGACCCCGGCCTACCTCCCGGTCAGCCGGCGGCCGCCGCGCGGATGGCCGCCGGGCCGGAGTTCCTCGGCATGCCCGCCGCGCAGCCACCCGGCCGGGCCACCGGCGCGGAGTCGCGCAGCGACTTCCGCTGGCTGATGATGTCGGACGTCTGCAAGCACTGCACCCACGCCGCCTGCCTGGACGTCTGCCCGACCGGGTCCCTGTTCCGGACCGAGTTCGGCACGGTCGTGGTGCAGGAGGACATCTGCAACGGCTGCGGATACTGCATCTCCGCCTGCCCCTACGGCGTGATCGACCAGCGCAAGGACGACGGCCGGGCGTGGAAGTGCACGCTCTGCTACGACCGGCTGGGCGCCGGCAAGACCCCGGCGTGCGCGCAGGCCTGCCCGACGGAGTCGATCCAGTTCGGGCCGCTGGACGAGCTGCGGGAACGCGCCGCCGCGCGGGTGGCCCAGCTGCACGAACGCGGGGTGCCGGAGGCCCGCCTCTACGGCCACGACCCCACCGACGGCGTCGGTGGCGACGGCGCGTTCTTCCTGCTCCTCGACGAGCCGGAGGTCTACGGCCTGCCGCCGGACCCGGTGGTCACCACCCGGGACCTGCCGAAGATGTGGAAGCGGGCCGGGCTGGCCGCCCTGGCCATGGCGGCGGCGGCCGTCGCCGCGTTCGTCGGAGGTTCATCGTGAGTCCGGACCGCCCTCCCGTCGGTGACCTCTTCCGCCGCTTCCGTGAGCGGCTCGCCGTCGAGGGGCTGGCCCGCCCCGGTACGCCGGGCGGCCACGCCCCGAAGGCGGGTGCCGCTCCGGCGATCCCGAACGGGAGCCGGGCGACCGGCAGTGGGGCCGGCGTGGCGCGCACCGACGCCGGGGCGGCCGAGGCCGGCCTGGCGCCGCAGCCGCCCCGCGACGCCCCCTTCACCGACGGGCGCGGCGGCCGCCGCCGGCGTGGCGGCGGGGAGGAACTCGCGGTGCCGCCCGCCGAGTTCACCTCGTACTACGGCCGGCCGATCCTCAAGCCGCCGGTGTGGAAGTGGGACATCGCCGCGTACCTGTTCACCGGCGGGCTCGCGGCCGGGTCCTCCCTGCTGGCGGCCGGTGGGCAGCTCACCGGCCGGCCGGCGCTGCGCCGGGCCGGCCGGCTCACCTCGCTCGCGGCGATCAGCGCCAGCACGTACTTCCTCGTCCACGACCTGGGCCGGCCGAGCCGGTTCCACCACATGCTGCGGGTGGCGAAGCCGACCTCGCCGATGTCGATGGGCACCTGGATCCTGAGCACCTTCGGGCCGGCCGCCGGGGTCGCCGCGATCGCCGAGGCCGTACCCTGGCTGCCCGAGCGGGGCCTGCTCGGCCTCGGCCGGCGGCTGCTGCCCCCGGTCGGGCACGCCGCCGGGCTGGTCGCCGCGGCCACCGCCCCGGCGCTGTCCACCTACACCGGCGTGCTGCTCGCCGACACGGCGGTGCCGTCCTGGCACGAGGCGTACCCGGAGCTGCCGACCATCTTCGCGGGCAGCGCGCTGGCCAGCGGCGCTGGCGTGGGGCTGCTCGCCGCGCCCACCGCACAGGCCGGCCCGGCGCGGCGCCTCGCCGTCGCCGGCGCGGCCCTGGAGCTGTGGGGCTCGCACCGGGTGGAGAACCGACTCGGCCTGCTCAGCGAGCCTTACACGGTCGGGACCCCCGGCAAGCTGCTGCGGGCCGGGCGGGCGCTGACCGCCGCCGGGGTCGTGGGCGCGCTGGTCGGCCGGCGTAGCCGGCTGCTGTCCGCGCTCGCCGGCGGCGCGCTGCTCGCCGCCTCGCTCTGCACCCGGTTCGGCATCTTCCATGGCGGGGTCGCCTCGGCGAAGGACCCGAAGTACACCGTGGTGCCGCAGCGGGAACGTGCAGGGCGTCGCGAAAACCGGGCACCAGACGTCAACGGGCCGGGCGCCGGCCCGAATTCGGGGTAGACACACGGCAGGCGCCAGGCCCATGAGCCGATACGGGGGTACCGCTCATGGCCACAACATCCGCGGATTCGCGGGGACATCGACAACCGACGCGAGGCCGGTGGGGTCTCGTGGTGGCGGCCGTGCTCGTCCAACTCGCGCTGGGTGCCGTCTACGCTTGGAGCGTCTTCAACAAGCCGCTCCAGGCCGAGTTCGGGTGGAGCAAGGCCGAGGTGGTGCTGCCGTTCGAGGTGGCGATCGGGACCATCTTCATCGGCAGCCTGGTGGGCGGGCGCATCCAGGATCGCCGCGGGCCGCGGCCGGTCGCGCTGGGCGGCGGGATCCTCTACGCCGTCGGCACCATGCTGGCGTCGCTGGTGTCGTCCAGCGGCCAGCTGTGGCTGCTGCTGCTCACCTACGGGGTGATGGGCGGCATCGGGCTCGGCGCCGTGTACATCACGCCGATCGCCATGCTCAGCAAGTGGTTCCCCGACAAACGCGGGTTGATCACCGGGATCGCGGTCGCCGGCTTCGGCTTCGGCGCCGTGATCACCGCACCGGTGGCGAAGGCGCTGCTGGCCGGGACCGACCACAAGACCAGCGTCTTCCTGCCGCTGGGCATCGCCTACCTGGTCGCGGTGCTGCTCGGCGCGTCGTTCTTCCGCAATCCGCCGCCCGGGTACCAGGTGCCGGGCTTCACCCCGGCGGTCGGCGGCCGGGCCGTCGCCGGCACCCGGGTCTACACCTTCGGCGAGGCCCTGCGCACCCGGCAGTGGTACCTGCTCACCCTGATCCTCACGCTCAACGTGACGTGCGGTATCGCGCTGATCTCCCAGGCCGCGGACGCCGCCCAGGCGGTGGCCGGCGTGAGCGCCGCGACCGCCGCCGGACTGGTCGGCATCCTCGGCCTGTTCAACGGCGGTGGGCGGGTGGCCTGGGCGTGGCTGTCCGACCGGATCGGCCGGATGAGCGCGTTCATCGGCATGCTCGCCCTGCAGGGAATCTGCTTCCTGATCCTGCCGCACTCCTCCGCCTTCTGGCTCTTCGCGGTCTTCGCCGCCCTGGTCTACCTCGCCTACGGGGGTGGCTTCGGCACCATGCCGGCGACCGCCGCCGACTACTTCGGCACCCCGAACGCGGGCGCCATCTACGGGGCGATGATCGTGGCCTGGAGCATCGGGGGAGTCGTGGGGCCGCTGCTCACCGCGCTGCTCTACGACGCCAGCGGCAAGAGCTACACCCTGCCCTTCACGGTCATCGGCATCCTCGCTTTCGTCGCGCTGGTGCTGCCGCCGATCACCCGCCTGCCCACCGCTCCCGGCGAGCCCCGGCCCCACTTCGAGACGTCCGGTCCCTGATCGGGGACGGGTACGCCCCTCCACAGGCGGCTGGAGATCGCATGTGGTTAAGTGCTGAGTGGAGGCGTTCAGGCGGCTGGTGCCCCTCCCGGTCTTCAAAACCGGTGTGGTCCGGGACCCGGGCCAGGCGGGTTCGATTCCCGTCCGTCTCCGCCAGGCAACCAGGGGAACACTGCCTCCGCGAGGCAACAAGGGACGCCGCCTCTGCGAGGCGTGCCAGGGGAGATGACCCGATGCGTGACGCCGACCCGCGGCGGCGGGTGCCGCGTACCGACGCGTTGCTCGCGGACCCGGCCCTCGCCGCCGCCGTCGGCGCGCTCGGTCGTGACCGGGTAAAGGCCGCCGTCGTCCGGGCCCAGCAGCGCGCCCGCCGCGGCGAGATCAGCCCCGACGAGGTACGCGACGCGGCGCTGGCCGAGCTGCCCGCGCCGGTGCCCCGGGCGGTGCTCAACGCCACCGGCGTCGTGCTGCACACCAACCTCGGTCGGGCCCCGCTGTCGACCGCCGCCGTCGAGGCGCTCGCCGCCGCCGCCGGGCACACCGACGTGGAGCTGGACCTGCGGACCGGGCGGCGGGCCCGGCGCGGCCGGGAGGCGCTCGACGCGCTCGCCGCCGCCGTGCCCGACGCGCCGGCCGTACACGTGGTCAACAACGGCGCCGCCGCGTTGGTGCTCGCCGCCACCGCCCTGGCCGCCGGCCGGGAAATCGTGGTCAGCCGCGGCGAGCTGGTCGAGATCGGTGACGGATTCCGCCTGCCCGACCTGCTGGAGAGCACCGGCGCGCGGCTGCGCGAGGTCGGCACCACCAACCGCACCAGCCGCGCCGACTACGTCGCCGCGATCGGCCCACGCACCGGATTCGTGCTCAAGGTGCACCCGTCGAACTTCGTGGTCAGCGGCTTCACCTCCGCGGTGCCGGTCGGCGAGCTGGCCACCCTCGGCGTGCCGGTGGTCGCCGACATCGGCTCCGGGCTGCTCACCCCCGATCCGCTGCTGCCCGACGAGCCGGACGCCGCCAGCACCCTGCGCGCCGGCGCCCACCTGGTCACCGCCAGCGGCGACAAGCTGCTCGGCGGCCCGCAGGCCGGCCTGCTGCTCGGCGCGGCCGACCTGGTGGAGCGGCTGCGTCGGCACCCCCTGGCCCGGGCCCTACGGGTGGACAAGCTGACCCTGGCCGCGCTCGCCGCCACTCTGCACGGCCCGACCACCCCCACCCGCGAGTCGTTGCACGCCGACCCGGCCGCGCTGCGCGACCGCACCGAGCGGCTGCGCGACCGGCTCGGCGAGGACGGCTGCAAGGCCGAGGTGGTGCCCAGCGCCGCGGTGGTCGGCGGCGGGGGCGCCCCCGGGGTGGAGCTGGACTCGTGGGCGCTGAGCCTGCCCGAGCGGTACGCCGATCCGCTGCGCATCGGCGCGCCGCCGATCCTCGGCCGGGTCGTGCACGGTCGGCTCCTGCTCGACCTGCGCTGCGTACCGGCCGACGCCGACGAGACGGTGCGGGCGGCGATCCTGCGGGTGGGTGGCTGACCGTGTGGGTCGTGGCCACCGCCGGGCACGTCGACCACGGCAAGTCCACCCTGGTCCGCGCGCTGACCGGGATGGAACCCGACCGGTGGGCGGAGGAACGCCGCCGGGGCATGACCATCGACCTCGGCTTCGCCTGGACCACGCTGCCCTCCGGCGGCACCGTCGCCTTCGTCGACGTGCCCGGGCACGAGCGCTTCGTGCCGAACATGCTCGCCGGCGTCAGCCCGGTCCCGGCCGCGCTGGTCGTGGTCGGCGCCGACGAGGGCTGGATGCCCCAGTCCGCCGAGCACCTGGCCGCGCTGGACGCGCTCGGAGTGTCGTACGGGCTGCTGGCGGTGACCCGCGCGGACCTGGCCGACCCGGGGCCGGCCCTGGCCCGGGCCCGGCAGGAGCTCGCCGCGACCTCGCTCGGCGAGGTGGAGGCGGTGCCGGTCAGCGGCACCACCGGCGCCGGGCTGGCGGAGCTGCGCGACGCCCTCGAGCGGCTCGTCGCCCGGCTGCCCGCCCCGGCGCTCGACGCCCCGGTCCGGCTCTGGGTGGACCGCTCGTTCACCATCCGGGGCAGCGGCACGGTGGTCACCGGCACCCTCGGCGGCGGTCGGCTGCGCGTCGGCGACCAGCTCGAGCTCGCCGCCACCGGTGAACCGGTCCGGGTCCGCGGCGTGCACTCGCTGAACGCCGCCCGGGTCGAGGTCGACGCGGTGGCCCGGGTGGCGGTGAATCTGCGCGGGGTGTCCCGGGACCGGGTGGCCCGGGGCGACGCCCTGCTCAGCCCCGGCCGGTTCCGGCTGACCGACCTGCTGGACGTCCGGCTCGCCGGCGACCCGGCCGCCGACCTGCCGGCCACCCTCACCCTGCACGTCGGCTCCGCCGCCGTGCCGGCCCGGGTACGCCCGCTCGGCCCGGACACCGTCCGGCTGCGGCTGGCCCGCCCGCTGCCGCTGCTGATCGGCGACCGGGCCCTGCTGCGCGACCCCGGGCGGCACCACGTCGCCGGCGGAGTGACCGTGCTGGACGTCGACCCGCCGCCACTGGGCCGGCGTGGCGCGGCCGCCGCCCGGGCCGGCGTCCTGGCGAGGCTGGACGGCCGGCCGGACCTGGCCGGGGAGCTGCGCCGCCGGCGGCTGGTCCGGGGCGGTGACCTGACCCGGATGGGGGTGCCGGTCACCGCGGCCCCGGTGGCCGGCGACTGGCTGGCCGACCCCGACCACTGGCGGGACCTCGGCCGGTGCCTCACCGAGGAGGTCGTCCGGTACGCCCGCGAGCACCCCCTCGAACCCGGCGTCCCGGTCGACGTGCTGCGCCAGCGGCTGGCCCTGTCCGACCGGGCCCTGGTCGAGGCGCTGCTGCGCCCACCGCTGCGGCTGCGGTCCGGCCGGGTCACCGCCGCCGCGGCCGACGCGCTGCCCGAACCGGTCGCCCGCGCGGTCGATCGGGTCCGAGCCGAGTACGGTGACCGCCCGTTACAGGCCCCCGAGGCGCACCGCCTCGCCGACCTCGGCCTCGGCCCCCGCGAGATCGGCGCGGCCGTCCGGGCCGGGGCGCTGCTCAGGCTGGCCGAGAACGTGGTGCTGCTGCCGGGCGCCCTCGACGACGCCGTCCGGGTGCTCGCCCGGCTGCCGCAGCCGTTCACGCTCAGCGCCGCCCGGCAGGCCCTGGACACCACCCGCCGGGTGGCCGTGCCGCTGCTGGAACTGCTGGACCGGCGCGGCGCCACCCGGCGCCTGCCCGACGACGCGCGCGAGGTGGTGGCGCCACCCGGCTGACCCGTTGCACCGGGGTGCGAGGGTGGGCTCATGATCATGCCGCCTTCCGGCAGCGCCCGGATCCGCCTGGACTGGTCCCGCCTGGGCCGCCGCGCGTTCCCCATCGCGGTGGTCGGGTGTTGGCTGGTCTGGGCGGCCCTCGCCTGGTGGACGGCTCCCCGCGCCGCCGACCAGGCGGAGCTGGACCGTGACCTCGCCGGGGGACGGGTCGTCACCTGGTTCCGGGCCGACGGCTGGAGCACCGATGCCGGCGCGTGGGGACGCCGGCCGCAGCCCCGGTACGCCTCGGAGGGCTGGATGGTCGTGTGGAGCCGTCCCGACGGTCAGATCCGCTACACGAACATGCCCGTCGACGGCTCGGCGACCGGATCCGACCCCATGGACGACCGGCTCGCCCGGAACGCCAGCCTCCGACTCGGAGATGCCCCGGCCGAGTCGCTCGCCAACGCGGCGGGACTGCTGGGCCTGACCCTCGGCCTCGGCTGGCTGGTCATGCTGGTGGCCGGGCCCCCACCGGTGGCCGGCACCCGGTGGTTCTGGTTCTGGATCGGCCTGTTGCCGTTCGGCCTCGGCGTGCTCGCCTGGCTCTACCGGGAACGGTGGCGGAGCGACGTGCCGCCGACCCGGGCACGGGGTTCCGGGTGGGCGGGCCTGGGTTGGCTGCTGGTCGGCGGGCTGCTCCTGTCGGTCGCGGTGGCGGGGCTGGGCGTGCTGCTCGGCGGCTACCTCGTGCCCGGCGGGTGAGCCAAGCGCCACCGGCGGCGTGTCCCGTCACCTACGGTGACGCCATGGACCCTTCGGCGGTCTGGCGGGACAAGAACCACCGGTGGCGGATCGAGGCGTACCGCGCACCCGACCTGCGGTTCGCCATCTTCGCCACGAACGGGACCACCGAGTCGGCGCCGCTGTGGCTGTTCGGGATGGCCGCGCTGGCCCGGTGGCTGATGACCCACGCGATCTCCCTTGACGACCTGGAGAACGACTGATGGGCGCCCAGCTCGCCCTGGTGCTGGTCCTGGTGCTGGTGAACGCGGCCCTTTCCGGCAGCGAGATGGCCCTGGTGACGTTGCGGGAGGGGCAGCTGCGGCGGCTGGGCCGGACCGGGCGTGCCGGGACGCAGCTGGTCCGGCTGGCCCGGGAACCGAATCGCTACCTGGCCACCATCCAGCTCGGCATCACGCTGGCCGGGTTCCTCGCCTCGGCGGCCGCCGCGGTGTCCCTGGCCGAGCCGCTGGTCGGCCCGCTGGGCTTCCTCGGCCGGGCCGCCCACCCGGTGGCCGTGCTGCTGGTGACCGTGGTGCTGACCTTCGTCACCCTGGTCGTCGGCGAGTTGGCCCCGAAGCGGCTGGCCATGCAGACGGCGGAACGCTGGGCGCTGCTCAGCGCCGCGCCGCTGGACCTGCTGGCCCGGCTGTCCCGCCCGGCGGTATGGCTCCTCAGCCGGGCCACCGATCTGCTGGTCCGGCTGGCCGGCGGGGACCCGCGCGCCAGCCGGCAGGAGATGACCGAGGAGGAGCTGCGGGAGCTGCTGGTCAGCCAGCGCGGGTTGTCGGCGCAGCAGCGGGAGATTCTGGCCGGGGCGTTCGACATCGCCGGCCGTACCCTGCGGGAGATCCTCGTGGCCCGCCGCGACGTGACCGTCCTGCCCGCGTCGCTGCCGGCGGCGGAGGCGATGCGCCGGCTGGCTGCCGCCGGCCGTTCCCGGGCGCCGGTCACCGGCCCGGGCGGGCTGGACGACGTCCGGGGGGTGGTGCACATCCGCGACCTGGTCGACGCTGACGGCGCCAGCACCGGGCAGCGGGCGCGGCCGCCGGTGCTGCTCCCCGGAACCCTCCCGGTGGCCGACGCCATGCGCCGGCTGCGCCAGCAGCACGAGCAGCTCGCCCTGGTGGTGGACGAGTACGGCGGCATCGACGGCCTGGTCACCATGGAGGACCTGCTCGAGGAGGTCGTCGGCGAGCTGTACGACGAGACCGACCCGGAGGTGCGCCGGGCCGTCCGGGAGCCGGACGGGGCGCTGCTGCTCCCCGGGGACTTCCCGCTGTACGACCTGCCCGACGTCGGGGTCCGCGTCACCTTCCCACTGTCACGGGAGTACACCACGGTGGCCGGGTTGGTCATGGCCGGCCTGGGCCGGGTGCCCACCGGGCCGGGGGAGCGGGTACGGCTGCCCGGGCTGACTGTCGAGGTGGTCGAGGTGGTCGACCGGGCGATCCGCCGGGTACGCCTGCGCGGCACCGCCGTCGGCTGCCGGGAGGAGTGAGGCCGTCCCCGAACGGGGGAACGTACGGCGAAACGCCCCGGACCGGTGCGGATCGTCCGTAGCGTCCGAGGCGTGAAAGACCGAGGACTGCGGACGTTCATCGCGGCGCTCGCCGGGCTCGCCGTCATCTACTTCGGGTCCACCGGCCACCGCTCGACCGGTGGCGAGGGCAGCGGCATCTCCGGCGGCGTGGTGCTGCTCGCCCTGATCGCCGCCGCGCTGGCCTGGCACCTCACCAAGCCCGGCCCGGCCAAGTAGCCACCGGACCGGAGGGCTCAGCGGGCGGCGGCCGCAACCCGGCTGACCTCGCCGGCCGACTCCTCGCCGAGCGCCACCCGGACCAGCGCCGACGCGAGGCGCCCGAAGTCCGCCTCGCGGACCAGCCCGGCCAGCCCGCTCGGGTTCGCGGGCAGGCCCAGCCGCCGTGCCCCGGCCAGGGTCCGCCGGTCGGCGTACGGGCGCACGTCCGGCCAGACCGACTGCGCCTCGCGCAGGAAGATGTCCGCGCCGGTCGGGCCGATGCCGGCGAACTCGGTGAGCAACCGGCGCAGCACCGTCCGGTCGCCGTCGGCCTCCTTGTGCATCCGGCGCAGGTCACCGTGCCACCGGTCCAGGCAGAGCCGGGCGCCGGTGCCGAGCATGGTGGCGGTCCGCTCGTCGTAGCGCCGGTAGTGGCCCCGGCCCAACGCGTCGACCCGGTCCTGCCAGCTTGCCGCCTCCATCGCCCGGGGGGTGCGATAGCCGGCGGCGAAGAGTTCCCGGGCCGCGGCGAGCGCCACCGAGGCCCGGATCCGGGTGCTCAGCAGCGTGGTGAGCACCAGCAGCTGGTAGAGCGGGCCGGGCCGGTCGGCGAGGGAGATCCCCGCCTCCTCGGCGTACGTGCGGCCCTGCCGGTCGAGCAGCACCTGCGTCACGTTCCGATCGTCTGGCATCCCGTCGAGGTACCCGACGCGGGCCGGTCCAGACGCCGGGCGGCACCCGGAATGCGCTCGGCGGCGGCGGGTACCCGGTCGACGTGCGCGGCCCACGTCGCGTGCTCCCACTGGGAAGGAGAGACCCGTGGTCAATCCGCAGCAGCAGGAGTTCCGCCGCAACAACCGGGGTGGCACCAGCCAGGACAGCAAGGTCCCCGGCGCGGCCGGGCACCCGCGCAACAGCGGCACGTCGAATGCGGACGTGGGGCGGCCGGTTCCGAAGGGCCAGGTCTCGCCGTACGGCCCGGCCGGCGAGCCGGTGGCCGACGACGAGAGCGGCCGGCAGGGCTAACCGCCCCGCCGAGACGGCGGCCGCAGCCTCCGCCAGGTGGCTGCGGCCGCCATTCCGTACGCCAGGTGCGGGATGAGATCCGACAACCAGTCGCCGGGTCGCCAGGTTCGGGGGTCGGACACGCCCAGCGCGGCGATCGACCCGTCCGAGGTGGCCATCACGCCGCCGCCGAGCAGACCCGCCGCCAGCGGCACTGGAATCCTGCGGCGGGCGGCGAGCACCCCGAAGAGGGCGCCGGCGGCGATCCCCGTCGCGTAACCGATCACCGCCCCGAGGCCGGAGCGGCGGTTGGCGGCCTTCTTCTCGGGCCCGAGGTCGAGGTGGGCGACGTCCGCCAGGCGCCCGGCGGTCTCCTCCGGGGTGCTGCTCGCCGGCCGGGCCCGGAGCACGATGTCCAGGTAGCTGACGACGTTCAGCGCGGTGGTGCCGACGGCGCCGGCGATGGCGCCGTCGACCACGGGTGCGGCCCTCACTTCGGGTCGCCCGGCTCGCGCTCGCCCTTCGGCCCGAACGTCCGCTCGCCCCGGACGATGCCCCGCTGGCCGCGGTCGTCCTGCAGGATCCGGTTCGCGACCTGGTTCGCCTCCTGGTCGGCGGCCCGCCCGGAATTCTCGATCAGATCGCGCAGGCGCGCCCGTTCCTTGTCGTACGCATTGCTGCCCGGCCGTGGTCCTGGCATCCCTGCCTCCTCCGGTCGTTGTGCCTTCCCGACCGTCTACCCGTCGCGGGCGGCGCCAACCGTTCAGCCGGGGGAGCGGAGCACGGTGACCGGGCAGTCGGCGTGGTGCAGCACCCCCTGGCTCACCGACCCGAGGAGCAGGCCGCTCAGCTCGCCGCGACCCTGCCCGCCGACGACGACCAGCTGCGCCTCGCGGGAGGCCTCGGTGAGCACGGCGACCGGCCGCCCGTGGACCGCCTCCCGGGTCACCGGCACCTCCGGGTAGCGCTCGGCCAGCCCGGTGAGCGACTCGGCCAGGATCCGGTCCTCCTCGCCGCGGAGTTGGTTCTCCTCGTAGACCAGCGGTTGCATGTCGCCGGGGCCGCCGGAGACCGGGTGGGTGTACGCGTGCACGGCGTGTAGCCGGGTGCCCCGGACCGCCGCCTCCTCGACCGCGAACTCGACCGCGGCCCGGGACAGCGCCGAACCGTCCACCCCGACCACCACCGGGCCGGTGGCCCGGGCCGCGCCGCGGGCCACCAGCACCGGGCAGTCGGCGTACGAGGCCACCTGGATGGCGACCGACCCGACCACCAGGGTGGCGAAGCCGCCGAGGCCGCGGTCGCCGAGCACGATCATGGTGGCGGTGGGGGACTCGCCGAGCAGCACCGCTGCGGCCTCCCCGTCGATGATCTCCCCGGAGACCCGCAGCCCGGGCGTCGTCCGCTCGGCCTCGGCGACCGCCGCCGCGACCAGTTCCTCGGCCTGGTGCCGCAGGCCGCCGCCGGGTGGCCCCTCGGCCGGCGCCGCCACGGGTACGCGCAGCAGCGGCCAGATGAACCCGTGCACCACCCGCAGCGGCCGGTGCCGTCGGGCGGCCTCCTCCGCGGCCAGGCGTACGGCCCGCAGCGCCGGCTCCGAGCCGTCCACGCCGACCACCACCGCCGCGCCGTTCGCCGAGTTCACGCTGTACCTCCTGGCCGCCAGGGGCCAGTATCGCGGCCGGTGGGGCGTCGCCGGGGCGATACCGCCGGAGCTGGCCCGTGACTCTCGGCGGGACCGTGCGGTGTGCCGGGGGTGCGAGACCCCGGCGGGTGTTCACGCAGGTCGAGCGGCGGGTGAGCCGGGCCCGTCACGGGCGTCGGGCGGCGGCCGGAGCCGGGGCGTCGGCGCGTGGTCCGTCCTTCGTATGATGCTTGCCCTGTAGCAATAGTCGTCCTCGGAGGATGAGCATGCCGGATGGGCTCGGACAGGTGTCACGCGCGCTGCGCGCGGCGCCGCCTGACCAGTTGGCCGAGGCCGCCGACCGGGCGCTGCGCCGGGCGCTCGGCGCCGCACGGACCGAGGTGTTCATCGCCGACTACCGGTTCAGTGGGCTCTGGCCGGTGCTCGACCCGGCCGCGCCGGACGGCGCCCTGCCCGACGGGCACGGCGTGGCGCGGCGCTGCTTCAGCAGCCAGCAGCCGGTGCTGGACACCGGCGAGGACGGACGCTGCCGGGCCTACCTGCCGTTGTCGGTCTGGGGCGAGCGACTGGGCGTGCTCATGGTCGAGCTGCCGGAGGCCCCGGCCGCTGCCACCGTCGAGGACGCCCGGGATGTCGCGGGCGAGCTGGCGGTGGCGCTGCGCGCCGCCGAGCGGGAGACCGACCGGTACCGCCGCGCCCGCCGGCGGGAGCGGCTCAGCATGGCCGCGGAGATGCAGTGGGACCTGCTGCCCGGGCGCAGCGTCACGCACGGCGAGTTCCTGCTGGCCGGGCAGCTCGAGCCGGCGTACACGGTGGGGGGCGACCACTTCGACTGGTCGGTCGACGGGGACCGGCTCACCGTCACCGTCCTCAACGGCGCCGGCAGCGGCCTGGCCGCGGCGCTGCTCACCGCGGTGACGGTGAACGCCATGCGCAACGCGCGCCGCTCTGGCGGGAGTCTGGTGGAGCAGGCCGAGCTGGCCTCGGACACCATCTTCTACCAGCACCGGGGCCGCCGGCACGTGGCCACGCTGCTGCTGGAGCTGGACACCCGGCGGGGCGTGGTGCGCGCGGTGGACGCCGGCTCGCCGCACGTGCTGCGGCTGCGCGGCGGCACGGTCACCCCGATCAGGCTGGAGCAGCAGTTGCCGCTGGGCATGTTCGCCGAGACCCGCTACGACATGCAGGAGTTCACGGTCGAGCCGGGGGACCGGCTCTTCGTGGTCAGCGACGGCGTGTACGCCGCGGAACCGGATGGCCAGGGACCCTACGGCGAAAAGGCCATGGCGCGCGCGATGCGATCCACTCGGCTGCAGCCGGCGACCGAAGCAGTTGGTACGGTGATGCGCGAACTGCACGCGTACCACGCCGACGCGGATCTCCGCGACGACGCGGTCGTCGTCTGCCTGGACTGGCGCGGTTCCAGCCCACCGGAGGACGCCGGCGGGCGGTGACCGGGCCGGCGGGGCGAAATTCGAGCGGGACGATCGCAGGGGACAGCGGTGGAGCGACCTCCGAATCTTGCCGCGGCCATTGATGCCGCTGCCGAGGCGCTCATCGGTGTGCTCGACTCCGCCACCACCCGGCACAACGTCAGCGTGTCCCCGACCCAGCTGCGCGTGCTCTCGCTGATCATGGCCCACCCGCACAGCAACGTGAATCGGCTGGCCGAGCTGCTGGACGTGGTGCCGTCGTCGGCGAGCCGGCTCTGCGACCGCCTGGAGGCGGTCGGCCTGCTGCGCCGGGTGGCCGACCCCCGCGACCGGCGCGAGGTTCGGCTGATCCCGACCACCGCGGCGGAGAGCCTGCTGCGGGAGTTGACCGAGCGGCGGCACCAGGCGGTCCAGGCCGTGCTGGACCGGATGCCCAACCGGGTGCAGCACGAGCTGCTGCTGGCGCTGCTCGCGTTCAGCCAGGCGGCATCGGTGGCCGCCCCGGCCGGGTCCGGCTCCACCGCGCGCTCGGCCTGACCCTGACCCCGATCCCACGCCCGCGGCACGCCCCATTCCACTAGTGTCCTAGGATGCCTTACAGGTGGTGCGCGCCGTCACACCAGACAGGCCGACGACACCGGAAGCGCAAGCCGAGGCGAGCCAGCACGGCCCGATATAGTGGCAGCGCAACTCGCCGGCCCATGATCGACACGATGGTGGGCCGCAATCGGGGAGGTCCCAGCCCGGGATCGCAGAGGGCGCCGGCGCTGACCGGCCGGCAACGCGCACGTGCCTGGAGCGGCCGATCACGGTCGGCCGCCGGACCGTGCTGCGAAGGGAGGTTCGGTGTCGCGTCGGCCGGCTCCGTCGGAGCATCCGGCTCCGGGCGGTACCACGGCGGTCGTGGGGGACCGTGTCCTCACCCTGCCCAATCTGATCAGCCTCGTCCGGCTCGCCGGCGTGCCCCTCTTCCTCTACCTCTTCCTGGTGGTCCGCGCGGACGTGGTGGCGATCGTGGTGCTCGCCATCGGCGGCACCAGCGACTGGGTGGACGGCTGGATCGCGCGCCGCCTGCAGCAGGTCAGCCGGCTCGGCGAGCTGCTCGATCCGCTCGCCGACCGCCTCTACATCCTGGCCACGCTGCTCGCGTTCACCGCCCGCGAGGTGGTGCCGTGGCAGTTCACCGCTGCGCTGCTGGCCCGCGAGCTGCTGCTGCTCGGGTCGCTGGGGGTGCTGCGCCGCTACGGGTACGGGCCACCGCCGGTGCACTACGTCGGCAAGACGGCCACCTTCCTACTGCTGGCCGCGTTCCCGGTCCTGCTGCTGGCCGCCGCGGCGCCGGGCGCCGCCACCGTGGCCGGGGCGATCGGGTGGGGGCTGGCCTGGTGGGGCCTGGTGCTCTACTGGGTGGCCGGGGCGATGTACGTGGTGCAGGCCAGCCGCCTGGTGCGGGCGATGCGTGCCCGGCGCGCGGGAGCGGCGGCGTGAGCGCGCCGGTTCGCGACGGCCGGGACCCGTCGGCGCGGGTGTACACGCCGGACTTCCTCACCGAACTGTTCCGCAACCCTCTCGATCCCGGGTACGGCGACGCGGCGGCCCGGCGCCGGGAGGTGCCGCCGTCGCGGTTGCGTCGGCTGCTGGCTCGGCCGGTCAGCCTCGTGGTGATCGTGGTGATCGGGTTCCTGTTCGCGGTGGCGTACCGGGAGACGATGGCCGACGAGCCGGGTCGGGCGAAGGCGCGGGCCGGGCTGATCGCCGAGATCAAGCAGCGGGAGGCCGAGGCGGACCGGCTGACCGCCCGGGCGGACCAGTTGCGCGAGGAGGTGAGCCGGCAGCGTGACGCGGCGCTGGGCGGCTCGCAGGCGGCCCGGCTGCGGAACCTGGAGGCGGGCACCGGCCTGGGGCGGGTGCGCGGCGACGGTGTGGTGGTGCGGTTGGCCGACGCGGCGCAGGACAAGGACGCGGTGACGGGCGCGGACGCCGGCCCGTCCCGGGTGTTGTACTCCGACCTGCAGAAGGTGGCGAACGCGCTGTGGGCGGCGGGTGCGGAGGCGGTTGCGATCAACGGGCAGCGGTTGACGGCGACGTCGACGATCCGTTCGGCGGGCGAGGCGATCCTGGTGGACTACCGGCCGGTGACGAGCCCGTACGAGGTGACGGCGATCGGTCCGGGGTCGATGCGGGACCGGTTCGACGGCAGTCGGGCGGCGAGCCTGATGCGTGAGGTGGCGCGGACGACCGGGTTGTCGTTCGGGGTGAAGGACGCCGAGGGCGTCACGCTGCCGGCCGCGCCGCAGCCACGGCTACGCTACGCCGAGCCCTCGGTGAGTCCGAGCCCGTCGGGTTCGGGTGTCGCCGGTTCGACCAGTCCCGGGCCGTCCGGCTCGCGGACGTCTCCCAGCCCCTCCGGAGGTGGCCGATGATCGCGGTGCTGGCGTTGCTCGCCGGTGTGGTGCTAGGGGTGTATCTGGACCCCACCGTGCCCGCGGCGTTGCAGCCGTACCTGCCGATCGCCGTGGTGGCGGCGCTCGACGCGGTGTTCGGCGGCGTGCGGGCGAAGCTGGACCGGATCTTCGACGACAAGCAGTTCGTGGTGTCGTTCATCTCGAACGTGCTGGTGGCGGGTCTGATCGTGTACCTGGGTGACCAGTTGGGGGTGGGCGGTCAGCTGTCCACCGGTGTGGTGGTCGTGCTCGGGGTGCGCATCTTCGGAAACGTGGCGGCGATCCGCCGGCACCTGTTCCGGGCGTAGGTTTGTGGCGATGAGCGACGAGCACAGGGAAACGGGGACCGGGTGGCCGGAGCCGGCGGAGCCGGCGCGGCCGACGGGTCCGGCGGGTGAGCCGGATCCGCGCCCGGATGCGCCGGACCCGGACGAGTTGAGCCCGTTGGCGCCGGCGGAGCCGGCGGAGCGGGAGGCGGACGTGCCGCCGGCGGGCGAGCCGGAGGGTGACGGGCCGGACGCGGCGGCGGCGGCGAAGCGGTTGCCGGTGTCGCGCCGGTTGACGTCGGCGGGCGCGATGATCGCGGTGTTGTTGGCGTTGCTGGGGTTCACCCTGGTGGTGCAGTTGAAGACGACGTCGACGGATCCGACCCTGGCGGCGACGCGGGAGGAGGACCTGGTCCGGATCTCGTCGGATCTGGATTCGCGGGAGCGGCGGCTGCGGCAGGACATCGAGGGGCTGGAGGACAGCCAGCGTCAGTTGCGTTCGGGTGAGCAGGGTCGGCAGGCGGCGTTGGAGGAGGCGACGCGGCGGGCGGACGAGCTGGGCATCCTGGCGGGCACGTTGCCGGCGGTGGGGCCGGGCCTGTCGGTGCGGTTCGAGGGTTCGGACCAGGCGATCTCGTCGGCGCGGATCCTGGACGCGGTGCAGGAGTTGCGGGGCGCGGGTGCGGAGGCGATGCAGATCGCCGGGTCGGACGGGACGGCGGTGCGGATCATCGCGTCGACGTATTTCGTGGAGGCGGACGGTGGTGGGCTGGTGGTGGATGGGCGGCGGTTGCGTGGTCCGTTCACGATCACGGTGATCGGGGATCCGGCGACGATGCGTACGGCGTTGAACATTCCTGGCGGGGTGGTCGCATCGGTGCGGGATGCCGGCGGTAACGTGACGCCCGAGGAGCATGAGGCTGTGGAGGTTTCGCAGCTGCACGCGCCGATCAAGCTGGATCACGCCCGGCCGGTCTCCTGACCGTTCCGGGCCGCGCCGGTTTTCCCCCCGGTGCACGGATGGATGAAGGACGCAGCTGGTGATTCCTGAGGATCTGCGGTATACCGCCGAGCACGAGTGGGTGGTTGGTGGTGACGGCGGCGCCGTCCGGGTCGGTATCACGCACTTCGCGCAGGACGCCCTGGGTGACATCGTGTTCGTCCAGTTGCCGGACGAGGGTGCGGTGGTGGCGGCGGGTGAGCCGCTGGGTGAGATCGAGTCGACGAAGAGCGTGTCGGAGATCTACGCCCCGGTGAGCGGGACGGTGGCGGCGCGCAACGAGGTGTTGGCCGACACCCCTGAGGTGATCAACACGGATCCGTACGGTGCGGGGTGGTTGTTGGAGATCACCCCGGATGATCCGGCCGCGGTCGAGGGTTTGCTGACCGCTGGTGCGTACCGCGAGCTCACTGAGAGCTGAGTTGTCATCCCGGGCGGCGGGGGCTCGTCTCCGCGCGTCCGGTTGCCCTGCATTTCGGCGCTGGCTAGGCTCGCCCAGTCGACCGAGAACCCAATAGTTGAGCGTTGTGGAATGCGCCTTCCCGGGCACGGGGAGCCAGCCGCCGGGTGTGTGACTGCCCGGCGGCCAGACCCGCCATTCCCGACGCCGACCGAAACAGATCCGTGAGGTGGTCCCATGACGCGCCCAGACGACGAGTTCCCCCCGCTCGACGTCACTTCGACGCTCAATCTCGGTTCGCTAGACGAAGTGCTGGAGGGCCCGGACACCGATGTGGTGCCGAGCCGGATGTCCGGTTCGCTGCCCCCGGGAATGGCGCTGCTGGTGGTTCGCCGGGGTCCGAACGCGGGTGCCCGGTTCCTGTTGGACCACGATGTGACGACGAGTGGGCGGCACCCCGACAGTGACATTTTCCTGGACGACGTGACGGTGTCGCGGCGCCACGCCGAGTTCCACCGGGACGGCGGCACGTTCACGGTGCGGGACGTGGGCAGCTTGAACGGGACGTACGTGAACCGGGAGCGGGTCGAGGCGGCCACGTTGAGCAATGGTGACGAGGTGCAGATCGGTAAGTTCCGCGTGGTGTTCATCGCCGGTCCGCGTCCGGAGGAGGAGGCCGGCCGGGGGTGAACGGGCCTGCGGCTTCGACGCCGTCCGGTGCGGCGCGTTCCACCCCGCTGATGAGCATCGGTGAGGTGTTGGCGCAGTTGCGGGCGGAGTTCCCGGACGTCACCATCTCGAAGTTGCGGTTCCTGGAGGCCGAGGGCCTGGTGGAGCCGCAGCGGACGCCGGCGGGGTATCGGAAGTTCAGCTGGGACGACATGGCGCGGTTGCGGTTCGTGTTGACCGCGCAGCGGGACCAGTATCTGCCGTTGCGGGTGATCCGTGACCAGTTGGCGGAGTGGGACGCGTCGGGTTCGGCGCCGGGCCGGCCGCGGCCGACGTTGGTGGCGGTGGGTCCGGGCGGTGAGGTGCCGGGTCGGGAGGTGGAGGAGTCCGCCGAGTCGTCGGCGGTGCGGCTGGGGCGGGCGGATCTGGTTTCCCGGAGCGGGATCGACGAGTCGACGTTGGTGGAGTTGGAGCGGCTCGGTGTGCTGGTGTCGGATCCGCCGGGTTGGTACGACGCCGATGCGTTGATCATCGCGCGGGCGGTGGCGGGCCTGGCCGGGTACGGGTTGGAGCCGCGGCATCTGCGGGGGTACCGGACGGCGGCGGATCGGGAGGTCGGTCTGTTCGCGCAGTTGGTGGCTCCGTTGGCGCGGCAGAGTGATCCGGCGGCGCGGGCCCGGGCGGCGGAGACGGCGCGGGAGCTGTCGGCGTTGTCTCAGCAGTTGCATGCGGCTCTGGTGCGGGTGGGGCTGCGGTCGACGTTGGGTCGTTGAGGTGTGGTGGGGCCGGGTGTCGTGGGGGCGCCCGGCCTCTGCCGTCGGTGGGTTGGGAAAGATCTGTCTCGGGGAGCGTGTCGTAGGCTTGCTGGGGTAAGCCCCTCCGGCGAGGCGTGGTGCACGTAGCGCACAGGACTCTCGTGTCGCGGTCCGTGTACCGTGCAGGGAAGGACGCGGTGCGGGCATAGGTGACAACGACACGGAGGCGGCGGTGCGCGAGCTGAGCGTGGTCGGAGTTCGGGTGGAGCTGCCCAGCAACCAGCCGATCGTCCTGCTGCGGGAGGTCGAGGGGGACCGCTATCTGCCGATCTGGATCGGCGCGGTCGAGGCGACGGCGATCGCCTACGAGCAGCAGGGGGTCAAGCCGGCGCGGCCGTTGACGCATGATCTGCTGCGGGACGTGTTGGCGGCGTTGCAGGCGCCGTTGCGGGCGGTGGAGATCACCGAGCTCAAGGAGAACGTCTTCTACGCCGATCTGTTGATCGGTGATGGGCTGCGCGTGTCGGCGCGCCCGAGTGATGCCATCGCGTTGGCGTTGCGGGTCGGGGCTCCGATTCGTTGTGCCGAGCAGGTCCTCAGTGAGGCGGGGATCGTGATCCCCGATGAGCAGGAGGACGAGGTGGAGAAGTTCCGGGAGTTCCTGGATCAGGTGCGGCCGGAGGACTTCGCGGGCTGAGTGGTGGCCGGGTCGGGGCTCGGCGTGGACGCGAGCGGCCGTTACGGTGGGTGACGGTCGACTGCGGTTGGTGATCTTCCTGGTGGCTGCGCGGCGTGTCGCGGTCGTTCCTGCGTGGTAAGTCCTGAGGGCCGCTATAGGGTTGCGGTTGTCGAGGGGTGCACGTACGGGGAGACGACGTGGCACCGCACGGGCGGGGAGGTTGTCCGGATGCACGAGCCGCGAGATCCTGGTCCGGGTACGGAACAGCAGCAGCCGGGCGGTGACGGCGAGGTGGGCTACCGGGGTGTGACCGCCTGTCAGGCCGTGGGCATCAGCTACCGGCAGTTGGACTACTGGGCCCGCACGGGCCTGGTCGTGCCGAGTGTGCGCGATGCGTCGGGGTCGGGGACGTCGCGGCTGTACTCCTTCCGTGACCTGGTGGTGTTGAAGGTCGTGAAGCGGCTGCTGGACGCCGGGGTGTCGTTGCAGAACATCCGTAAGGCGATCGAGGCGTTGCGGTCGCGTGGGGTGGAGGACCTGGCCGGCATCACGTTGATCTCCGACGGGACGACGGTGTACGAGTGCCGGTCGCCGGAGGAGGTGGTCGACCTGTTGCAGGGCGGCCAGGGGGTGTTCGGCATCGCGATCGGTGGCGCGTTCAAGGAGATCCAGGGTTCGCTGTCGCATCTGCCGGCGGAGCCGGTGGGCGGTCAGGAGCCGGTGGTGCCACCGGAGGAGTCGCCGGAGCCGTCGGAGTCGGTGGGTGACGAGTTGGCCGCGCGGCGTGCGCGGCGTCGGGCGGGCTGACCGGGCGGTGGTAGCTTCCGCGGACCGCGCCACGCCCAAATGGGTAAGGTGCGGTCCTCTTTTTTGGTCACGGGGTGTGTCGGCCGCTCGTCCGGATGGTTGCGTCGGCGGTGGTCGGTCACCGCATCCGGGCCGCCGGCCCGGCGCTGCTGCCGCGACCTGCGGAAACGGCGAGCGTGGCGGTTGTCGACCGCGGGCGTCCGAAAGGGACCGTCGAGGGCGCGGCGGTGCCACGGTGTCCACGCAGCGTCGCGACGGGATCGCATGGGGCGAGCGAGCCGACGATCGTCGTTGACTGTCCGTAGTTGACCGTTGTCGCGAATCGGACCGGGCCGACGTGACCCTTTCCGGCGGGCACGCTATGGTCCGACACGGTCGCTTGCGCGTGGACGTTCGGTGGACCGCTGTGCGACGCGCGCCGGCTACCGGTTGCCCCTTCGCGGCGCTGCCCGCGTGACCCCCTTGCCGGAAGGAAACGACACCATGACGGTGACCGAAGAGACCACACCTGTCTCCCACTACGAGCGCATCGGCGGCGCCGCCGCGGTGAAGGCGGCGGTGGAGCTGTTCTACGACAAGGTGCTGGCCGATCCGGAACTCGCCGGCTACTTCTCCGACGTGAACATGTCCGAGCAGCGGCGACACCTGGCGCTGATGCTGGCCGTGGTGCTCGGCGGCCCGAACGAGTACGCCGGTCGTGGGCTGGCCGAGGCGCACCAGCCGTTGGGGATCCCGGCGGCGCACTACGCGAAGGTCGGTGAGCACCTGACCACGACGCTGACCGAACTGGGTGTGCCGGGCGACATCATCGCCGACGTGCAGGTCGTGCTGGGCCAGGTGCAGGACCAGGTCGTTTCGGCGGGGAACGCCTGAGCGTGGACGCGGCACGGCTCAAGCGGAGCTGGTCCCTGGTCGCCGCGCACGGCGACCAGGTACCGCTCTACTTCTACTCGACGCTGTTCCTGGCGTACCCGGAGACCCGGCAGATGTTCCCCACGAACATGGCCGGGCAGCGGGATCGCCTGGTGTCGGCGCTGGGGCACATCGTGTCCCACGTGGACCAGGTGGACCGCCTCGTCGGGTTCCTGCAGGAGCTGGGCGCGGATCACCGCAAGTTCGCGGTGCGCGCCGAACACTATCCGGCGGTCGGTGAGGCGCTGGTGGCCACGTTGCGGCACTTCCTCGGTGAGGTGTGGACCGACGACCTGGCCGAGGACTGGACGGCCGCGTACGGGCTGGTGTCGAAGGTGATGATCGAGGCGGCGGAGGCCGCCGAGACGGTGGCCCCGCCGTGGTGGGTGGCCGAGATCCTCGCCCACGAGCGGCGGTCGTTCGACGTGGCGGTGTTGACGGTGCGGCCGCAGTACCTGCTGCCGTTCATCCCCGGGCAGTCGATCGGGGTGTCGCATCCGGCGGTGCGGTCCTGGCGGTACTACTCGCCGGCGAACGCCCCCCGCCCGGACGGGACGTTGGAGCTGCACGTGCGGGCGGCGCCCGGCGGTGTGGTGTCGTCGCGGCTGGTGTACGGGTGCGCGGTGGGTGACCAGATCCACCTGGCCTCGCCGGTCGGTGACCGGTTGACGTTGTGGCAGGCCGGCACCGCCGACCTGCTGCTGCTGGCGGGCGGCACCGGCTGGGCGCCGGTGAAGGCCCTCGTCGAGCAGGTCGCGGCGGAGGGATCGGGCCGCCGGGTGGACCTGTACGTGGGCGCCCGCTCGCGGGCGGAGTTCTACGACACCGACGCGATGGACAAGCTGGCCGCGTCGTATCCGTGGTTGACGGTGAACTACGTGGTGGGCGCGGATCCGTTGCGCCCCGGCGAGATGGTGTACGTGGCGGACCGGGCGCTGGCCGACGGTGACTGGCGGTCCCGGCACGTGTACGTGTGTGGTTCCGATGAGATGGTGAGCCACTCGGTGACGGCGCTGACGCAGGCGGGCTACCACGCCAGTCAGTTGCACCACGAGGGGTTCGGCAAGCACTGGTACGGACCGATGTGGCGGAGTGCGACCGCCCCTGACGAATCCGGAGGTGTCCGGTGAGCGCGACCCCGATCAGCAGGTACGAGAGCGGACAGTTCTCCGGTGGTGTGCAGGTGCGTCTGACGGCGGACCGGGTGCGCCGGTGGGAGTTCGACTCGGCGTCGTTCGCCCGTCGTGGCTACGACCACGCCGATGTGGACCGCTTCCGGATGCAGGTGGCCGACGAGCTGGATGTGCTGTCCACGCAGATCGCGAACCTGCGGGCGGAGAACGAGCGGCTCAACGACCACCTGGAGCTGCACCGGCACGGGGTGATCCCGAGCACCGACCCGGCGGCGTCGCTGCCGGCGGCCAAGGAGGTCAACCTGCTGTCGGCGGCGCAGCGGGAGGCGGAGCAGATCATCGCGCAGGCGCACGACTACGCCCGCCGGGTCGCCGAGTACGCCCAGATGCAGTACGAGAGCTACATGCGGGCGGCGGCGGAGGAGGCGAAGCAGGAGGCCGAGCGGGCGGTGGCGCAGTACCGCAGCACGGCCGGGCCGAACTTCGACGACTCGGTGGCCACCCGGGAGGCGCTGCGGATCTTCGGCGACATGATGATCTCGCACATGCGGGCGGCGGCGCGGCACCTGGACGACGGCAGCGAGCAGCTGGCCCGCACGATGGAGCGGATCGCCCACGAGGCGACCCCGGTCGGGGGTGGGCAGCCGCAGGCGGCGTTGCCGCGCCACCAGCACTGACGCGGGTCGGCCCGCCCCGCCGGCGGGCCGACCCGGGATTGCGGGTCAGGAGGCGGCGACGGCGGCGCGGATGGCGTCGGCGATCGGGGTCTCCCCGCCGACCAGTTCCAGGGTCAGTCCGGCGGTGTCCGGGGCGTGGAGCAGGGCGAGCAGCACCCGGGCTACGTCGGTGCGGGTGACCGGGCCGGGCGGCACCTGCCGGGCGAGGGTGATCCGGCCGACGGGTTCGTCGTCGGTGAGCCGCCCCGGGCGCAGCACGGTCACGTCCAGGTCCCGGCTGGTCACGTCCTCCTCGGCGGCTTTCTTCGCCCGCAGGTACGCCGCCCACACCTCGTCGGTGCCCTCGGCGGGTGGGGAGTCGACGCCCATGGACGAGACCAGCAGGTAGCGGCGCACCCCGGCGCGCTGCGCGGCGTCGGCGAGCAGCACGGCGGCGGCCCGGTCGACGGTGTCCTTGCGGGCGGCGCCGCTGCCCGGCCCGGCGCCGGCGGCGAACACCACCGCGTCGGCGCTCGCCACGTGCCCGGCGACGGCGTCGACGTCGCTGCGTTCCAGGTCGCACACGACCGGCTCGGCGCCGGCGGCGCGCAGCGCCGCCGCGTGGTCGGGGTTGCGGACCAGCCCGACCGCGGTGTCGCCGCGCCCGGCGAGTTCCCGTTCCAGCAGCTTGGCGATCTTGCCGTGGCCTCCGGCGATGACGACGCGCATGTCCCCAACCTAGCCGCGCGGTGTGCCGCCCGGCGGGCGAGTGGACACCTGCCCGCCGACCTCGGTCGAGAGCGGCCGGTGGGTGAGGGCGGTCGCCGGCGGCCGGTCGCCGCCGCCGGTCCGGTGAGGCAGCATGGACGGGTGACGGAGACGTTCGACGCGTTGACCCGGATGGTGGCCGCCGGGGACGTCGTGGTGCTCAGCGGCGCCGGGCTGTCCACCGAGTCCGGCATCCCGGACTACCGGGGGCCCAGCGGCGCGGCCCGCCGGCACACCCCGATGACGTACCAGGCGTTCACCCGTGACCCGGACGCGCGGCGGCGCTACTGGACGCGCAGCCACCTGGGCTGGCGGATGATCGCCCGGGCCGCGCCGAATGCCGGGCACCGGGCGGTGGCCCGGCTGCAGCAGGCCGGCCTGGTCGACGGGATCATCACCCAGAACGTCGACGGCCTGCACAGCGCCGCCGGCAGCACCGGCGTGATCGAGCTGCACGGCCGCCTCGACGAGGTGACCTGCCTGGACTGCGGCAACCTCACCTCCCGGGAGGAGCTGGACCGGCGGCTGCGGGAGGCCAACCCCGGGTTCGACACGCACGTCGCCCACGTCAACCCCGACGGCGACGTCGACCTGCCCGACGAGGCGGTGACCCGGTTCCGGACGGTCGACTGCGGCATCTGCGGCACCGGCATGCTCAAACCCGACGTGGTGTTCTTCGGCGAAACGGTGCCCGCGCCCCGGGTCGCCGACTGTTTCGCCCGGGTCGAGCGGGCCCGGGCGCTGCTGGTGCTGGGTTCCTCGCTGACGGTCATGTCGGGGCGCCGGTTCGTGATCCGCGCGGCGAAGCTCGGCATCCCGGTGGCCATCGTCAACCAGGGGCCGACCCGCGGCGACGGGCACGCCACCCTCACCCTGGACGCGCCGCTGGGGGGCGTGCTGACCGCCCTGGCCGACCGGGTCGCCACCCCGACCCCGAACCCGGACACCGCGGGCGGCGCCGCGCCGGCGGCGGTGGCGGCCGCGGCCGGGTAGCGCAGGGCCGGCGGGGTACGACATGAGCCGGTGACCCGGTCGCTGGTAGCGTTGACCATGCCGGTACCACCCACGCGGGAGAGACCGCCCGGAAACACCCCGGACGGCGCCGAAGGGGCAGATTCCTCCCCGGAACCTCTCAGGCAAAAGGACCACGTGGGCAGGCACTGTGGAGCGCGTCAGCGCGACTC
The DNA here is from genome assembly GCF_042871425.1 of Micromonospora sp. NPDC005806. Taxonomy (NCBI): domain Bacteria; kingdom Bacillati; phylum Actinomycetota; class Actinomycetes; order Micromonosporales; family Micromonosporaceae; genus Micromonospora; species Micromonospora sp. NPDC005806. The sequence continues at coordinate 99,383 of NZ_JBIAIL010000020.1, read as the reverse complement.
AGGGGGAGGCCGACCCGTCGACCTCGCCCCCGCAAGGAGCGCAGCGCATGACCGCAGAGCAGTTCGCCGACCGGCACATCGGTCCCGATCCGGGCGACGAGCGCCGGATGCTGGAGACCGTCGGCTACAGCTCCATCGACGAGCTGATGGACGCCGCGATCCCCGAGGTGATCCGCTGGCACGGCACCCTGGACCTGCCGGCCCCGGCCAGCGAGCGGGAGGCCATCGCCGAGCTGCGTGCCCTGGCCGCCCGCAACACCGTGGCCGTGTCGATGATCGGCCTGGGCTACCACGGCACCCACACCCCGGGCGTGATCCGCCGCAACGTGCTGGAGAACCCGGCCTGGTACACGGCGTACACGCCGTACCAGCCGGAGATCAGCCAGGGGCGCCTGGAGGCGCTGCTGAACTTCCAGACCATGGTCACCGACCTGACCGGGCTGGCCACCGCGAACGCCTCCATGCTCGACGAGGGCACCGCGGCGGCCGAGGCGATGACCCTCGCCCGCCGCGCGTCCAAGAGCAAGAGCCCCGTGTACGTGGTCGACGCGGACACCCTGCCGCAGACCATCGCGGTGATCATCGGCCGGGCCGAGCCGCTCGGCATCGACGTGCGCGTGGTCGACGTGGCGCGCGACGAGCTGCCCGGCGAGTTCTTCGGCCTGCACCTGCAGTACCCGGGGGCGTCCGGGGCGGTCCGTGACCACGCCGGGCTGGTCGAGGCCGCCCACGCGGTCGGCGCGCTGGTGACCGTCGCCGCGGACCTGCTGGCGTTGGCGCTGCTGCGCCCGCCGGGTGAGATCGGCGCCGACATCGCCGCCGGCACCACCCAGCGCTTCGGCGTACCGATGGGCTTCGGCGGGCCGCACGCCGGCTACCTGGCGGTACGGGCGGGCCTGGAGCGGATGCTGCCCGGCCGCCTGGTCGGGGTGTCGAAGGACGCGGACGGCAACCCGGCGTACCGGCTGGCGTTGCAGACCCGCGAGCAGCACATCCGGCGGGAGAAGGCGACCAGCAACATCTGCACCGCGCAGGTGCTGCTGGCGGTGATGGCCGGCATGTACGCGGTCTACCACGGCCCGGAGGGGCTTCGGAAGATCGCGGAGCGCACCCACTGGGCCGCGGCCCGGCTTGCCGGCGCGTTGCGCGTCGGTGGCGTCGAGGTCGACGACGTGCCGTTCTTCGACACCGTCACCGCGGTGGTGCCCGCTCGGGCGGCGGAGGTGGTCGCCGCGGCGGCGGAGCGTGGAGTGAACCTGCGGCTGGTCGACGCCGACCGGGTGGGGATCTCCTGCGACGAGACCACCACCCACGCCCACCTGGACGCGGTGTGCGCCGCGTTCGGGGTGCCCGCCGCGCACGGTGAGACCGACACCCGGCTGCCGGAGGCGTTGCTGCGCACCAGTGACTTCCTGACCCACCCGGTGTTCCGCAGCCACCACTCGGAGACGGCGATGCTGCGGTACCTGCGGCGGCTGGCCGACTTCGACTACGCCCTGGACCGGGGCATGATCCCGCTGGGGTCGTGCACGATGAAGCTGAACGCCACCACCGAGATGGAGGCGGTCACCTGGCCGGAGTTCGCCCACCTGCACCCGTTCGCCCCCGAGTCCCAGACCGCCGGGTACCGGGAGCTGATCGGCCAGCTGGAGGACTGGCTGGCGGAGGTCACCGGCTACGACGCGGTCAGCGTGCAGCCCAACGCCGGGTCGCAGGGCGAGCTGGCCGGGCTGCTGGCCATCCGGGCGTATCACCGGTCGCGCGGTGAAGGGCACCGGGACGTGTGCCTGATCCCGTCGTCGGCGCACGGCACCAACGCGGCGTCGGCGGTGATGGCCGGCATGCGGGTGGTCGTGGTGGCCTGCGACGTGGACGGCAACGTCGACCTGGTCGACCTGGACGCGAAGATCGACAAGCATCGGGACGCGCTCGCCGCGATCATGGTGACGTACCCGTCGACGCACGGCGTGTACGAGACGGGCATCGCGCAGCTGTGCGCGAAGGTGCACGACGCCGGCGGTCAGGTGTACGTCGACGGGGCGAACCTCAACGCCCTGGTCGGGTTCGCCAAGCCGGGCCGGTTCGGGGCGGACGTGTCGCACCTGAACCTGCACAAGACATTCTGCATCCCGCACGGTGGCGGCGGCCCGGGCGTGGGTCCGGTGGCGGTGCGGGCGCATCTGGCGCCGTTCCTGCCGGGCGACCCGGCCGGGGCGCGCGAGGACGGCCGGCCGGCGATCGCGGCCGCCCGGTACGGGTCGGCGGGGATCCTGCCGATCCCGTGGGCGTACCTGCGGATGATGGGCGCGGAGGGGCTGACCCGGGCGACCGGGGTGGCGGTGCTCGCGGCGAACTACGTGGCGGCGCGGCTGCGCCACCACTTCCCGGTGCTGTACGCCGGCAACAAGGGCCTGGTGGCCCACGAGTGCATCCTGGACCTGCGGCCGCTGACGAAGGCGACCGGGGTGAGCGTCGACGACGTGGCCAAGCGGCTGATCGACTACGGCTTCCACGCGCCGACGATGTCGTTCCCGGTGGCGGGGACCCTGATGGTGGAGCCGACCGAGAGCGAGGACCTGGCCGAGCTGGACCGGTTCTGCGACGCGATGATCGCGATCCGGGCGGAGATCGACAAGGTGGGGTCGGGGGAGTGGCCGGCGGGGAACAACCCGCTGTCCAACGCCCCGCACACCGCGGCGATGGTCTCGGGCGACGAGTGGCCGCATCCGTACCCGCGGTCGGTGGGGGCGTACCCGGCCGGGGTGGACCGGGCGGGGAAGTACTGGCCGCCGGTGCGGCGGATCGACGGGGCGTACGGCGACCGGAACCTGATCTGCTCGTGCCCCGCGCCGGAGGCGTTCGAGAGCTGAGACGGGCGAGCCGGGGCGGTCTTCGGGCCGCCCCGGCGGGGCGTCGACCTGGGGAGGGCGGCCCGGCGGCGGGCTAGCCTGGGTCGACGGTGCACGCTGCGGTCACGCAGCGTGGTGAAATCAGGCGACGAGGGCGTGTCGGGCGGGGCCGCGGTGCGGGGCGATGCTGCTGCCGTCGGGGAGCAGCTCACCGGTGTCCTCGAAGACGATCACTCCGTTGCAGAGCAGGCTCCAGCCCTGCTCAGGGAAGCAGGCGATGACCCGGGCAGCTTCTCGGTCGGTCGCGTCAGCAGAGGGGCAGGTGGGTTGGTGCTGGCACATCGGGTTCTCCGGACTGTGGGGGCACTGTGTCATGGTTCACATGACCAGTGACGCACAGTACCAAGCGGAAGTGCGCGCTATCGAGCAAGGTTCCGGGTTGTTCACCCAGAATCGGCTGAACGGATGAGCGGAAACGGTCCGGACGGTGTGGGAACGCTCCCGGCGGGTGCGGTAGATGTCCCCGGCGCCCCCCGCAGCTGCCGGGGTCGCCTCGTCGAACGGGCCCGCCTGGAGTGGCGGCTCACCGACGGCGGCGACCCGGCCGCCCTCGCGCAGGAATTCCTCGCCGCCCACGGCCTCGTCCTGGACGACCTGGGCCGCCCGGCCGCCCACGACCCGGACGGCGTGTGCGGCGCGGCGCTCTACGTCTCCGCCGCCGCCGGGGCGCACGCCGCCGGCGGCCCGACCGGCCCGCCCACCCCGGTGCCGGCCCTGCCGGACCTGGTCGTGGTCGTCCACGCCCACGCCGGCGGGTCGGTCGCCCGGCCGGCCGGCGACCGACCCACCGCCGGCGGCTGGTGGTTGGGGGACTGGCGGGACAGCTGGACCGCCAGGGAGCACGCCGACGCCGTCGAGGCGGTCCGCGCCGCGATCGGCCGCGGCGACGTCTACCAGGTCAACCTCGTCGGCCACGCCGACGCCCCGTACACCGGGGATCCGCTGCCCGCCCTGGCCCGGTTGGCCGCCCTGCCCGGCGCCCGCTACGGCGGCACCCTGGCCGGCCTCGGCTGGGCGGTCGGCTGCGCCTCCCCGGAGACGCTGATCGCCCTTGAGGGCGGGCGCCTGGTCACCCGACCCATCAAGGGCACCCGGCCGGCCACCGACGTCGGCCGCCGCGAGTTGCTCGCCTCCAGCAAGGAACGCGCCGAGCACGTGATGATCGTCGACCTGGAACGCAACGACCTGGCCCGGGTGGCCCGCACCGGCTCGGTCCGCGTCGACGAGTTGTTCGCCGTACGCCGGTGGTGTGACCTGTGGCAGGCGGAGTCGACCGTCTCCGCGGCGCCCGCCGACGGGCTGGGCCTGGCGGCGCTGCTGCGCGCCGTCTGCCCCGGCGGGTCGGTGACCGGCGCGCCGAAGCTCGCCGCGCTGGCGGAGATCGCGGCCCTGGAACCGGTCGGCCGGGGCGCCGGCATGGGCGCGCTGGGCTGGGTCGCGCCCGGCCGGATCGACCTGGGCCTGACCATCCGCACCGCGGCAGCCGACGCCCAGCGGCTGCACCTGTGGGCCGGCGGCGGCATCACCTGGGGCAGCGACCCGGGCGCCGAGGTCGCCGAGGCGGCGGCGAAGGCCGCCCCGATCCGCGCCCTGCTGGCGGCCGGCTGACCCGCCCCGCCGCCGGATCGGGTCAGGCGCGGGCGAAGTCGTCCAGTGCGGCGACCACCCGCTCGCCCACGCCGTGGCCGCTGCCGTGGCCGCCGGACTCGACGATCTCCAGCCGGGCGTCCGGCCAGTCCCGGGTGAGTTGCCAGGCGATGTCCGGCGGGCCGCTGACGTCCAGGCGCCCCTGCACCAGCACGCCGGGGATGCCGGCGAGCTTGCCGGCGTCGCGCAGCAGTTGCCCGTCGGGCAGGAACCCGAGGTTGCTGAAGTAGTGGGTGACGATCCGGACGAAGGCCGTGCGGAACACCGGGTCGGCGTAGCGGGGGCTGGGCTTGAACCCGCCGGCGAGGGAGACGTGCACGTCCTCCCAGGCGCACCAGTCCCGGGCGGCCCGGTCGCGGACCTGCGGGTCCGGGTCGTTGACCAGCCGGGCGTACGCGGCGGACAGGTCGCCGTCGCGGTCGGCCTCGGGCACACCGTCGCGGAACCGGGTCCACTGCTCGGGGAAGACCCGGCCCATGTCGCGGGTCACCCAGTCGATCTCCCGGCGGGTGTTGGCGACCACGCTGAACAGCACCAGCGCGGTGACCCGCTCCGGGTGGCGCTGGGCGTACGCCAGGGACAGCGACGACCCCCACGAGGCGCCGCAGAGCAGCCACCGGTCGACCCCCACGTGTTCGCGCAGCCGTTCCATGTCGGCGAGCAGGTGGGCGGTGGTGTTGACCGACAGGTCCACGGCCGGGTCGCTGGCGTGCGGGGTGCTGCGGCCGCAGCCACGCTGGTCGAACAGGACGATCCGGTAGGCGGCCGGGTCGAACAGCTGCCGCCAGGAGGGGGTGGCGCCGGAGCCGGGTCCGCCGTGCACCACCAGCGCGGGCCGCCCGTCCGGGTTGCCGCAGGTCTCCCAGTGGATCCGCTGGCCGTCGCCGACGTCGAGCAGGCCCTGCGCGTACGGCTCGATCGGTGGATACATCCGGTTCCCCTCCCACAGGCCAGATACAACAGTGCTGTTACATTAGCGGACGTGACCGCCACCCCCGACCGCGAGGCGCTGGGCACCCTGCTGCGCCACGTCCTGGAGCTCCTCGACGGTGACGTCGCCACCGTCTACACCGAGCTGGACCTGGCCGACTACCGGCCCCGCTACTCGCCCCTGGTCCGGGTGCTGCTCGCCGACGGGCCGCTGCCCATCCGCGACCTCGCCGACCGGGTCGGCGTCACCCACTCCGCGGCCAGCCAGACCGTCGCCCAGATGAGCCGCGCCGGCCTGGTCACCCTCGCCCCCGGCACTGACGCCCGACAGCGCATCGTCACCCTCACCGACCGCGCCCACGCGCTGCGACCCGTCATCGAGGCCGAGTGGGCGGCCACCACCAGCGCCATGCGGCAGCTCGACGTCGAGCTGCCCGTACCCCTGGCCGACGAGCTGTACGCGGTCCTCGCCGCGCTGCGCCGCCGCCCGCTGCGCGACCGGATCGTCGACACCGGCCTGGCGCCCGGACCGCGCGGAGCGGACCCCGACCGGCGGTAGGGTCCCGGACGTGACCACCGAGTACAGCGGCACCGGCGACCCCGTCCGCAGCCTCGCCCTGCTCTGGCGCACCCGGGACAAGCCCAGCCGCAAGGGCGGCGACCTCACCGTGGCCCGGATCGTGCGGGCGGCCATCGAGGTCGCCGACGCCGAGGGCCTGGCCGTGCTGTCCATGCGCCGCGTCGCCGAGCGGCTCGGGGTGGGCACCATGAGCCTCTACACGCACGTGCCCGGCAAGGGTGAGCTGCTCGACGTCATGCTCGACACCGTCTACGGCGAGACCGCTCGCCCCGACGACGTGGCCGGCGGCTGGCGGGGCCGCCTCGAGCTGGTCGCCCGGGAGAACCGGGCGCTGTACCTGCGCCACCCGTGGCTGCTCCAGGTCGCCACCACCCGCCCGCCGCTGGGCCCCAACGTGATCGCCAAGTACGAGTACGAGCTGCGCGCCGTCGACGGCATCGGCCTGACCGACCTCGAGATGGACGCCGTGGTCACCCTCGTGGACAACTACGTGCACGGCGCGGTACGCGGGGCCGTGGAGGTGGCCCAGGCCGCCCAGCGCACCGGCATGACCGAGCAGCAGTGGTGGCACGCGCACGCCCCGTACCTGGAGCGGGTGCTCGACCCGCGGCGGTTCCCCCTGGCCGCCCGGGTGGGCACCGCCGCGGGTGAGGAGTACCAGGCCGCCGCCGACCCGGCCCGCGCCTTCGAGTTCGGGCTGGCCCGCCTCCTCGACGGCGTCGAGGCCCTGGTCCGGGACCGGACCGCCGGGTGACCGGCGGGTGCGCACACCGGCCGGGGTAACGGACGGATAGCCTTCCGGGCATGACTATGCGCCCGATCCGGATCATCGGCGACCCCGTGCTGCGTACCCCCTCCGAGCCGGTGACCAGCTTCGACGCCGAACTGCGCGCGCTCGTGCAGGATCTGATGGACACGCTGCTCGGCGCGCCCGGCCGGGCCGGGGTGGCCGCCCCGCAGATCGGGGTGAACGCGCAGGTGTTCGTCTACGACGCCGACGGCCACCGGGGCCACCTGATCAACCCGACGTTGGAGCTGTCCGAGGAGCTCCAGGACGACGACGAGGGCTGCCTGTCCATCCCCGGGCTGTACTTCCCGACGCAGCGGGCGATGCAGGCCACCGCGCACGGCTTCGACCAGCACGGCGAGCCGCTGACCATCTCCGGCCGGGGTTTCCTGGCCCGGGCCCTGCAGCACGAGACCGACCACCTGCACGGCCGCCTGTACGTCGACACGCTGCGCGGCGAGACCCGCCGCCGAGCGCTGCGGGAGATCCGCGCCGGCCGGTTCCACTCGCCCAGCCGGGGCCTGTAGCCCGCGGTCCGGGGGTGGCCGGCGGGTCCGGCCACCCCGGCGTCACGCCGCGGGCGTCACGTCAACGGGGTGGCCGGCCGGTCATGGCCGGCGACTGAGCCCGCACTCGGTGAACCTGGCGACGCGGGTGAAGCCGAGCCGCTCGTAGAGGCGTACGGCGGCGCTGTTGTCGGCGCGGACGTTGAGCGTGACGTGGTCGACGGTGTCGCGCAGTCGGGCGCAGAGCGCGGCCACGGCGGCGCCGGCCAGCCCGCGGCCGCGGGCCCGCGGATGGGTGGTGACGTTGCCCAGGGCGGCCACCCGCCAGGTGGGCGACCAGACGTGCACCCCGGCGACGGCGACCAGGTCGCCGTCCTCGCGGATCCCCACGTACTGGCCGGTGTCGAGCATCCGCGGGTCGAACCAGTTGCCCGGGTAGGCGGCGGCGTAGAGGTCGCGCAGCGCCGGCAGGTCGGCCCGGTCGAGGAGCTCCCCGTCGGGGGCGGTCCGGGCCAGTCGGGCCGGGTCGGTCAGCGCCATCCGATGGTGCGCGGCGGCGTCGGACAGCTCGTACCAGCGGGCGAGGGTGGCGTCCAGGCCGGGGGACAGGTGTGCCCACAGCCGGGTCGGCAGCACCGGCGCGAGCTCGGTCAGCAGCGCCGCCAGGTCGCCGGTGCGCTCGGGCGGGGCGAACGCCAGCAGCGTCGGCAGCTCGAGCCCGTGGTAGAGCAGGGCCACCTGGTCGTCGCGGCGGAACCACGAGGTGTACGGCCAGAAGAAGTCGTCCAGGTCGCCGAGCTGGTAGGCGTGCAGCACCGGGTCCCGGCCCAGCAGCTCGGCCAGGACGGCCCGGTCGTGTTCGGCGCGTAGCGGCACCGGGTGATGATCACATGGCGGCGGTCAGCAGCCGCCACCGCGTCCCGGCTCGGCCGGCAGGTTCTCGTCCGCCCAGCTGGCGAGCGCCTCCAGCGCGGGTGCCAGAGCGGCGCCGCGGTCGGTGAGCTGATAGCTGACCCCGACCGGCGGGCCCTCCCGGACCGTGCGGGAGACCAGGCCGACCCGGCACAGCTCGCCGAGCCGGTCGGACAGCACGGACTCGCTGATCCCGGGCAGCGCCCGGACCAGCTCGGCGAAGCCGGCGGGGCCGTTCGCGAGGGTGCCCAGCAGGACGCCGTTCCACCGTTTGCCGAGGAACGCGAAGGCCCGAGCCAGGCCGGCGGCACACGCGCGGGGAGCGGCGCCCACCTGGGGCCTCGTCGTCATGCCCCCAGGGTACGCGCTACCCTCGCCGGGCAAGGCACTACTAAAAAGCTAGCTGCTCGCTTCTGCGTAGCGGCCCGCTGGAGCGAGGACCACATGAGCGACCTGATCACCCTGCACCCCGACGCGCAGGCCCAACTGTTCACCGACGCCCGCACCGCCAACACCTTCACCGACGAACCGGTCAGCGACGAACAGCTGCGCGCCATCTTCGAGCTGGCCAAGTACCCGCCCACCGCCGCCAACACCCAGCCGTTGCGGGTGCTGTTCGTCCGCGACGAGCAGCCGCGCGAGCGGCTGCTCGCCCACATGAACGAGGGCAACCGCGCCAAGACCGCCGCCGCGCCGGTCGTCGCCGTCCTCGCCGCAGACACCGACTTCCACGAATTCATCCCGCGGGTCTTCCCGATCCGCCCGCAGATGCGCGACGGCCTCGCCGCCGACGCGGTCGCCCGCGAGCGGATGGCCCGCTTCAACGCCACCCTGCAGATCGGCTACTGGCTGCTCGCCGTCCGCGCCGCCGGCCTGGCCGCCGGCCCGATGGCCGGCTTCGACGCCGACGGAATGGACAAGGAGTTCTTCGCCGACAGCAGCTGGCGGTCCCTGCTCGTGGTCAACATCGGCAAGCCCGGCCCGAACGCCTGGTTCCCCCGGCTGCCCCGCCTCGACTACGACGAGGTGGTCCGGCACGCCTGAGCCGGCGTCAGCCCGCCAGCCACTGGTCGTAGCCGAGCTTGGCCACCAGGGCCGCCACCACGACCAGCAGCACCACCCGGACGAAGCCGGAGCCGCGCCGCAGCGCCATCCGCGCGCCCAGCGCGGCTCCGGCGACGTTGCACACCGCCATCGCCGCGCCCAGCAGCCACCACACGTGCCCGGTCGCCGCGAACACCACCAGCGCCCCCAGATTCGTGCCGGCGTTGACCACCTTCGCCATCGCCGAGGCGTGCACGAAGTCCGCCCCGACCAACGCGGTGAACGCCAACACCAGGAACGTGCCGGTGCCCGGGCCGATCAAACCGTCGTACAGGGCGATGCCCAGCCCGGCCGCCGCCACCGCCGCGGCCACCCGCGCCCGCGTACGCCGCTCCGGACGCGACACCACCCCCAGCCGCGGCCGGGTCAACACGAACAGCGCCACCGACAGCAACACCACCAGCACCACCGGCCGGTACGCCCCCGCCGGCACCGCCCCGGCCAGAACCGCGCCCAACCCCGCGGTCAGCACCGCCAACCCCGCCGCCGGCCCGGCCACCGCCCAGTCCAGCTTCGTCCGCCGGGCATACGTCACCGCCGCGGTCGACGTACCGAAGATCGCCGCCAGCTTGTTCGTCCCCAACGCCGTCGCCACCGGCATCCCCGGGGCGGCCACCAGCAACGCCGGCAACAGCAACAGGCCGCCACCACCGACCACGGCGTCCACCCAGCCCGCCATCGCGGCCGCGGTCAACAGGGTGGTCAGCGACAGAGGATCCACGGGCGGCCATTCTTCCCACCACCACCGGCCCCACGAGACGTCCTGTGGCCAGGCTCACCGCCCCCGACGGCGCCGCAACCACAGGCCCACCGACGCCACCGCCACGAACACCAGCACCGAACAGACCAACGCCTTGAGCACCCGGCAAGCCTGCCACGCGGACGTAGGGTGTGCTGGTGCGCCTGGCCACCTTCAACGTGCTGCACGGCCGGTCCCTCACCGACGGGCTCGTCGACCCCGACCGGCTCGCCGCCGCGGTCGCCGCGCTCGACGCCGACGTCCTCGCCCTGCAGGAGGTCGACCGGGACCAGTCCCGCAGCGGCAACCTCGACCTCACCACCATCGCCGCGCGCGCCCTCGACGCCCCCGAACACCACTTCGCCGCCGCCGTCGTCGGTACCCCCGGCGAACAGTTCCGCCCCCTCACCCACGACGACGACGGACACGGCGAACCCCTCTACGGCGTCGGCCTGGTCAGCCGACACCCGGTCCGCTCCTGGCAGGTCATCCGCCTGCGCCCCGCCCCGGTACGCTCCCCGATCTACGTGCCCGGACCCGGTGGGGGACTCGTCCTGCTGCGCGACGAACCCCGCGTCGTCCTCGCCGCCGTCCTCGACGCCCCGTACGGGCCGGTCACCGTCGCCGCCACCCACCTTTCCTTCGTCCCCGGCTGGAACATCCTGCAGCTGCGCCGCGTCGTGCGGGCCCTGCGCACCCTGCCTGCCCCGCGGATCCTCCTCGGCGACCTCAACCTTCCCGCCGGCCCGGTCCGCCTGCTGTCCGGCTGGCTGCCCCTGGGCCGGCGCCCCACCTACCCGGCCGGGCAACCCCGCGTCCAACTCGACCACATCCTCGCCGACCGGCGCGGACTCGACCGGCTTCCACCCGTCACCGCCGTCGACACCCCGCTGTCCACCATCTCCGACCACCGGCCCCTCGTCGTCGACCTCAGCGCTCGCAGCTAACCCTCAGCTGCACCACCTACGGTCGGCGGCGACCACCACGGCGGGACCGGCCGCGAAACGCCGCCGCCGGCCGGTCGAGCGTGGTAGCGATGGTGAGACGAGGGGAGGGGCAGCCGATGTCGCTGACCGGCCTACCGCTGCTGACCCTCGTCGGCGTCGCCGCCGTCGCCGCCGCTACCCTCACCGCCCGCACCTGGCGCCGCGCCGGCCGCCGGCGAACCCTCACCCGAGTCGCCGCCCTCCTGCTCACCGAGGCCCTCGCCCTGCTCACCGTCGGCGTCGCCGTCAACCGGGCGGAACAGTTCTATCCCACCTGGTCCGACCTGCTGCCCGCCGACGCCACCCGGCACCACACCGCCGCCGCCCGACCAGGGCACCTCGACCGGTGGCTCACCACCCGGGCCGCCCGCGCCGGCACCGACCCGGTCAGCTTCGCCTGGCACCCGCCCCGCTGGACCAGCTGGCCGCTCACCGCCGCCCCCACCGTCGTCGTCCCCGCCGACTACCCGCGCCACCCCACCTGGCGCTACCCGGTGGTCGTCCTCACCGACCAGGCCGACCCCGCCCGGGAAGCCGCCGCCGCCCACGCCGCCGAGGACCACGCCGGGCCCACCGTCCTCGTCTTCACCCACCTACGGCCCACCGCGACCCCGGACACCCTCACCGACGCCCTGCCCACCAGCCTCACCCGCGACCTGCGGGTCACCACCCACAGCTGGGCCCTGGTCGCCCCCGCCGGCCTCACCCCGCTCGCCCGGGCCGTCGTCCGGGCCGCACCCACCCGCTATCCCACCCTCGCCCTGCTCGACGACGCCCCGGCCCACAACCGGCAACCGGCCCCCACCGACCTGCCCACCACCGAGACCCTCGCCGTTCTCGGCCCACCCGGCCGCCCCGGCAACCCGGCCACCCGGCTCGACGCCCGCCCCGCCGACGGGCTCCCGGCCGCGCTGACCTGGGCCTGCCAGCAGACCCCGGCGCCGCTCGGCGCACCCGCCCCGCTCATCCCGCCGCCCCCACAACCGCACGACCACCCGTCCCGCACCCCGCACCGCGGAGGCTGAACCATGGCGCCCGACAGCCTCGCCGCCGCCCTCACCGCGACCACCGCCGCCGTCCTGGCCGCCGTGCTGCTCGCCATCACCTGGGACCGCGGCAGCGGCGTACGCCGCGCCGCCCAGCGCAGCGCCACCGGCGTCCTCTGCCTCGCCACCGCCCTCGCCGCCACCGGCATCTGCATCAACCGGCAGGTCGACACCGTCACCACCTGGTCCGCCCTCGCCGGTCAGGACACCACCACCCCCGGCGACGCCACGGCGGCCGCCGACACCGGCGGCCACAGCGGCGGACACATGTTCACCTTCACCGTCACCGGCGCCGCCAGCGGCCTCACCCTCCCGGTCCGCGCCTACCTGCCCGCCGCCTACCACCAGCAGCCCACCGCACGCTTCCCGGTCATCGAGGCGCTGCACGGCTTCCCCGGCTCACCCGCCTCCTGGGTCAACCGGCTCGCCGCCGCCCACCACCTCGACCAGGAGATCGCCGCCGGCCGGATGGCCCCCACCGTCGTGCTGTTCCCCCCGCAGACCCCCGACGCCCTGCTCGACACCGAGTGCACCGACCTCACCCACGGCCCCAAGGCCGAAACGTTCCTCACCGTCGACGTGCCCGCCGCCGCCGAGGCCCGCCTGCGGGTACGCACCGACCGCGCCGGCTGGGGCCTCATCGGCTACTCCGCCGGCGGCTACTGCGCCACCAACCTCGCCCTGCGCCACCCCGACCGGTACACCACCGCCGCCAGCCTCTCCGGCTACGCCGATCCCGGCATCACCATCGGCGACGGCACCGAACACACCCTCAACGACGACGCCTGGCGGCTACACCACCTGCCCCAACCCGCCGTCGCCCTCTACCTGTCCAGCGGCCTCGCCGACCGCAGGGCCCACCACGACGCGGAAACCCTGCGCCGCCTCGCCCACGCCCCACTCGACGTCACCACCTCGTACGTGGACGGAGGCGGCCACAGCATGGCCGTCTGGGAAGCCGCCGAAGGCCCCGCCTTCGACTGGCTCTCCAGCTGGCTCGGCCGCCCCGTCACCTGAGGATCAGTCCAGCCCGGCCGACCGCTGCGCCGCCCGCACCGCGTTGCGGAACAACATCGCCACCGTCGTCGGACCCACCCCACCGACCCGCGGCGTGATCGCCCCCGCCACCTCGGCACACGACTCATCCACGTCCGGCAGCAGCCGCCGCCCCTCGTACCGCACCCCACCGCCGACCACCACCGCGCCCGGGCGGACATGCTCCGGCCGCACGATCCCCGGCACCCCCGCCGCCGCCACCAGGATCTCCGCCCGCCGGCTGTACCGCGGCCAGTCCGCCACCCCGGTGTGCACCACCGTCACCGCCGCATTCGCCGTCGGCCGCTTCTGCGCCAACAGCATCGCCAACGGCCGACCCAACGTGGCGCCGCGGCCCAGGATCACCACCTCCCGGCCCGCCACCGGCACCCCGTGGAACGCCAGCAACGCCTCGATGCCCGCCGGCGTACACGGCAACGGACCCGGCAACCCCAACGCCAGCCGGCCCATGTTCACCGGGTGCATCCCGTCCACGTCCTTGTCCGGATCCAGCACCGCCAACGCCCGGTCGTAGTCCAGATGCCCCGGAATCGGATGCTGCACCAGCACCCCGTGCACACCCTTGTCCGAGTTGAAGTCCTCCAGCACCGCGTGCAGATCCGCCTGCGACGCCGACGCCGGCAGATGCACGTGCGGCGACGCGAACCCCAACTCCGCCGCCTGCCGCTGCTTGATCCGGATGTACCCCGCGCTCGCGTCGTCGTCGCCCGCCAGCACGGTCGCCAACGCCGGCGTCACCCCCGCCGCGCGCAGCGCCGTCACACCCTCGGCGACCTCCGCCAGCACCCGCTCCGCCACCGGCCCACCCGGCAGCAGTCGAGCCGTCGTACCTGAAGAAGACATGCCACACCTCGCCCGCGGAGGCCCAGGCGGTCGACCCCCGCGACGAGCTCCCCGATGGTTGCTGCCATCCCCGTGCCGCCAGTCGCGTCCACCCTCAGCCTGCCACAGCGCGCGCCGCGACCGCATCCACCACCGCCTGCCACCGCGGCAGGGACCACACCAGGGCGTCCGCCCGCCGGCGGCGGTCCGCGGCCGAGCTCACCCCCAGGTCCGCCACCGCCGCCTCGAACGCCGGCCGCAACACCCGCGCCCGGTCCGGGGCGTCCGCCGCCAGGATCGCGTGACACCGCGCGTACGTGACCACGATCCAGAACATCGCCTCCCGGTGCGCGCCCGCCCCGATCAGCTCCGCGCTGCCGTCCACCACCACCGGCCGCCCCGCCACGCTGACATCCGCCCGGAACGGCAACGGGGTACGCGCCACCCGCGCCGCCTCATCGAACGTCACCGCCAACCCGGCCAGGTGCTCCCGCACCCGCCCCGGACCCACCCCGCCGCCGTCCAGCGACGCCAACAGCTCCGGATACCGGTCCCCGAACCCGTAACCGGTGAGGACCTCCCGCGCCCGCACGTACCGCCGCCGCACCGTCGGATCCCACAACCCCGCCACCAGCGGCAGCACCGCCAACACCGACGTCGGGAACAACCACGCCAGCACCTGGTCGTGCAGCGGCGCGTCGGCGTCCAGCCGCCGCAACCCGTCCTCGATCCGCCGGCGCACCCCGGCCACGCGGCGCCGCACCCACACCGGGTCCGCCCACTCCGCCGACACCCGCTCCCGGACCGCCGCAAGCCGGCCCGTCGGATCCACGATCACCGTGTCCGTACGGAAGAACGGGGCGAACACCCACGACCCCAGCACGTCCCGCGGCCCACCCAACTCCGCCCAGGACACGCCGCTGACCTCCAACAGCACCCCCCGATGCCGGAACTTGCCCAGCTTCACGCCCGGCCCGTCCCGTACCAGCAGCACGTCCACGTCCGACGACGCCGGCAGCACCGCATGGTCCGGCAACCCCACCGTCGACCCGCTGAAGAACGCGCCCTCGATCCCAGGGTCCCGCCGGGCCTGCTCCCACACCCAGTCGACCGCCGCCGCCCGCGCATCACCCACCCGCACCCCAGCGATCCTGCCAGCACCCCGCACATCGTTCGCGCGACTCGCGCCGCCCAGGTACGGGGCAGCCGGGTGCTAGGCCGCCTGAGGGCGCAGGCGCGGCTGGCGCAACGCCCCGACGAGCGCGAGCGCGCCGAACACCGACAGGGCCAGCCCCGCGCCGACCCCGGTGATCGTGCCCGGCGTCACGTCGGTGGTGAGGCCGACGATCAGCGCCACGACCGCCGCCGCCGTAACCAGGATGCCCAGCGCAATGAGGTTCCGGTCGCGCAGCACCGACACCAGCGGCAGGAAATGAACGCCCACCACCGCGCAGATCCACACCGGGACGTAGCCGGGCTGTCCGAGCCCACCCAGAAGGGCGGCGCCCAGCGCGGCCAGTCCGAACTCGACACCCACGATGATCCCGTACCGCCGGCCCGCCGCCCGGTTGTTGATCGCGGCGGTCGACGCCGGGCTGGAGAAACCGACCACCGCGCCGACGACCGCGACGAGCAGGGCGGTCACGCTGCCGACCGTCAACCACGGGTCCAGCCAGGCGGGCGGGGCCGCATGCCCCCAACCGAACCAGGCCGCCCCGAAGAACCCCTCCACCAGAGCCGTGATGCCGCCGTCGCGGCGCGACTGCCGTGCCTTCTCCACGGGTCGCCACTCTACCCACCACGATCACCAGGCTCGGTCGGAGGCGGCCTGCCGTTGCTCTCGTACGGTCAACGGGTCGCCACCTGCCAGTGGTAGGTCCAGGGCGGCCCGGCGCCAACGACGGGCTCCCGCACGTACAGGCCGTCGCCGTCGACGTCGATCTCGCCCGGGTGCAGCTCGGCCGGCGGCTGCCCATGGTCGTCGAGTTCGACAGTGGCGGTGCGTCCGTCGGCCGGTCCGCCCACAACCGGGACATCAGCTACGTCTCGCATAGGTCCAGCATCACGGTCACGCGTCGGATCCCATCCCGGAACGCCGGAGATTGGTCCCGCCGGCTCAAGCCCCCCAACGGTGAGCCGACGCAGGCGCTGCGGATCGGCGATCACGTCGATCGCGGTGATCCGGTCATCGAAGATCGTGAAGGCCAACACCGTGACGAGACGACCATGCGGTCTCACCAGAATCGCCGGGACGCCATCGACGAGCCCAGTCCGGGCATGCTCGGCCCGGTGCGAGAACAGCAGTGCCTGGCCGGCGACGGCACGAGCACCACGCAGGCGTACCGGACCCCGGGAAGGAGCGGCCACCGCGTCCGCGCAGACCGTGACATCAGGGTGGAGCACCTTGAGCAGCGCCGCGAAATCGCCGTCCCGCGACGCAGCGAGAAACGCATCGACGACCTCCTGCTGCCGGCCCGGATCGAGGTCAGGCGCCTGGGCGGCCCGCACCCGGCGCCGTGCGCGACTGGCGAGCATCTTCGTCGCATCGCTCGAACGCCCGATGATGGGGGCGATCTCCCGGTAGGGCACGGCGAACATGTCATGCAGGACGAACGCCAGCCGCTCCGCCGGCGCCAGCGTGTCCAGCACGACCAACAGCGCCAGCCCGACCGAGTCCGCCAGCACCGCCTCCTGCTCCGGGTCCGGCCCCGCCAACGGCAGCGGCGCGGCAAGGGACACCTCCCGCCGCGCGGTACGCGACCGCAGCATGTCCAGACACACCCGCGCCACCACGGTGGTGAGCCACGCCCGGATGTTCTGTACCCCGCTGATATCGGCACGCGCCACCCGCATCCATGCCTCTTGGACAGCATCGTCAGCGTCGCTCCGCGACCCGAGCATGCGATAGGCCACCGCGAGCAGCTGGCCTCGGTGCGCCTCAAAATCGTCCACCCGTTACCCTCCCGCCGCACCGACCGTCATACCACTGACGGACAGCAGCGCACACTGGTAACAGGGAGGAACGATGGCACCACTGATTTCCACCATCGAGATCGCGCGTCCACCGGAGGAGGTCTTCGCCTACGCCACCGATCCGTCGCGATTCGCCGAATGGCAGCACGACGTCGTGCGGGTGCGGCTCCTCGACAACGGACAGTTCACCACCAGCCGCCGGATCAGGGGCGCCGAGCGCACCATGAGCCAGCAGATCACCGTCAACGACCCGCCCCACCGGTGGGCCGCCCAGGGCATCGACGGCCCCATCCGCCCACACGCCACGATCGCCGTCGAGCCGATCGAAAACGGAACCCGATCTCGCGTCACGTTCACCCTCGACTTCGAGGGCCACGGACTCGGCGTGCCCCTGGTGCCATTGGTACGCAGGCAGGCGCGGCACGAAGCACCGACCAGCTACCAGAACCTCAAGCAACTCCTCGAAAGCAACCGGTAGCCGGCCGCCAACAGTGGCCAGCTAACCCTCGCCGCCGGAACCGCGCTCACCCACCATCGCCGACAACGCTCGATTCGTACGGTTCGACCGCACCGCCGCCCGCTGCTGACCCGCGGTCACCTCGATGTACGCCTGCGACGACGCCAACGACGCATGCCCCAGCAACCGCATGATCTCCGCCGCGCTCGCCCCGTCCTCCGCCAGCCGGGTCGCGAACGTGTGCCGCAACGCGTGCAGCCGCGCCCCCTTCGGCACCCGGTCGCCGATGCCCGCCCGCCGGTAGCACGACTCCACCAGGTACTGCAGGCCACCACGGCGCAGCGGCTCACCCCGACGGTCCACCAGCAGCGGCGCGTCGGGCCGCACGCTGCGCGCGCCGAAGCGGCGCCGGCAACTGTCCAGGTAGTCCGCCAGCACCCCGTCCAGACCAGCCTCGATCGGTACCGCACGCGGGCGCCCACCCTTGCCGGCGACGTCCACCCGCCGCTCACCGTCCCGGCCGGCCACCGACGCCACCCGCAGCGCCAGCAGCTCGGACAGGCGCAGCCCGGCGCAGAGCGCCAGCGCCAGCACGGCCAGGTCCCGCTCCGGCCACGGGTCACGCTGCCGGCCGTCCGCACCGGCAGCCGCGGCCAGCAACTCCTCCGGGGTGTCCTCGCCGCGCAGCGGCTTGGGCCGGGGGAGCGGGGCGCGTGGCCGCCCCACCGCCGGCATCGGATTTCCGGGTACGACACCCTCGGCGACGAGGAAGCTGAAGAAGCTGTTCCAGGTGGACCAGGCGCGGTGGACGGAGGCGGCGGCGCGGGGAGCGGCGAACCGGGCGAACGCCGCCCGCATCACCCGGGGGGAGAGGACGGTGATCGACACCTGGTCGAGGGGGAGGGGGGTGGTCTCGTCGGCACCGGTCAGGGCCGCGACAGTGGTCAGGTCCCGCCGGTACGCCGCGAGGGTGTGCGGGGAGGGCTTGCGGGTGGCCCGGTCGGTCAGGAACTCCTCAATCAGCCGCTCTACCGATTCGCCCCTTTTATCCTGCATAAGGGATATTATGCAGGATTTTCGTGTTCCTGCCATCCCTGGTTACGGGGGAGACCTGGGCAATATTCGGTGCCCAGCCAGGCCTTCGGCTCAAGGGCGCATCTCCGGAGCGGCTCGGTGGCCGCGGTGCGCGGGGGCTGCTCCAATCCGCCGTCGCGTTAGCCGACGGACGAGCGGTTCGCCCGGCAGAGCCGGGCGTCGGCCACGGCACGCCGGGGATTGGCAGGTGCAGACGCCGGCACGTGCCAGGCCGCAGCTGGCGTGAGGACCTGCGTGGCGTGAATCGTCGTCAAGCTCCGGACTGGGGGCGCTCCGGCATCCAGGCGGCCACCGCCACGGACAGAACGAGTTCGGCCCACCGGGCCGGGCCGCTTCCCCGGGGAGAGCCTCACCAGTTTTACTTTACATAATGTAGATTATCGAATCAGGCGCGGCAGGCTGTTGGCACGACAGCGACAGCCCACGCTGTTGATGTTCTTTCTCATCCATCCTGGGCCATTCTCAATATGTTGAGCCATCTCCTGAGCTCTCTCACCAGGTTGAACCACCGTGACCGCCGGTGCAGCTGGGATCTTGTCCCCCACTACGTTCCGTATGGGCGTGGCATTTCAGCCCCGGTTTTGCGCTTGACGGGGTGCGCTCGATCGTCGAGGGTGACGACCCGGGAGCCCGAGGTGAGACTGTGACCGCCGCCGCCCGGCTGGCGGGCAGCTTGGCTCGCGGATGTGCCTCTCGAATCGCGCAACCTCTCGCAACACCCTGAGGTCATGGGTCTTGCGCCACAGGTAGAGCGCGAACTTTCACCACAGAGGCCGTAAGCGAGGCGAGCAACATCGCACGAACTTCGCGTTGCTCCAGCGGCGGATCACCACCGTGGTCTGCTCAGCTTCGTTCGCGAATGCCCGGCCCACTACGTGCTCGATCTCCTGGCCGACGCCGGCGGCGAGGTGATCCTAGATCTGCCGCTGTCGGAGCGGCGGGCACGGCTCGAGCGGCTGCTCGTGGCGAGGAGTGCGGCCGGGACGCCCGGAGCCTACCGGGCCTCGTCACTACCTTCGTTCGTGCGCCCCACGAGCCTCTCGCCCAGCACCTCGCGGGCCCGAGCGATGGCGGTGTCGGGAGTGCACGGTCCGGTCCGGGGTCGCTGGGTGTCGTAGCACTTGGTGACGAAGTAGAGAGTGGACGCCCCCGAACTTAAGCTCAGCTCCCACTGCCGCCACGAGTACAAGTTGTTGTACTCGCATCCGCGGTAGTTCGTATAAACGTAGTGGTAGTCGTAGGTGAAATACGAGAAGTCGTAGCACCATTTGGTCACGGTGCGGGTCTTGCGGCAGGGGTAGGGGACGAATCCCCACCAGCACACCGACCAGTACGTCTCGGTGATCTGGCGCTGAGTTGGCATGGCTACCTCACTCGCACGAGCGGGATTGCCCCCGATCGTCCGGGTGCCGCGCAACGACGGCAACGCCGGGGCGCCGCTCGTTGCGCCTTACGTCAAAAGGCCTACGAGAACCGTGTTGGAAGCCCGCCACCTCCGCGGCTGCCAGCTTGACCGTTTCCCGCGCCTCGTTCGCCGCGATGATCAGTGCCAGGTCCTCAGCGTGGTTGCGGACGACCGGGGCGCGGCCGGAGCGCAGGTCGGCGGCAATGCCGCAGAGGGGCGGCCGACCCCGCATCCGGCCAGACCGGGTCCTGGCCGACAAGGCCTACGAGTCGGATTTGCTCGCCATCTACGAGGACGTGGCGGGGCACGGGCACGCCGATCCACTCGGAGTGCCCGCCGCGGCGGCCGGCAGGTCGCGGGAGTCCCTCGACCGCCTGCTGGACGCGGCGCGGCAACGGAAAGATCAGAATGCGAGCTCCGGCGCGGGCTCCACTGCCACCGGTTGGGCCGAAGGACATCGTCAAAGCCACGCCGCGCCTTGGTCGGAGGTCTTCCGCTGCAGCCCACAGACCATACAACCTGCAAACAAGTCCGGTTTGGTCGCGTTGACGACGACCCCCTCGTCAACGCGGCCGTCCCACGACGACACTTGTCCGAATGAACCCGGGACTTGAGCTTCCCCCTTCGGACCGGACACCCTGATTCGTGGCAGGAACGCGGGGAGCGAGGGATACCCCTTCCAACGCGGTTGGAGGATTGGTGATGAGCAACGATTTCCTCGTGCCATTGCTGGTGGCGGTCGTCTCGGGCATCGTTTCGTTCCTCACGGGCCTCCTTCTCGCGCGTCACCGCGCGCATGTCGATGCTCAGCAGCAGTATCAGTTGGAGGCACGTCAGCGTCTTTACCGAGCTGTGGGACCTCTGCGTTTCCAGCTTGTCATCGCCTGTCGCGAACTCGCCTCGCGCGCTGAGGCTCTTCACAAGGATCGCTACGACACGGCGATGGGTGGTTACTTCGGCCAGAACACCCTCTACCGGCTGCTTCGCCCGTTGGCGATTGCTGAACTGATCGAGCGACAAACGAACTACGTGGACTTCAGCGTCGACCCTGCCGCTCTCGTCCTGTTGCGGTTCCAGAAGGCATCCTACGTGGCCCTCACCGGTGGCGGATCCGTGTTCGAAGGGTTGCCGCTGGACTGGACCAGGGAGGCCCAGCACGTGTTCAAGGGACGCCTCCAGCACGCGGCGACCCTGCTGGTTGTTGACGAAAACACGCCCCGTTGCGCGAGATTTGACGAGTTCCCGTCGATCCTGCGTCGCGCGAAGCAGGACGACCCAGGCGGAGGCATGGCCAGATTGTCATCCCTGGTTGACAACACTTCACCCCGCCGAGATCCGGTCTTCTGGTGCAGGCTGGTCGCCTACGGCTATGTGGCGAACTGGCTCCTGCAGGCCGAAGGCCGTGCCGCCGCCTACACCCCGGTCCCCTACCCGGTTACCGACATGGTCAGGGCGGCCAAGCATCCTCAACTCGACGCCGTCGCCGAGGACATGCCGGGCCGCCTTGAATCGATGGTCGCGTCACCCTAACGCCCCTCCGACGGCGCTTTCGTGCACCACGATCCCCTGGTGACAGTGCCCGGAAGAGATGGCCGTAGCATCAGGCGGGTGCGGATGGCCGCGCCGGTCGGGTTGACGACCGGCGCGGCCACTCTTTCCGCGTCGCACAGTGGACGGCCGGCCCGTAGCAGGCCGGTCGTCGCCGGACTAATTCAGCGTGATGGTCATCGTGTGCGCTCCGCTGCGGGTGTCTACGACTACCTCGGTGCCGCGCTCGGTCCGCACGGTGTGGTGGGTGGCCTTGTGCCCGTGGAGCTGGACATTGGCCACGGTCGCGCCGGGCGGCAGCACCGCGCCGAGGGTTTGTCCACGTGCCCCGTACCGACCCCGATGTTGCTGCCGGAGATGCGGTTCTGGCCCGACGCCACCTGCGGCACCGCCGCGTCCGCGTACAGCGGCCACTCCCTGCGCCGAGGTTTGCCACCGAGGCCCGCCGCGCCGGTCACGACCAGATCCGCATCGGCCGCCACGGCGGCTGGACGGACGGCTCCCCCACCCTCGCCGGCTACATGGAAGACGTCGACCGGGTCACCTCCAATGCGCTGACCGGCTCGCCAGCCCGGAGGGCCCGCTCTCTCGGGTCGATGGCGGCCACCGCCTCCCGCTCACCTGCGCGAGACACCACACCGGGATCGATGGCATGGTTCGCCGCCAATCTTTCCCCTCCCGGGCGGCCTCTCCCCTAACGATGACCTTGGGACGCGTACCGGCTGAAGCTCAGTCTGCGGACAGCGGCAGCTCGACGGGTTCGGCCGGCGCGCCGGCCGGTGCGGAGTGCTGCGGCGCGGAGCGGGCCGGCAGTCGCGAATGCCGGTGGTGGCGCACGGCGACCTCGCAGGAGACGAGGCGGATCGGCGCGGGCGGGGTGGCGAACGGTCCCGGCCCCCAGCGCACCCAGAGCGCGACCCGGCCGGCGTCGGCCTCGGCGAGCAGCTTCTCCACGGTACGCCGGCGGTCGGTGCGATCCACCTCGATCACAACGGGACGACCGGCGGGACGAGCACATGCGACGTCCACGACCGAGTGCCGGTCCTGGTACGGGGCGGGCAGCGGGACGACGCTCGTGGCGCGCCGGTACACCCGGAAGCCGTGGGCCTCACCCCACGCGGCGACCGCGTCGACGAGCAGCGCGGTGACCTCGTCGGTTGACCGGTCCACGAACGTGAGCCGGTCGAGATGCGCCGCCAGCGACGCGGCGAGTGCGTCGTCGTTCACGGCTCGCCCCGGTTGCCGTCCGGGACGACCAGCCCGGTCTCGTAGGCCACGACGACCGCCCGCGTGCGGTAGTGAATCACATCGTCCCCGCTCACCCAGCCGGTCGCGTCACCGCAGGCGCCGGGCGGCGAACCTGGCCGGCGGTTCAGCGATCGCGTCCTGAGCGGCGACCAGCTGGAGCTCCCGGGTCCCCGCCGCGAGAGTCGCCTCCAGGACGGCGAAGATCGAGTTGGTGGTCCGCTCCAGCGCCGTCGCGGGCGAGTTGGTCGTCAACAGGTGGGCGAGGTACAGCGCGGCGGTGACATCGCCGCCGCCGTTCGGGCTGATCGGCAGCAGCGGCGTGGTGACCGCCCAGGCGCCCTCGTCCGACACGGCCACGACCTCCAGCGACCCCTCGGGTACGTCGCCGTGCAGGACGCTGGTGACCAGCACGTGCCGTGGCCCCATCGCGCGTACGACGTCGACCGCCGCCAGCAGTTCCTCCGGCGAGTTCGTCGCGCGGCCCGCCAGGAACTCCAGTTCGAACTGGTTCGGGGTGACGATGTCCGCGCGCGGGACCACGGTGTCCCGCATGTACTCGGGGATGCCCGGCCGGACGAACATGCCGCGGCCGACGTCGCCCATCACCGGGTCGCAGCAGTACACGGCGTGCGGGTTTGCCGCCTTCACCCGGTCGACGGCGTCGAGGATCACCGCGCCCATCGCCGGGTCGCCCTGGTAGCCGGAGAGCACCGCGTTGGCGCTGCCGAGGACTTCCCGGTCCTCGATGCCCGCGATCACGTCGGCGACGTCGGCCGGTGCCAGCAGCGGCCCGCGCCAGGCGCCGTACCCGGTGTGGTTGGAGAAGTGCACGGTGAGCACCGGCCAGATCTCGTGCCCCAGTCGCTGGAGCGGGAAGGCGGCAGCGGAGTTGCCGACGTGGCCGTAGGCGACCGAGGACTGGATGGAGAGGATCTGCACCCGCCCATGCTCGCATCCCCGGTCGCAGGGGTGGCGTCGACCGGTCCGGTCCTGGTCAGGCGTCGGTGCGCAGCCGGGCGTGCTGGTGCATGTCGTGCCAGCCGTCGGCGTGCCGGGCGGCGTGGCGGCTGGTGCCCTCGGCGGTGAGGCCGGCCCGCTCGGCCACCCGGCAGGAGGCGGGGTTGGCCGTGGAGTGGCGCAACCACACCCGGTGCAGTCCCAGGTCGTCGAAGCTCCAGCGGGCGAGGGCGGCCAGCGCGCGGGGGGCGACGCGGCGGCCGCGGGCGGCGGGTAGCACCCAGTAGGAAACCTCGGCCTGTGCCTCGTACAGGTCGATGGTGCGGAGGCTGATCTGGCCGAGCACGCCGGTGGTGTCGGTGACGGCCCAGCCGGCGCCGGTCTCCTGGCGCCAGCGGGTCGGCCAGGCGTCGATCCAGTCGCGGGCTTCGTCGTCGGTCATCCGGCGGCAGTGCCAGCGTTGGACGGCCGGGTCGGCGTAGGCGGCGACCACGGCCGGGTGGTCGTTCGGCCGCCAGGGGCGCAGCCGTAGGTCACCGGCGTCGATGTCGGGTTGCGGCGAGCGGGCGAGGGCGCCGGCGCCCAGCGCCGGGGTGGTGAGCAGGGGCATGCGGGGATCTTCTCGGATGCGCGGCGGCCGGGGACGGCGGGTCGGGCGGTGGTGACGGTCGGTGTGGGCGGTGGGTGCGGGTTTGACCGTTCGGCTCAGGGTTTCGACCGTCCAGCGCGCGGCGGGTTTGACCCGGAGCACTGTCAGGTGTGGGCATGTGGCGGGAAGTTGCCGCCATCTTTTTTCGGAGAGGAAGCAAGCATGCTTTCCGCACTCGATCGTCGGCACACCGTCGCGCCGCCCGGGTACAGCCGTTGGCTGATTCCGCCGGCTGCGTTGGCGATCCATCTCTGTATCGGCCAGGTCTATGCGACCAGCGTCTACAAACGAGTCTTATCGAGGGGGCTACAGTCCTCGGCGTGTCCCCCTTTCAGATACGCGCCGCCGGCTACGTCCGGCAGAGCGTGGCCCGCCAGAACAAGTCCGAAGCATCCCCCGCGACCCAGCGGGACGCGAACCGCGCCCGCGCCGACCACCTCGGGGCTACCTGGGTCGGTAGCTACGAAGACATCGGCATTTCCGCGTTCAGCGGGGCCGAGCGCCCCGGGTTTGAGCGCCTGATCGCCGACTGCCGCGCCGGGCACATCAATACGGTGATCGTCTACTACGTGTCCCGGCTCTCCCGACTGGAACCCACGGACGCGATCCCCGTCCTGAGCGAAATTCTGAACCTCGGCGTGACGATCATCTCGGTGACCGAGGGTGAGTTCCGTAAGGGCAACCTTATGGACCTGATCCACCTCCTGATGCGCCTGGACGCCGCGCACAACGAATCGAAGAACAAGTCCGCCGCCGTGAAGGGCGCGAAGGACGCCGCGCGCGCCCTCGGCGGGTACGTGTCCGGGAAGCCGCCCTATGGTTTCGCCCTGGCGTCCGAGACCCGGCCGAACGCCGACGGCCGACCGATCGCAATCAAGACCCTGACCGTCCGCGAGGACGAAGCCGCCGTGATCCGGCGCATGGTCGCCCGGGTCCTGGATCCAACCGACCCGCCGACCCTGGCCCGCGTCGCCGCCGAGCTGAACCGGGACCAGGTCCCGACCCGGGGCGGGACGACCGGGAAGGACACCGCCGACAGCGCCTGGTGGGGTCACACCCTGACCCGCATCCTGCGGGACCCCCGCCTCGCCGGTTTCGCCGCCGAGATCATCTACGCGACGCGTCCGGACGGCCGGAAGTCCACGAACGTCGCCGGGTACCGGATGATCCGCGACGACGACGGGAAGCCCGTCACGGCGCACCCCGAGATCATCGACCCGGCGACCTGGTATGCCCTCCAGACCGCCCTTGACGGCCGCGCGGGGGTCGCCCCGGTGCCTACCGGCGTCCAGTCCCTCCTTTCCTCCCTCGGCATCCTGAAGTGCGAGTGCGGCGCGATCATGAAATCCCACCGCATCGCGGCGCGCGCGGCCCGGTCCGCGTACCGGTGCGCTCGCCCCCGAGGGCTGCACCGACCGGGTCAGCACGCGAACGACTGCACGATTTCGATGGACGCCCTAGACGACTACGTCGCCCGCCGGATCTTCGCCCTGGTCGCCACGGCCGAG
The DNA here is from genome assembly GCF_042871425.1 of Micromonospora sp. NPDC005806. Taxonomy (NCBI): domain Bacteria; kingdom Bacillati; phylum Actinomycetota; class Actinomycetes; order Micromonosporales; family Micromonosporaceae; genus Micromonospora; species Micromonospora sp. NPDC005806. The sequence continues at coordinate 73,519 of NZ_JBIAIL010000020.1, read as the reverse complement.
GACGACCCGGAAACCCTGGACGTCCTCGCCGAAGCCGCCCGACTGTTCGGCCTCGCGTCGGCGGACCCCGCGACCGCCGCGCAGCGCGGCGCGATCGCGGGCGAGCTGGACGACACCGAGCGGGCCCTAGACACCCTCTACGACGACCGCGAGAAAGGCGGCTACTCGGGGAAGGTCGGCCAGCGCCGATTCCTGGACGCCGAGCGGAACCATTCCGCCCGGATCGAGGCCCTGACCGCGCAACTGGCCGCGCTGGACGCCGCCGCGACGCCCCTCCTCCCGATCGGCGAATGGTTGGGCGAGCCCGGCCAGGACCCGCTAGGTCCCGGGTCGTGGTGGCACGGGGCCCCGGTCGCCGAGCGCCGGGCGTTCGTGGCCCTGTTCGTCGCCGAGATCACCGTCCGGAAGTCCCCCGACGGCATGACCCGTCCGCCGATTGAGTCCCGCGTGTCCCTGGCGTGGGTCCGCCCCGCCGAGGAGGACTGACCCCGTCCCCTGACCGCCCCGACAACCAAATAAGCAGGCCCCGGGCTAGCGACGGCAACGCTGCCCGAGGCCGTTCGGCGTCTACGCCGATCACATCCCCGAGCCTGACCGAACGCGGAAGGGCCTCCGCTGGCGACTGTCTGTCCAACCGACCGAAGGGCCCTGACCCGTGCCATGCACGCCCCCAGACCCGGCCGTTACCCGCGCGATCGCCGAGGAGGTCCTGAGCCGAGGCGGCGAGTTCCGCGCGAATACCGGCCACCTTCACGGCCTGTTCCGTCGGCTGATCCCGGATAGCCCCGCCGCCGTGTCTCCCGCCGCCGCCGGGAAGTTCGTTGCGTGGGCCCGGTCCGACCTCGGCGCGCACGGGATCGCCGTCCGCCGCGACGGGCCGTCCCAGGGTCCCCGCCGTCGCGAATGGCATTTCCGCCTGATCGCGATCCCCGTCGAGACCGGCACCGACGCCGCCTAATCCCCGCCCTACTCGCACCCCGAGGAGCCCCGATGACCACAGACCCCACTTTCGACCCGACCGCCGCCGCCCAGTTCGCCCGCTCGGGTCACGGCGTCCGGCTGACCCGCGCCCAGGCGATCGCTCGCCTCGCCGAGGCCGAAGCCGCCGCCGAGGTCGACATGGCCCGCAGGGTCGAAGAGGCCCGCGTCAAGCACGCCGCCCTTGCCCAGGAGGCCGCCGACGCCCGGGACGCCGAGGTCGCTCGCACCCTGGCGACGCCGCCGGCCGAGCTGGCCGCCGAGGTCGTCGCGCGCCTGCGTCGCCGCTACCACCCGCCCCGCCCTACCTGAAAGGACCTACCCAATGTCTTTCTTCACCGCCCCGCCGCAGTTCCTCGCCGATAACCCCGACTGGAGGGCCCGTTACAAGGCCGAAGCCGACGCCCTGACCGACGCCGAGGCCCGCGCCGCCGTCGCGGGGGAGGCCGTCCGTAAGGCCCGTCAGGCTGCTATCGACGCCCGCGCCGACCGCCTCGCCGGTAGGAAGGCCGACTCCGAAGAGACCCATCAGGAGCGAATCGCAGCGGCCGAGGCCCGCGCGGGCCTGGCGGCGAAGTCGTTGGACGCCGCCGCCGAGGGCTATTACAAGGCTTGGATGTCCGACTCGGCGACGCTGGCTGAGTTTTCCCGCGCCGAGTTGGCGAAGAGTGTCGAGTGACGTTGGGCGTCGGCTACTTCGTGATCATGATGTTCGGGGTGTTCAACGTGCGGGTGCCGGCGGCGGACTGGCGGCCGGCGGGGTTCGACCCGGCGCGGGTGGCGGCGAAGCCGCTGGTGACCACGGCGAATGTGTCGGCGGCGAACGCGGTGAAGACCCGCTCGTTCTGGCTGCTGTGGGTGGTGCTGTTCTGCAACGTGACGGCGGGCATCGGGATCCTGGAGCAGGCGAGCCCGATGATCCAGGACTTCTTCCGGGACAACGGGACGTCGTCGGTGTCGGTGGCGGCGGCCGGCGGGTTCGTGGGCCTGTTGTCGCTGTTCAACATGGCGGGCCGGTTCGTGTGGTCGTCGACGTCGGACGTGATCGGCCGTAAGCCGATCTACCTGATGTATCTGGGCGTCGGGATGGTGCTGTACGTGCTGCTGGCCCTGTTCGGGCAGGTGGCGACGGCGTTGTTCGTGCTGTTGGCGTGCGTGATCCTGTCGTTCTACGGTGGTGGGTTCGCGACGGTGCCGGCGTACCTGCGGGATCTGTTCGGCACGTTCGAGGTGGGTGCGATCCACGGCCGGTTGTTGACGGCGTGGTCGGCGGCGGGGGTGGCCGGTCCGCTGATCGTGAACGCGTTCCTGGACGCGCAGGGCAAGCCGGGCACGTTGACGGCGGCGGCGTACCGGCCGGCGTTGTTCACGATGGTCGGGGTGTTGGCGGTGGGGTTCGTCGCCAATCTGTTGATCCGGCCGGTGCCGGAGCGGTTCCATGAGCCGGCGTCGGGCCGGGACGGGGCGGAGGGTACGGAGCCGGTGGTGGCGGAGAGGAGCGCATCGTGAACGAGGTCGGTGGCGGGCAGCGGGTCCGCCTGGTCGTGTCGTGGCTGGTGGTGTCGGCGCTGCTGGGTTACGGGGTGGTGCAGACGCTGATCACGGCGATGAAGCTGTTCACCCACTAGGGGTGGAGTGCTGGAGCGGCCCGGGGGTACTCCCCCGGGCCGCTTCTGTCAGAGGCCGCCGGCGATGCGCAGGACGGCGCCGGTGGTGTAGGAGGCGTCGGGGCCGAGGAGGAAGGCGATGGCGCCGGCGATCTCGTCGGGTTCGCCGGCGCGGCCCAGCGGGATGCGTCCGCCGGCGCTGTCGGCCCGGTCGGGTACGCCGGAGAGGGCGTGGATGTCGGTGCGGATGATGCCGGGGGCGACGGCGTTGACCCGGATGCCGCGGGGGGCGAGTTCCTTGGCGAGGCCGACGGTGAGGGTGTCGCTGGCGGCCTTGACGGCGGCGTAGTGGATGTATTCGCCGGGGCTGCCGAGGGTGGCGGCGGCGGAGGAGACGTTGACGATGGCGCCACCGCGGGTCATCCGGCGGGCGGCGTGTTGGGCGCAGAGGACGTACCCGATGAGGTTGACGTCGACGACCCGGCGCAGGTCGTCGGCGCGCAGGTCGGTGAAGGGGCCGATCGGGCTGGTGATGCCGGCGTTGTTGACCAGGCCGGTGAGGGGGCCGAGGTCGGTGGCGGCGTCGAAGAGGCGCTGGACCTGGTCGGGGTCGGTGGTGTCGGCGGGGACGGCGACGCCGCGGCGGCCGGCGGCGTGGATGTCGGCGAGGACGGCCTCGGCGGCGGCGTGGTCGCGGCGGTAGCCGATGGCGACGTCGTGGCCGGCGGTGGCGAGCCGTCGGGCGGTGGCGGCGCCGATGCCGCGGCTGCCGCCGGTGATGATGGTGACGGAGGTCAATGCCCTCTCCCCTGCCTGGTGGTGCGGGTGACGTTACCGTGGCCGGGTCGGGGTCCGGGTGGAGAGGACGATCACACCGCGGGCGTTGGTGCTGGCCTGGGAGTTGCTGGCGGGCCGGTTGCGGGTGGGTGTGCTGCTGGGCTGATCGCCTACGCTCACCGCGTTGGTACGAGGGTGGAGGTGTGTGGTGGGAGTGGGTGTCGGAGATCTGGTCGAGGACTTCGCGCTGCCGGACGAGACGGGGACCGTGCGACGGTTGTCGGAGTTCCTGGCGGCGGGCCCGGTGGTGTTGTTCTTCTACCCGGCGGCGATGACCCGGGGGTGCACGGCGGAGAGCTGCCACTTCCGGGACCTGGCGGCGGAGTTCGCGGCGGTCGGCGCGCGGCGGGTGGGGATCAGCCGGGATCCGGTGGAGCGGCAGGCGGAGTTCTCCCGACGGCACGGTTTCGACTATCCGCTGCTGTCGGACGTCGACGGGACGGTGGCGGAGGCGTTCGGGGTGCGGCGGCGGCTGCCGTTGGGGGCGTTGAGCACCCGGCGGATGACGTTCGTGATCGGCCCGGACCGGCGGGTCCTGGCCGTGGTGCACAGCGAGCTGAGCATGAACGAGCACGCCGACGCGGCGTTGCGCGCCCTGGGGGGTTGATCTTCCGGATGTCGCAGCCGGCTGGTATCAAGGCTGCTAATCAAACGTGTGTACGGAAGAGGGCGTGATGGCGGGCGAGGGTTTGTCCACTGACGAGGTGCAGGGGATCCGGGAGGCGTTGGCGGCGGGCCGCAAGCCGAAGGTGGTGTTCACGTCGGCGGCCGGTCAGGTGGCCGGTCAGGTCGGCCAGGTGGTGGAGCTGACCGATCCGGAGCTGTCCGAGGAGTTCGTGGTGGTGCGGTTCGGCCGCGACGAGCTGCCCTTCTCCCCCGCCGACGTGGCGATCGCGCCCAAGGGCGCCGGCCGGAAGGTGGCCGAGCCGAAGCCGGAGGTCGACGAGCCGCCGGCGCCGGTGGAGCCGGAGTTCGTGTTGGACACGCCGCGGGTGCCGGCGCCGCGTCGGGAGGAGCCGAAGGTGGAGCAGCAGCAGGCGGAGGCCCGGCCGGCGAGGCGGCCGGTGAAGGCGGCGAAGCCGAAGAGCCCGCCCGGGCTGACCGTGACGCTGGCCTACGCGGAGGGTGAGTGGACGGTGGCGGCGCAGCAGGGCAGCAAGGCCCTCGCCAAGCCGTACGTGGTGAAGCCGGCGGAGGCGCTGCGGATGGTGGCGCTGGTGGACGTGCCGGGCGTGCAGGAGGCGGTGGAGCAGATCCTCGCCGCGGAGCGGGCCGAGGCGGAGCAGCAGGCCGAGAAGCTGCGCGCGGAGCTGGCCGAGATCGAGGCGCGCCTGGCGGAGCTGCGCGAGGCCCACTGAGCGACCCCGGTGGCCCCGGCCGGAAAATCACCTCGGCCGGGGCCACGCCGACTGCTACAGTTCCGCCGCGTCCTCGATCAGCAGAAGGGAGGTGAGCGCGATGGCCCGTACCACCGCCGTGCGCTCCCACCCGACCGCGAGGACGCCGGGTTCCTGACCGGGGAGCGCACCGCTTCTCCGGAAGGACCACCATGACCGACCTGGTCATCCGCCCGCTCGTCGCGGGCGAGGAACACCTCTTCGACTCCCTCGCCGACCCCGGGCTCGTCGGCCGTGCCCTGCTCGGCCAGACGTACACCGACGGCGGCTACCGCCCGGAATGGACCTGGGTGGCCCTGCGCGACGGCGAGGTCGTCGCCCGGGCCGCCTGGTGGGCCGGGCCCGATGATCCGGCGCCGCTGGCGCTGGACTGGTTCGACTTCACCGACGCGCAGGCCGCCGTGGAACTGCTGCGTACCGCGCCGCTGCGCGCCGAGTACTCGATCCTGCTGCCGGCCGGCTGGCGGGAGAATCCCGTGGTCCGCGCCCAGGCGCAGGCCCGGACCGACGCCGCGATCGCCGCCGGCATGCGGGTGCTGGTCGAGCGGTACCGCTACCACTGGACCCCCGAGCACGGCCTGCCCGCCCGACCCGGCCGGCTGGAGTTCCGGCCCGAACCCGACGACACGGTGATCCTGGGCGTGCTGCGCCGCATCGGCGAGGGCAGCCTGGACGCCCACTTCCGGCACACGGCCGCCGAACACGGCCCGGACGCCGCGGCGCAGGAGGACCTGGACCTGCTGCGGTGGATGACGAGCCCGCGGGACTGGTGGCAGCTGGCCTACACCCTGGGCGGGGACCTCGTCGGGATCACGGTGCCGGCCCGCAACCAGACCCACCACATCGTCGGGTTCGTTGGCGTGCTGCCCGAACAGCGCGGCCACGGGTACGCCTACGACCTGCTGGTCGAGGCCACCCACCTGCTGGTCCAGGCGGGCGCGGACGGCATCGTGGCGGCCACCGACCAGGGCAACACGCCGATGGCGGCCACCTTCGCCCGGGCCGGCTACCCGATCGAGTACGAGCGCGTCGACCTGGTGTAGCGGGGCCACCGCGGCTGACGCGGGGCCGGTGCGATCCCCTCGCACCGGCCCCGCGTTCCCACACCCGCAGGTTGATCAGTGTTGCGGGATGTTCTGTACCCCGATCCGCTTGCGGAACACCCAGTAGGTCCAGCCCTGGTAGGCCAGCACGATCGGGGTGAACACCACCGCCACCCAGCTCATGATCTTGAGGGTGTAGGGGGTGGAGGCGGCGTTGCCGGCGGTCAGCGTGCCGGCGGCGTCGAGGGTGGACGGCAGCACGTTCGGGAACAGCGCGGCGAACAGGGTCGCCACGGCGAGGGCGATGGCCACGGCGGTGCCGGTGAACGCCCAGCCCTCCCGGCGTACCTTGGCGGCGGCGAGACCACCGACCAGGGCGAGGGCGGCGCCGACGGCGAGCACGACGGCGGCCGCGCTGGAGCGGATGGTCAGCGTCCAGGCGAGGAAGGCCACCGCGACCACGGCGGTGCCGGCGCCGACCTTGACGGCGAGGGCGCCGGCGCGCTCCCGGATGTCGCCGGTGGTCTTGAGGGCGAGGAACACCGCGCCGTGGGTGAGGAACAGCCCCAGGGTGGTCAGGCCGCCGAGCAGGGCGTACGGGTTGAGCAGGTCGAGCAGGCCGCCGACGTACTCGTGGTCGGCGTCGAGCGGCACGCCCCGCAGGATGTTGGCGAACGCGACGCCCCACAGGATCGCCGGCAGCAGCGAGCCGACGAAGATGGCCTGGTCCCAGCGGCGCTTCCAGGACGCCTCGGGGCGCTTGTGCCGGTACTCGAAGGCGACGCCGCGGGCGATCAGGGCCAGCAGGATCAGCAGCAGCGGCAGGTAGAAGCCGGAGAACAGGGTGGCGTACCACTCGGGGAAGGCGGCGAACATGGCGCCGCCGGCGGTGATCAGCCAGACCTCGTTGCCGTCCCAGACCGGGCCGATGGTGTTGATCAGGACCCGGCGTTCGCGGTCGTCGCGGCCGAGCACGGGCAGCAGCATGCCGACGCCGAAGTCGAAGCCTTCGAGGATGAAGTAGCCGGTGAAGAGGACGGCGACGAGGAGAAACCAGACGGTGGTCAGTTCCACGATGGGCTCCGGGGATCAGTAGGCGAACGCCAGCGGGCGCTCGGCGTCGTCGGTGTCGTCGTCAACGGGCGCCGGGGTGACGTCGGGGACGCCGGCCTTGGCGTAGCGGAACAGCAGCTTGAACTCGACCACGGCGAGGGTGGCGTAGATCAGGGTGAACGCGGTGAACGAGGTGAGCACCTCGGTCAGCGACACGCTGCGGGACACGCCGTTGCGGGTGAGCATCTCGCCGAAGACGATCCACGGCTGGCGGCCCATCTCGGTGAAGATCCAGCCGAAGGAGTTGGCCAGCAGCGGCAGCAGCGGCATGACCAGCCCGGCGCGCAGCAGCCACCGGCTGGTCGGGGTGCGGCCCTTGCGGTGGGTCCAGAGCACCAGCAGGGCGATCGCGGCAGCCGTCAGCCCGAAGCCGATCATGAAGCGGAAGCTCCAGTAGGTGACCGGGATGATCGGGGCGTAGTTGCCGGCGCCGTACTGGCTGGCGTACTGGGCCTGCAGGTCGTTGATGCCCTGCACGGTGCCGTTCGGGTCGCCGGTGCCGAGGAACGACAGCAGGTACGGGATCTTGAGGGCGAAGACCTCGCGGCTGCCGTCGAGGCTGCCGACGGTGAGCACGGAGAACGAGGCGGGGCTCTCGGTGGTGTAGAGACCTTCGGCGGCGGCCATCTTCATCGGCTGCACCTCGGTCATGATCTTGCCTTGGATGTCGCCGGTGAACACCACCAGTGCCGAGGCGATCATGACCACCCAGGCGCCGAACTTGGTCGCGAACCGGTAGGCGTCGGTGTCGGCGCTGTCGCGGTTGCGGATGACGTGCCAGAGGCCGACCGCGACGATCAGCGACCCGGCCACCAGGAAGGCGCCGGCCAGGGTGTGTGGGAAGGTGACCAGGGCGACCTTGTTGGTGAGCACGGCGACGAAGTCGGTCAGCTCGGCCCGGCCGGTGGTGGGGTTGACCCGGTAGCCGACGGGGTTCTGCATGAACGAGTTCGCGGCCAGGATGAAGTACGCGGACAGGTTGGTGCCGATGGCGGCGACCCAGATGGCGGCCAGGTGCAGCCGCTTGGGCAGCCGGTCCCAGCCGAAGATCCACAGCCCGATGAAGGTCGACTCGAGGAAGAACGCGACCAGGGCCTCGATGGCCAGCGGCGCGCCGAAGATGTCCCCCACGAAGCGGGAGTAGTCGCTCCAGTTCATCCCGAACTGGAACTCCTGCACGATGCCGGTGACCACGCCCATCGCGAAGTTGATCAGGAAGAGCTTGCCGTAGAACTTGGTGAGCTTGAGGTAGCGCTCCTTGCCGGTGCGGTGCCACAGGGTCTGGAGGATGGCCACCAGGATTGACAGGCCGATGGTCAAGGGCACGAAGAGAAAGTGGTAGACGGTGGTGACACCGAACTGCCAGCGGGCGACGTCCAACGCGTCCACCTGGAACCCCCAGCCTTTCGTACTACGAGACGTAGTAAATACTACTCGACGTCGTAGACGGGCCGGCAGGGCCGGGGGTCCCGACCCGACCCGGGACCAATGACCCTGATCACCTCTGCCGCCCGGCCCGGGATCGGGTCCCCCGCTCACCTCCCCGCGTGCGACCATCCAGCACTGATGAACACCCCGACCACCCCTTGGCGGGCGCCGCTGCTGTGGCGCGCCGCGCAGCTGCTAGCCCGTGCCATCGTCGGCCTGCTCGGTCGCCTCGAGGTCACCGGCGACGTGCCGGAAGAGCTGCGCCACGGGCCACTGATCCTGGCCGCCAACCACATCAGCCCCTTCGACCCCGTGGTCCTCGCCGCCGCCTGCCAGGCCCGCGGCGTCGCCCCCCGGATCATGGCCACCGGCGGGCTGTTCCGCGCCCCCGTCGTCGGGCCGCTGATGCGTCGCGCCGGGCACATCCGCGTCGACCGGGGCACCAGCTCCGTGCACCAGGCCCTGGACAACGCGGCCACGGCCGTGGCCGGCGGCTCGGTGGTGCTGGTCTACCCCGAGGGACGCATCGGCCTGGACCCCGGGATGTGGCCCGAACGGGGCAAGACCGGCGCCGCCCGGCTCGCCTTCGCCAGCGGCGCCCCCGTGCTCCCGGTCGCGCAGTGGGGCTCCCACGAGGTGCTGCCCTACCGGACCCCCAAGGGCATGCTGCGCGGCCTCGCCCGGGCGGTCGTGCGCCGGCCGGTGATCCGGGTGCACTTCGGCGCCCCGCTGACCCTGCGCGACCTGCACCCCGGCACTCCCGGGGCGGCCCGGCGAGCCACCGAGCGGATCATCGACGCGATCACCGAGGACCTGGCGCCGCTGCGCCCCGACGAGCCCGACCTGCCCCGCCACGTCGACCCCGGCCGCCCGGCCGACACCAGCCGCGCCCACCGCCGCCGGCTCGCCGGATGATGATGTTGACCCGCATCCGGGTGCTGCTGGACCTGCTGCGCCACTACGGCCACCAGACCGGCTGGAGCTGATGCCGCGATTCGCCGCGACGCCCACCGCGACGGTGAGACCCTTCGGGCCGGGGCACCCTCAGGAGGCAGCCGTGAGCGCACCCACCGTGCTGGTCACCGGCACGTCCACCGGCATCGGCCTGGAGATCGCGGTGGGCGCGGCCCGCGCCGGCTGGCGGACCGTCGCCACCATGCGCGACCCCGGCCGCGCCGACCGGCTGCGCGCCGCGGCCGACGCCGCCGGGGTCGCCGACCTGATCGAGGTACGCCGGCTCGACGTCGTCGACCAGGCCACGGTCGCCGCCTGCGTGGCCGACGTGGTGGCCACCCACGGCCGGCTCGACGCGGTGGTCAACAACGCCGGCGTCGGCCACGTCGGCACCCTCGAACAGGAGACCGTCGGGGAGGTCCGGGCCGTCATGGAGGTCAACTTCTTCGGCGTCCTACACGTCACCCGGGCCGCCCTGCCGCACCTGCGGGCCGCGCAGGGACGCCTGATCACCGTCACCAGCGTCGGCGGGCTGATCGGGCAGCCGTTCAACGAGGCGTACTGCGCGGCCAAGTTCGCCGTCGAGGGCTTCATGGAGTCCCTCGCCCCGGTCGCCGCCACCGTCGGGATCAGCGTCACCGTGGTCGAACCGGGCGCGGTGGCCAGCGAGTTCGTCGCCAACGTGGGCGTCGACCCGGAGGCCGCCGTCAGCGCCGCCGGGGCGTACGGGCCGGCGCTGCGGGCGTACCTGCAACGGACCGCCGGCGCGTTCGCGGCCGCGCAGTCCCCGGCGGACGCGGCCGCCGTGGTGGTCGGGACGCTGACCGACCCGGAGCCGGCGCCCCGGGTGCAGACCTCCCCCGCCGCCCGGCGGTTCGTCGGCGTCAAGCTGGCCGACCTGGACGGGCTCGGCGTGACCGCGCTGACCGCCGGCTGGCTGCGCTGAGCCGGCCCGGCGCGGCGCCTTCGGCGGCCGGTCGGTCAGGCGCGCAGCCGTTCGTCGAGGGCGGCCAGGTCGGGCACGAACCAGACATGGTCGTGGCGGTTGGACTCGGCCACCAGGGCCCGCAGCGCCGCGCTGGCGGCCAGGTGCCGGGAGATGTCGCCGACCACGACCAGCCGCAGCCGGTAGTTGACGAACTTCTGCATGATCTCGCCGGCGAAGCGGGTGCCGAGGGAGAAGAAGCTCGGGTCGAGCCGGTCGGCGGGCACGGCGACGGCCGTGGCGCCGAGGAAGGCCGCGCCGATCAGGTCCAGCGCGTCCCGCTCGGTGGCGATCGGCGGGCCGGCCGGGTCGCACACCAGCACCGGCACCCCGGCGCGCCGCTGGAGCAGGTCAGGCATCCCGCACCTCCCCCGCGAGCAGGCCGTCGTGCAGGACGGCGTCGACCAGGCGGAGCAGGTCGGCGGTGGCGGCGGCGGCGCCCAGGACCACGATCTTCATGCGGTGGCGCTCCTCGTCGTGGACAGTCTGCACGCGCAGCGGGCGCGCGGGGTCGTGGCCGGTGTTCGCGGCGGCGAGCACCAGGGTGGTGAGCCGGTCGGCGGTGGCCCGGTCGACCCCGTCGACCTGCGCGATGCTCGACACCTCCAGCGCCGGTCGGCCGGCCCGCGGGGGCGGGGTCGGACGGCCGGTGAGTGCGTCGAGGTCGGCCCGGGCGATCCGGTACTGCTTGCCGATGCGCACCGCGCGCAGCCGGCCGGCGCGGATGTAGCCGCGCACGGTGCGCACGTGCAGCCCGAGCAGCTCGGCGACCTGCTCGACCGAGTACATGTCATCACTCATCGTTCCGCATCCTATGCACGATAGGGAGCGATAGGGAAGTTGGTTATGGCGACTCCGGCCCGTCACCCGGACGCCACCGACAACCGGCATACTTCCGGCGTGCAGCCCCGCTACGGCTACCTCGACGCCCCCGCGCCGCTGGCGTTCGCCCATCGCGGCGGCGCGGCCGACGGCGACGAGAACACCGCCGCCGCGTTCGCCCGGGCCATCGCCCTCGGCTACCGGTACGTGGAGACCGACGTGCACGCCACCGCCGACGGCGTGGCCGTCATCTTCCACGACGCCACCTTGCGCCGGGTCACCGGTGAGAACGGGCGGATCGCCGACCTGCGCTGGCCGACCTCGCCTCGGTACGCGTCGGCGGCGCCGCGGTCGTGCCCCGCCTCGACGAGGTCCTCGCCGCCTGGCCCGAGGTGCGGTTCAACGTCGACGTCAAGGCCGACCGCGGCGTCGCGCCGACCGTCGACACGGTCACCCGCGCCGGCGCCGGCGACCGGGTGCTGCTCGCCTCGTTCAGCGACGCCCGGCTGACCCGGCTGCGCGCCCTGGCCGGTCCGAAGGTCGCCACCAGCCTCGGCATGCGCGGGGTGGCCCGGCTGCGGATGGCCTCCCTGCACGGGCGGTCGCTGCGGCTGCCGCCGTCCGTGGTCGCCGCCCAGGTCCCCGTCCGGTACGGGCGCATCCCGGTGGTCGACCGGCGCTTCATCGCGTACTGCCACCGCATCGGGTTGCAGGTGCACGTCTGGACGATCGACGAACCCGCCGAAATGCACGACTTACTTGATCTTGGTGTGGATGGCATCATGACCGATCACGTCGGCGTGCTGCGCGACGTCTACCGCAGCCGCGGCCACTGGGCCGCCTGAGCCCCGAGGACCCTGATGGCCGAAACGGTCGCCCCCACCGTCGACGAGCCCGCCCAGCCGGGCAGCACCCGTCGCGAACGCACCGGCTGGTACTTCTACGACTGGGCGAACTCCGCCTTCCAGACCACGGTGATCACGGTCTTCCTCGGACCCTTCCTCACCACCGTCACCGAACTGGCCGCCGGCTGCGAACTGGGCGCCGACAGCTGCCACGGGTACGTCCACCCGCTGGGCATCCGGGTCGCCGCCGGCTCCTACTACCCGTACCTGATCTCACTGTCGGTGCTGCTGACCGTCTTCGTGCTGCCGGTGATGGGCGCCATCGCCGACCGGTCGGCGCACAAGAAGCGGCTGCTGGCCCTCATGGCGTTCACCGGAGCCGCGGCGACGATCGGGTTCGCCTTCGTCACCGGCGAGCGGTACCTGCTCGGCGGGGCGCTGTTCCTGATCGCCAACATCTCCTTCGGCGCAGCCGTCGTCGTCTACAACTCGTTCCTGCCACAACTCGGCGGCCCGGACGAGCGGGACGCCATCTCCAGCCGCGGCTGGGCCATCGGCTACCTCGGCGGCGGGCTGCTGCTGGCGCTGAACCTGGTCGCGGTCACCGCGCTCAGCGAGGAGGGCAACCCGCAGCGCACCCTGGACCTGGCCCGCTGGTCCATCGTCTCGGCCGGCGTGTGGTGGGCGGCGTTCACCCTGCTGCCGCTGCGCCGGCTGCGCGAACATCCCGCCGCGGCCGCCGCGGCCCGGGCCGGCCGCGGCAACGTGCTCGCCGACGGGTTCCGACAGCTCGGCCACACCCTGCGCAACATCAAGGCATACCCGCTGACGCTGTTCTTCCTGCTCGCCTTCCTGGTCTACAACGACGGCATCCAGACCGTCATCACCCTGGCCAGCCAGTACGGCACCGAGGAGCTGAAGCTGGAGCAGAGCACCCTGATCGTGACGATCCTGCTGGTGCAGTTCCTCGCCTTCGGCGGGGCGCTGGCGCTCGGCGCGCTCGCCGGGCGCATCGGCGCCTGGAAGACCGTACTGCTCAGCCTGGTGCTCTGGACCGCTGTGATCATCGCCGCGTTCCGGCTGCCCGCCAGGGAGCCGCTGCCGTTCATGATCCTCGGCGGCTGCATCGGCCTGGTGCTCGGCGGCAGCCAGGCGTTGAGCCGGTCGCTGTTCAGCCAGCTCATCCCCACCGGCAAGGAGGGCGAGTACTACGGCTTCTACGAGATCAGCGACAAGGGCACCAGCTGGCTCGGCCCGCTCGCCTTCGGCCTGGTGTTCCAGCTCACCGCCTCGTACCGGGTGGGCCTGGTCTCCCTGCTGATCTTCTTCGTGGTCGGGTTCGCGCTGCTGGCCGCCGTGCCGATCCGCCGCGCCATCGTCGCCGCCGGCAACACGCCACCCCGGGTGCTGTAGGCCGGGCCCGTGCGCGGGCCGGCCACCACGGCACGGCCCGCGCACGGGCAAGATCCTCGCCCGTCGATGGGCTAGGCTGCCCCGACGTGACCGACGACGCCGCTGCCCCGATCTGCCTGGCCCGGCCCCTCCCCGGCCCCGGCGACGACCCTGCCGGTGGCTGCGCCGCCGCCCGTGCCGTGGACGGACGCCCGCTGCACGCCGCCGCGTTGAAGTTCTTCTGGGGCCCGATGGACTGCGGCAAGTCCACGATGGCCCTGCAGATGAACTACAACCACGCCCGGCAGGGCCGCCGTGGCCTGGTCACCACCCGTATCGACCGCTCGCTCGGCCCGCAGGTCACCACCCGGATCGGCCTGGCCCACTCGGCCATCGAGGTCACCGACGACCTGGACCTGCGCGACCTGGTCCGCGACGCCTGGGCCGAGGGGGTACGCGTCGACTACCTGATCTGCGACGAGGCGTCCTTCTACAACCTGGAACACGTCGAGCAGATGGCCGACCTGGTCGACAACTTCGACGTCGACGTGTACGCGTTCGGCCTGGCCACCGACTTTCGCTCCTGCCTGTTCCCGGCCGCGCAGCGGCTGTTCGAACTCGCCGACGAGGTGGCCCGCATCCAGGTCGAGGTGCTCTGCTGGTGCGGCCGGGAAGGCCTGCTCAACGCCCGGGTCGTCGAGGGGCGGGTGGTCCGCGAGGGCGAGCAGGTCGTCATCGGCGACACCGTGGACACCGCCGACGTGCGCTACCAGGTGCTCTGCCGCCGGCACTACCGCTCCGGCGACCTCGGCCCGCGGGGCTGATCACTCCTGCGGCACGTCCCCCCGACCCGGCGTCGACCAGGGACCGCCCAGGTCGACCACGGTCGCCGGCGCCGGCCGCGCCGCTCCGGAAGTCGTCGAGGTCAGAACGGGTCCCCGCAGATTCGCCACTTCCCGTCCTCCTGCACCACCGGCAGGGTGCGCTCCTCGCTGGCGCCGCCGTCGCGGGTCAACCGCACCTTCACCGTCCCGCGCGGGAGGCCACTCCGGGTGGCCACCGACACGTCGGTGATCTCGTAGCCACTGACCTGCGGTGGGGTGCGTACCCAGCTGCCGAAGCCGACCTGGCTCCACTTGCCGCGGGCCTCCCGGCACAGCTTCTCGTACGCGTGGTCGGTGTCGCCGGACGCGACCTCCCGGAAGAACGCGTCGGTGGTGTCGCGCACCGGGCCGTTGGCCTGCAGCACCACCTGCAGGTTCCAGACGCCGAGGCCGGCCACTCCGACCAGGCACAGGCCGATCCCGAGGCCGCCGAAGAGCACGCCCGCGCGTACCGGCCGGCGCCGCCGGGCCGGCCTGGTCCACCCCTGCTCCCTGCCCATCAGCTTCGACCGTAGAGACCGGGACGGGCGCGCGCAGGAACTTGCGTCCCCTGTCGCCCGCCCCCGGCACCTGGAGCCGCTCGGCGGAAAAACGGCCGAGGTACCTGCCAGAAGATGTCAGGTTCGGTCGACAGGATGGGCGGCATGACAGTGCACGCCGACCTCGCGATGGTCAACCTCGACAGCTCCGACCCGGTCGCCCACGCCGGGTTCTACTCCCGCGTCCTCGGCTGGGAGGTCACCCACAGCCAGGCCGAGTACGCGATGATCAGCAAGGACGGGGTCTCGATCGGCTTCGGCCTGGTGCCCGGGTACGCGCCGCCGGCCTGGCCGGACGAGACCGCCGGCAAGCGTTACCACCTCGACCTGTACGTCGACGACGTGACCGTCGCCGAGAAGGAGTTCCTGGCTGCCGGCGCGTCGAAGCCGGAGTTCCAGCCCGGCGGCGAGCGGTGGACGGTGCTGATCGACCCGATCGGCCAGCCGTTCTGCCTCTGCCCGCGTCAGCAGAGCTGACGACGTCGTCGGCTCGCCAGGCGTGATCCGCCGGCGAGCCGACGTCGCCATTGCTTCAGCAGCGCGGCGAGCCTCCGCTCCAGGCGGGCCGCTGCGCCGCGCAGGCGGCGCGGCGCAGCACCGCCTTCCGGGGTACGACCGTCGCGCTGGACTCATCACCTCGTAGCGGCTGCCGGAGTCGTCGCCGGCCCTCGTCGCACCTCATGCGTCGCCAGGGCTCACCAGGCCGCTCTCGTACGCGAGCACCACCGCTTGGGCTCGGTCGCGTAGCGCCAACTTGGCGAAGATCCGCGCCACGTGCGTCTTCACGGTCGCTTCGCTGAGGGTCAACTGCCGGGCCAGTTCAGTATTGGACAGACCGCGGCCCAGGAGCGTGAGCACCTCCAGCTCCCGGGGCGTCAGCACAGCGAGATCGCGGTGAACGGCGGGTGTCGGCGGGCGATCGCCGATGCGCTGGTCGCCTGCGGCGAAGCGCTGAACGAGCCGCCGGGTGATCGAGGGCGCCAGAAGCGCGTCACCGGTGTCGACAAGCCGTACCGCCGCCGCGAGATGGTCCGCGGTGACGTCCTTGAGCAGGAAGCCGCTCGCGCCGATGGCCAGGGCGGCGTAGATGTACTGGTCGAGGTCGAACGTGGTGAGCATGAGCACCCGGCAGCGCGGGCTGTGTTCGAGGATGCGCCGGGTCGCCTCAAGCCCGTCCATCGTCGGCATGCGGATGTCCATGAGTATGACGTCTGGCCGGAACCGTCGCTCGGCCACCACCGCCTCGGCCCCGTCGGCGGCCTCGCCGACCACGTCGATGCCCCGGGCGGTCAGGATGAGTCGGAAACCGGTCCGGATCAGCTCTTGGTCGTCGGCGATGAGGACCCTCGGCGCCGGCCGCGGCTCGGGTGCCGCGAACCCGCGGTACGACCCGGCGACCGGCATCATTGCGGGTCCACCGGGATGCGGGCGCGGACGCGGTACCCGCCGCCGAGCCGGCGCCTCGCGTCGAGGTCGCCGCCGTAGACGGTGACCCGCTGCTGTAGCCCGACCAGGCCACGGCCGGCGCCGCGATCGCCGCCGGTCGCCCGCGTGCCGGTGCCGTCCCCGGTCAGCACGCTGGGTCCGGTGTTGAGGACCTCGATCCGCAGGTATCGCTCCGCGTAGCGGATCGTCACCTCGGCCTTCCCCCCGACGCTGTGCTTCAGTGCGTTGGTCAGGGCCTCCTGGACGATGCGGTACGCGGTGACGTCGATCCCGCTCGGAAGCGGGCGCGGCTCGCCCGAGATACGCACGTCCACCGGCAGGCCGGCGAACGAGATGCGGTCGACGAGCGGGCTGAGCCGGCTCAGGCTGGGCTGCGGTGCAAGGCCGGTGCGGTCGCTGCGGTCCTCGCCGTCGCCGTCTGCCGGTGGTGCCAGCAGTCCGAGGAGGTGCCGCAGCTCGGTCATGGTGTCCCTGCCGGCACGCTCGACGGCCGACAGCGCCGTCGCTGCCTCCTCCGGCATGGTCGCGAGGATCTCGCGCGCCGCCGCCGCTTGGACGATCATGAGAGTGACGTTGTGGCTGACGATGTCGTGCAGCTCACGGGCGATCCGGGCCCGCTCGGCGTCGACGGCTGTCCGGGCCGCGCTCTCCCGCTCACGTTCGAGGAGCCAGCCCCGCTGCTCCAGCGCGCGGTGGTGGCGGCGGCGTGCGCGCAGGAATGCCACGCCGAGCCACGCTGCAACCGCGCAGGCCACCGCGAGGGCGCCGCCGAGCCACACCGTCGCGGATTGCACAACCACCACCTTCGCAGACTCGCCCCGGCACGGCATCATCCCCGGTGTTCAGCCGCGTACATCTCCGGGATGACGCCGCCGGCGAGTTGCATCCACGGGCCGATGCCGTGCCGGTACCGGCGCCCATAGCGTGCCCCCATGACCACTGACACCTGCGTCGTACGGCTGGACGGCGTACGCAAGGAGTACGGCGACACGATCGCACTGGACGGCGTGTCGCTGGAGATCCGCACCGGCGAGGCGGTCGCCGTGATGGGGCCGTCCGGCTGCGGCAAGTCCACGCTGTTGAACATGATCGCCGGGCTGGATCGGCCGACGTCCGGGTCGGTGCAGGTCCACGGGGAGGACCTGGGGCGGCTCAACGAGACCAGGCTGGCCCTGTTCCGCCGGCACCGCATCGGCATGATCTTCCAGTTCTTCAACCTGCTCGACGACCTGCCTTCGCTGGACAACGTGGCGCTCGCGGCGCAACTGACCGGCACCGCCATCGGCCCGGCCCGCAAGCGGGCGCTGGAGCTCCTCGACGAGTTGGGCATCGCGGACCGACGCAACGTGTACCCGGCAGCGTTGAGCGGTGGCGAGCGGCAGCGGGTCGCCGTGGCGCGGGCGCTGATGAACCGTCCGGCGCTGCTGCTGGCGGACGAGCCGACCGGCGCACTGGACAGCCGCGCCGGCGAGCAGGTGATGGACCTGCTGCTGGATCTCAACCAGATCGGTCAGACGCTGCTGATCGTCACGCACGACGAGCGGTTGGCCACCCGGTGCGCGAGCCGGCTGGTCGAGCTCGCCGACGGCCGGATCGCCCGCGAGCGCACCCTGGACCGGGTGTGAGCGCGGTCTGGCGGACGGCCCGCGCCGCAGTACGGCGGCGAAAGCTGCAGACGTTCGTCATCGGCCTGGTCGTACTGCTGTCGACCGCCACGATCGTGGTCGCGCTGGTGTTGCTGGACGCGTCGTCGGCGCCCTTCGACCGGGCCTTCGCCGCGCAGCGCGGTGCGCATGCGGTCGCGGTGTTCGACCCGGCGAAGGTCTCCGACGCGGAGCTCGCCGGTCGGCGCACCGGCGTGGCGGCGGCAGCGGGCCCGTTCGGGCAGGTGACGCTCGATCTCGGCGAGGGTGGCGGGCCCGGTCCGCGCGGGCCGCTCACCGTCGTGGGGCGCGCCGACCCGGGTGGCCCGGTCGACCGGCTCAACCTCTGGCAGGGGCGTTGGCCGACCGGCTCCGGCGAAGTGGTGCTCAACCAGCCGCCGATGGACGGCGCCGGCCCGCCGGGCGGGCTGCCCACCGAGGTCACGCTCGGCGGCAAGACGTTCGCGGTGGTGGGGCGGGCGTACAGCCTCGGCCAGACCGCGGACGCCTGGGTGACGCCGGAGCAGATGACGGCGCTGAAGCCGACGGCGGTGCAGATGCTCTACCGGTTCGCCGGGGACGTGTCGACGACGGCCGCGGTCGAGGCGGACCTCGCCGCCATCACGCGCGGGCTGGCCCCCGACGCGTTGCTCGCCGCCCAGCCGTACCTGGTCGTCAAGGACAAGGTGGCGTCGGACATCGGCGTGTACGTGCCGCTGCTCGCCACATTCGGCGTGCTCGGTCTCGTCGTCGCGATCGTCATCGTGGGCAACGTCGTCAGCGGCGCGGTGATCTCCGGGTTCCGGCACATCGGGGTGCTCAAGGCGCTCGGGTTCACGCCGCAGCAGGTCGTGGCGGTGTACCTCGTGATGGTGTCGGTCCCCGCAATCGTGGGTTGCGTGGTCGGCGCCGTCGCCGGCGCCCTCGCCGCTCAACCGCTGCTCAGCGAGGGTTTCGAGGGGCTCGGGCTCGGCGGCGGCATCGGCGCCGCGCCCTGGGTGTGGGCGGCGGCGCTGCTGGGCGTGCCGCTTCTGGTCGCGGTGACCGCGCTGGTGCCGGCGATGCGGGCGCGGCGGCTGTCGGCGGCTGAGGCGATCAGCGCCGGCAGTTCACCCCGGACCGGTCGCGGCCTGCGCGTACAGCGCCGCCTGGCCGGTGCCCGGCTACCCCGGTCGGTGAGCCTCGGGCTGGGGCTGCCGTTCGCGCGGCCGGGCCGGACCGCCTTCACGGTCGCGGCCGTCCTGCTGGGCGTGACCACGGTGACGTTCGCGACCGGGCTGGCCGACACATTGACCCGGATCTCCGCCATTGAGGAGCGGGCGTCCGGGCAGATCGGCGTCCGGCCGTCCGACGGCCGGAGCCGGCTCTCCGCCGAGGGCCAGCCGCCCGACCCGGGTGTGGCGCCGTCGATGACCGGCCGGTCCGACGCGCAGGTGGAGGAGCTGCTGCGTGGCCTGCCGGACGTGGCGCGCGTGACGGCCGTGCTGGGGATGCCGGTACCTGCGCTGGGGCAGACGCAGCCGCTGCCGGTGAATTTCGTGCGCGGCGACGCCGCGTCGATGGGCTACGAGGACGAGCTCACCGCGGGCCGCTGGATGACGCGGTCGGACGAGACGGTGGTGCCGTCGGAGGTGCTGCGCGAGCGCGGGCTGGCGGTCGGCGACCAGGTCACCCTCGAGCTCGACGGGCGGCGGACGGAGCTGACGATCGTGGGCGAGACGATGGACGGCGCCGCCGGTCCGCCCGCAGCTTTCGTCGACCGGCGCGTGCTGGCCGAGCTGGCCCCGGACCGGGTCGTCAAACCGTGGGAGGTGTACTACCAGGTCCAGCTGGTCCGGGGCGGCGACGTCGCGGCGTACGTCGCGGCGGTCACGGCGGCCGACCCGGCCATCGACGCGTGGGACACCTCGCAGCTCAGCGACTTCGCGGTGGTCGTGATCAGTTTCTCGGCGGTGCTGGCGCTGCTGCTGTCCACGGTGGCGGCGCTCGGTGTGTTCAACACGGTCATGCTCAATGTTCACGAGCGCCGCCGCGACCTCGGCATGCTGAAGTCGATCGGGATGACCCCGCGCCAGGTCGTGACGATGGTGCTGGCGTCCATGGCGCTGCTCGGCGCGGTCGGTGGGGTGCTCGGCATCCCGCTGGGGATCGTCGCGCACCGGCACATCATCCCGCTCACCGCCGACGCGGCGCAGCTCACCATCCCGGCGGTCGTCCTGAACATGTGGCACGCTCCGACGCTGGCTCTGTTGGGCATCGCCGGCGTCCTGATCGCACTGGTCGGGGCGCTGGTCCCGGCCCGCCGCGCGGCCCGCCTGAGGATCGCGGAGGTGCTCCACAACGAGTGAGCGGTCCCAGCGGGTGGGGTCGCCCCGTGACCCCACCCGCTGGCCCTGCTCCCGCCATGGCCGGTCAGCGACCGCGGCGACGCCCGTCATGCCCGTCGGCGAGCCCGGGCCGCCCAGATGACGTACGCGGGGTCGCGGTCGAGGTTGTGCCGGTCCCGGTCGTAGCGGCGGGTGGTACGCGGATCGGCGTGCCCCATCGCGTCCTGCACGTCCTCCAGCGGCACCCCCTCGGCCCGGGCCGTGGTGGCGAACGCGTGCCGCAGCGAGTGCGGGGACAGCTTCGCCCAGGCGGGGATGCCGGCGGTCTGGGCGAGCCGGCGGACCAGCCGGAACACCGAGTGCCGGTCCAGCCGGGCGCCGGTGGCGGTGACCAGCAACGGACCGGTCAGCTCCGGCACGGTCACCCCCTGCGCGGCGGCCCGCGCGGCCAGGTAGGCGTCCACCGCGTACGCGGTGCCGGGGGTGAGCGCCCGGCGGCGTGCCTTGCCGCCCTTGCCGACGAACCGCACACTGCGGTGCCCGCGTTCGGCGCCGAGGTCGGTCAGGTCGAGGGAGATCAGCTCGCCGACCCGCAGCCCCAGATCGGCCAGCAGGGCGACGGTGGCCCGGTTGCGGGCGGCCGTCGGCCCGGTGCCCGCCTCGGCGGCCGCGAGCAGCGCGTCCACCTCCTCCGGGGTCAGCCCCACGGTGGCGGAGTGGTCCCGGTCCACGCGGGGTCGGTCCGCGGCGGCGACCGGGTTGGCCCCGATGGCGCGCAGCTTGACCAGGAAGTCGTACCAGCTCGACAGGGCGGACAGCCGGCGGGCCACGGTGGCCGGGGTGAGCGGCCGGCCGCTGCGGGCGGCCAGGGTGGACTCCAGCTCCCGGGCGTAGGCGTTGACGTCGAGGAAGCTGACCCCCAGCGGTTCGAGACCGCGGCCGGCGCACCAGCTCAACCAACCGGTGATGTCCCGCCGGTACGCGTCCCGGGTGTGCTCCGACAGCCGCCGGTTGCGCAGCCACGCCTCGGTGAAGTCGGTCGGCCCGCCCGGCAGGGCGGGCCGGGCCGACCCGCGGAGCACCTCGGGACGCAGCATGTGAGAAAGGCTCTCAGCCGGCGCGGTGAATCGCGACGAGGCGCGCCCGACGGAAACCCGACGAAGGTCACACCGTCTCGTCGACCAGGCGGCCGTCGGCGACCCGCCAGCGCCGGTCGAAGCCGACCGCCTCGGCGAACCAGGTGTCGTGGCTGACCATCACCACCGTCCCCCGGAACTCGCGCAGCGCCGCCTCGACCACCTCCAGCGAGTCGAAGTCGAGGTAGTTCGTCGGCTCGTCGAGCAGCAGCACCCGGGCCGGGCAACCACCGCATTTCCGCCCGGGTTACGGTCAGCCGTGCGCGCCAGTCGCCTTGTCTCCCTGCTGCTGCTCCTGCAGACCCGGGGGCGGATGACCGCCCAGGAGCTCGCCGACGCGCTGGAGGTCTCCGTCCGGACGGTCTACCGGGACGTCGAGTCACTCAGCGCCGCCGGCGTCCCGGTGTACGCCGACCGCGGGCCGGCCGGCGGTTACCAGCTGGTGGAGGGCTACCGCACCCGGCTGACCGGGCTGACCGCCCCGGAGGCCGAGGCGTTGTTCCTGGCCGGGATGCCCGGCCCGGCCGCCGAGCTGGGCCTCGGGCCGGTGGTGGCCGCGGCCGAGCTGAAGGTGCTCGCCGCGCTGCCCGACGAACTGGCCGACCGGGGCGGGCGGATGCGGCAGCGGTTCCACCTGGACGCGCCGGGCTGGTTCCGGCACCCCGAGCCCACCCCGCACCTGGCGGCCCTGGCCCGGGCCGTGTGGGAGGACCGACTGGTGGAGATGCGCTACCGGCGCTGGCGGGCCCCGCGCGAGGTGACCCGGGTGGTGGCGCCGCTGGGGGTGGTGCTCAAGGCGGGCCGCTGGTATCTGGTGGCCCGCTGCGACGAGCAGCTGCGCACCTACCGGGTCGGCGCGGTGCTCGACCTGGTGGTGCGCGACCAGCGGTACGCGCGGTCGGCCGACTTCGACCTGGCCGGGTACTGGCGGGAGTGGACGCAGCGGTACGAGCGGGACGTCTACCGCGCCCACGCCCGGGTCCGCATGACGGCGGCCGCGCTGGAGTTCATGCCGTACGTCTTCCCGCCCGAGATGAGCCGGGCGGCCCGGGCGGCGGCCGGCGAGCCCGACGAGCACGGCTGGCTGGAGACCACCGTGCCGATCGAGTCGATGAAGCACGCCCACACCGAGCTGCTCAAGCTCGGCGCCGAGGTGGAGGTGCTGGAGCCGGCGGAGCTGCGGGACCGGCTGACCGCCACCGCGCACGCGCTGGCCCGGCTCTACCCGGCGACCCCCGACATGGCGGTGGGGGCGTCCGCGATGGACACCCCCACCTGACCCGCCGTCAGGCGCTGATCCCCCGGCGGCGTCCTGGACCCAGGGACGTCAAGTTGAGTCTGTGTGACTCAAGTCCTCGAGTTCTGGTTTAGCGCGGCGCGACGGCATCGTCAACTCGGGTCGGCAGGAGCTTCTCGAACCAGCGCTGGGCGTACTTGTCGTCGTTGAAGGCGGGGATCTCGGCGTAACCGTTGCGGGCGTACAGGGCGCGGGCCTCCACCAGGTCGGCGCGGGTGTCCAGCCGGATCCGGTCCGCTCCCGCCGCCCGGGCGTGCGCCTCGACCGCGGCGAGCAGGGCGGCCCCGCCGCCGGCGCCGCGGTGCGCGGGGCGAATGTAGACCCGGGTGAGTTCCGCCCATTCGGGGCGCCAGCGCAGCCCGGCGCAGCCGGCGAGGGCCCCGTCGCGGTAGGCCAGCAGGAGCAGCCCGGTGGGCGCCACCAGGTCATCGCTGGGTGACTCGGCGAGGGCCAGGTCGACCTCGCCGGGCCGTTCCGGGCGGCGGTGCCAGCGGCGGACCATCTCCGCCAGGTACTCGCGCAGCAGTGCCGCGGCGTCCGGCGTGGCGGGATGGGTGGGATGCGTCGTCCAGGTGCTCACCGCCCGATCCTCGCCGGACGGTCAACGGCTTTTCCGGCTCAGGGCCGCCAGTAGACGCCGTGGTCCCGGGCGAGCAGCAGGTCGTCGACCAGGTAGCGGCGCAGCGTGACGTGGTCGGCGCCGCTACCGTCGCACCAGGCCCGTAGCGCGTCGTCGACGGCCCGCTCCGGATACCGCACGCCCGGTTCGAAGGAGCGCTCGGTGATGTGTTCGAGCAGCACGCGACGGCGTCCGCGCTGGGCGGGCAGTCGGGTCAGCACGCCGTCGCGCAGGAAGGTGCGCAGGATCGTCTCCCGGGGGTTCGCCGCCGGCGCCGCCATCGGCGGGCCGCCCGCCCGGGCCAGCTCCCGTAGCCACTCCCCGTCGATGCGCAGCCCGACGTTGTCGTCGGCCACCACACCGACGTCCACCAGCCGGCGTACGGCGGTGGCGGCGTCACGCGCGGACAGTCCGGTGCGCGCCGCGACGGCGGGAAGGTCCGCCTCGCCGAGCGCGATCGCGGCGAACACGGCACGACGGCGGTCGTCGGCGAGCGCACCGGCCAGGGCTTGTGAACTCATGCGGCGCAGCCTCCCAGCCGCGCCCGCCGACGGCCAGGCGTTTTCCGCCGCCCTCGACTGTCAGGCGGGGGCGGGCACCGCGAAGTCGACCTCTGCGGTGTCGACGGTGCCGCCGGTGCGGCCGGGAGCGTTGTGGTAGCGCCAGTAGAGGTTGGTGTGGGCGATCACCTGGTCCGGCGGCGGCGCGCCGTAGGCGGTGAGGTCCTCGGTGGTGTGGGCGTCGGCGACCAGCGTCGCGTCGTAGCCCCGGGTGATCGCACCGTGCAGGGTCGAGCGGATGCACTGGTCGGTCTGTGCGCCGGTGACGACGAGCTGGCCGATGCCGCGCGCGGCCAGGACCGACTCCAGGTCGGTCTCCTCGAACGAGTCGCCGTACGCCTTGTGCACCAGCGGCTCGGCGTCGCGGCGCACCAGCTCCGGCACGTACTGCCAGGGCTCGCTGCCGGTGGGCAGCTCGTCGCTGTTGTGCTGGACCCAGACGACCTCGACGCCGCCGGCGCGCGCCCGGTCGACCAGGGTGGCGATGTTGGCGATCACCCGGTCCCGGTCGTGGGAGTGGGCCACGACGCCGTTCTGAACGTCGATGACGAGCAGGGCGGTGTGCGGTCGGTCGACGAGTGTGGTCATGGTGCCTCCTCGGACGTGCGGCTGCGGTCTGCGACCAACCTAGACCGGCCCACCGACATCGTCGGAGGCTCCGGATCGGGCCGGTGTGCCCTCGGCCGCGAGGGTGACCCGGCGGAGCAGGTCCGACAGGACGCGTCGCTCGTCCGGCGTCAGGGCGCCGAGCACCCGGTGCTCCTCGTCGCCGACCACCCCGATGGCACGCCGCCAGGCGGCCCGGCCGGCGTCGGTCAGCTCCACGTCGATGCGGCGACGGTCCACCGCGGAGGGGATCCGCCGGACGAAGCCGCGGCGGACCAGCGCGTCCACCCGGGCGGTGATCGAGGCGGGTGCCATCCGCAGGTCGCCGGCGATCTCCGAGGGGGCGGCCAGGCCGCCGCGGCCGGCGAGCGCGTGCAGCGTGCCGTACTCCTTCTCCTGCAGGTCCAGGTCGGCCAGGGCCCGGTCCTTGACGTCGCGCAGGTGCCGGGTGAGCACCGACATCCGGGTGACCGCGCCCTCGACGTCCGGGTCCAGGTCGGCCAGGACGGGCAGCCAGCGGTCGATGTGCTGGTCGATGCGGTCACGGGCGGTCACCCGCTCACCGTACGCCGGGTCGCAAAATTTCGTTGTCTAAATATTAGACGTCGAAGTATTCTGCGATGGTGACGCACCCCCTCCGGCTACCCGCCTTCCGCCTGCTCTTCCTCGGCCGCACGGTCTCCGCCGTCGGCGACGCGGTCGTTCCCACCGCCCTGGCCCTGGCCGTGCTCCGGGCCACCGGGTCGACGGCCGCCCTCGCCGTGGTGCTCGGCTGCGCCATGCTGCCCCGGCTGCTGCTGCTGCCCCTCGGTGGCGTGGTCGCCGACCGGTTCGACGCCCGGCGCGTCGCCCTTCTCACCGACCTGGTGCGCTGCGCCGCCCAGCTGGTCGTCGGCGTCGAACTGCTCGGCGGCGCCCCGGCGCTGGTCCACCTCGCGGCGGCCTCGGCCGTCGGCGGCGCGGCCTCGGCGTTCGCCAACCCCACCGCCGCCCCGCTGGTCGCCGGCACCGTCGACGGCGACGGCCGGCAGCGGGCCAACGCGCTGATGGGCGTCACCGCCAACGCCAGCCGGCTCGCCGGCCCGGCCCTGGCCGGCCTGCTGCTCTGGACCGCCGGCCCCGGCTGGGCGTTCGTGCTCGACGCGGCCTCGTTCGCGGCCAGCGCCGCGCTGCTGTCGGCCATCCGGGTCCGGCACGTGCCCGTGCCGCACCGGTCGCTCCGCGCCGACCTGGTGCTCGGCTGGCGGGAGGTCCGCGCCCGGGACTGGTACTGGAGCAGCCTGCTCGCCCACGGGGTGTGGAACGGCGCGGCCGCGGTGCTGCTCACCGTCGGCCCGGTGATCGCGGT
Source organism: Micromonospora sp. NPDC005806 (assembly GCF_042871425.1). NCBI lineage: Bacteria > Bacillati > Actinomycetota > Actinomycetes > Micromonosporales > Micromonosporaceae > Micromonospora > Micromonospora sp. NPDC005806. Next base: position 47,713 of record NZ_JBIAIL010000020.1, on the reverse strand, counting down.
GGACCGGCTCGGCGGGGAGGGCGTCTGGGTGCTGCTCCAGCAGGTCGGGGCGGTCGGCCTGCTGGCCGGGTCGCTGCTCGCCGCCCGGGCCCGCCCCCGCCGGCCGGTGCTGCTGGGCAACCTGGCCCTGGCCACGTACGCGGCGCCGCTGCTGCTGCTCGCCGCCGCCGCACCCGCCCCGGTGGTGGTCACCGCCTACTGCCTCGCGCTGACCGCCCTCGGCTTCCTCAACCCGGTCTGGGAGACGGTGGTGCAGGGCCAGTTCCCGCCCGAGGTGCTGGCCCGGGTCACCTCCTACGACTGGCTGATGTCGCTGGGCGCCATGCCGATCGGGTACGCGCTCGCCCCGCTCGCCGCCCGGACCTGGGGCGCACCGGCGCCGTTGGCCGTCGCCGGGCTGCTGGTGCTGCTCGCCTGCGCCGGCACCGCCGCCGTCCCCGGCGTACGCCGGCTGGGCTGGCCGGCCGGTGCCCCGGCCGCACCCGCGGAGCCGGTGTCGGTGGGGCGCTGACCCACCGGCGTCGGTCACAGGGGACGGTGCATCACATGCAGCCCCACCCGGCCCAGGGTCGGGTGGGCGAACGCCTCCGGCACGGTGCCGATCACGGTGAACCCGAGCCGCCGGTACAGCTCCACGGCCGTCGCGTTGGACTCCGCCACGGCGTTGAACTGCATGGCCGCGTAGCCCTGCCGGCGGGCCCAGTCCAGGGCGTACTCGACCAGGGCCCGGCCGACGCCGCGACCCCGGGCGGCGGCGGCCACCATGAAACTGGCGGTGGCCACGTGCGAACCGGGCCCCGGCCTGTTGGTGCCCATCTTGGCGGTGCCGAGGATCGTCCCGTCCTCCTCGGCGACCACGGTGTGGCCGGGGGGTCGTTCCACCCACACGTCGTGCAGCACCTCGGCCGGCCATGCCGGGTCGTACGGGAAGGTGTCTCCGGCGGTGACGACGTCCTCGACGATCGGCCGCACCTGCACCCAGTCGGCCTCGCCGAATTCACGGATCAGCATCCCGCGCACGCTAGCCGCCCGCCCGGGCCATCCGCGAGCCGATTCCGCACGCTAACGGGTCAGCGCGGGGTGGCGCGGCGGGACGATGATGGGCGGCGTGGCCGAACCCGTCACCGACCTCGACCGCCCCGCGCCGGCGCCGTCCCCGACGGACCCACCGCCACCGGGCCCGCGTACCACCGGGCCGTGGCTGCTCGGCGCGGCCGTCAGCACCATGCTCCTGCTGCTCGCCGGCCGGTACGGCTACCACCGCGACGAGCTGTACTTCCTGCTCTGTGGCCGACACCTGGACTGGGGCTACGTCGACCAGGGTCCGCTCGCGCCGGCCCTCGCCCGGCTGGCCGACACGATCGCGCCGGGCAACCTGGTGGTGCTGCGTACCCCGTCGGCGTTGATCGGCGGCGCGGCGGTGGTGCTGGTCGCGGCGATCGCCCGGGAGTTCGGCGCGGGCCGCGGCGCCCAACTCCTCGCCGCGTTCCTCGCCGCGACCGCCGGCGTGGTGCTGGCCACCGGGCACCTGCTCAGCACCACCACGGTCGACCTGCTGGTCTGGCTGGTCGCGGCGTGGTGCGCGGCCCGGATGCTGCGCACCGGGGACAGCCGGTGGGCCCTCGGCGTGGGGCTCGCACTCGGCATCGGGCTGCTCGACAAGCTGCTGCCCGCCCTGCTCGCCGTCGGCCTGCTGGTCGGGGTCGCGGTCGCCGGGCCGCGCCGGCTGCTGCGGGACCGGTGGGTGCTGGCCGGCGCCGGCGTCGCCGCCCTGCTCGCCGTGCCGTACCTGGCGTGGCAGGCCGCGCACGGCTTCGCGCAGCTGTCCGTGGCGTCCTCGATCGCCAACGGGGACAGCTCCTACAGCGGCCGGCTGGACGCCGTCGTGCTGCAACTGATCATCGTCAGCCCGTACGCCACGCCGATCTGGATCGCCGGGCTGGTGGCGCTGCTGCGCCGCCCGGCGTGGACGGCGTACCGGGCGCTGGGGTGGGCGTGGCTGGTGGTGTTCGCGCTCGTCCTGATCCTCGGCGGCAAGGGCTACTACGACGCGCCGCTGCTGCTGGTGCTCGCCGCCGCCGGCGCGGTGGTCACGGCCGGGTGGGCCGGCCGGGGCGGGGTGCGCCTGCGGCGGGCGCTGCTCGCCGCGGGCGCCGCCGTCACGCTGGCCGGCAGCGCGGTGCTGCTGCTGCCCACGCTGCCGGCGGACCGGCTGCCCGGCTTCGTCGTCGACGTCAACTACGACGCGGGCGAGACCATCGGCTGGCCGGCGTTCGCCGACTCGATCGCCGCTGTCCACCGCGGCCTGCCCCCGGCGGACCGCGCCCGCGCGGTCGTGCTCACCGGCAACTACGGCGAGGCCGGGGCGCTGGCCCGGTACGGACCCGCCCGGGACCTGCCGCGGGCGTACTCGGGGCACAACAGCGTGGCCGGATTCGGCCGCCCGGCGGACGACGCCGACGTGGTCATCGCCGTCGGCTGGGCCCGCCCGGACCAGCTACGGACCTGGTTCACCGAGGTCACCGAGGCTGGCCGGGTCGACCAGCGGGTCGACGTCGACAACGACGAGAACGGAATGCCGATCTTCGTCTGCCGAGGCATGCCGCGGCCGTGGTCGCAGATCTGGGACACCGAGGTACGCCACGCCTCCTGATCATTTTCAGTCGCACTTCGATCATGGGCGGTGCCGCGGAGGCCCGGGTGAACAGGTTTCGGGCCGGCTGAGCCGCCGAGCAATACTTGGCGCCATGCTCTGGGGTGTCAGCGGACCGCTCTTCCTCCTCGACTACGTCACGGCGGTCGCCGGGGCCCTCGCGATCGCCCTCGCGGTACGCGAGCTGACCGGCCGGCGTACCCGGGGCGCGGCGCCGGACACCGTCGAACTGGCCTACCTGACCGACCGGGCGGGCCTGGCCTGCCAGGTCGGCATTGCCGCTCTCCGCCGCGCCGGCGTGGTGCACCACGGCGAGCTGGCCACCCTGTCGGTCGGCGGTCCGCCACCGGCCCGCTCGGCCGCGCTGGTCCGTGGCCTGCACGCCGCCCTGCGCCGGCCGCAGACCTGGGCCGCCGTGCTCGCCGACCCGGGCGTGGGCCGGGCCCTGCGCCGGCTGGTCGGCCGGTTGGTCCGCGACGGCTGGCTGCTCACCCCGGCGCAGCGGCGGCGCGTCGCGCTGGGCACGCTGCCGCTGTTCGCGGTCGCCGCCGTCGGAGTGACCCGGCTGGTGGACAGCGCCGTCGAGGGCCGCGATGCCGGCGGACCCGCCTCCGTGGTGGGCCTGCTGCTGTGCTGCCTGGCCACCGCCCTCGGCGGCTGGTGGCTGTGCGAGGTGCCGGAGACCGGTGCGGCGACTCGGCGGCTGCTACGCCGGCTCCGTCGCGAGCACGCCGACCTCGCCCCCGAGCGGCGGCCGGCGTGGAGCGAGCGCGGCACCGACGAGCTGCTGACCGCCATGGCGCTGTTCGGGCCGCGGCCGCTGCTCGCCGTCGACCCGCGGTTCGCCGTGCAGGTCGGCGTCGACCCTGAGGGCACCCGCCCGGCCCCGCAGCACAAGCTCGCCCGGACCTGACGGGTCATCGGCTGTCGTACCCCCGGTCGAAGATGTCGGCCGGGGCCCGCAGCCCGGATCAGCGCAGTTCCTCGGCCGCGCGGATCACCCGCCCGAGGTCCCGCACCTCCGCGTCCTCGGTGGCGGCGGCCGCCCGGTCCGCGATCGTCGCCAGGTCATCCAGGCGTGCCTCTCCGCCGCCCTTCAGGGCCACCGCGAAGTACGCGGCCGCGTAGCAGGTGCGCAGTCGTGGGGACGCCGAGGCGAAGTTACGGTCCAGGTCGGCGACTGTCACCGACTCGTACGTCTCGGCCGGCTCCCGGTCCTTCGGATCGGTCCAGCGCACCTGTACCCGGGCGATCCGGGCCGAGGGGCCAGGCTCGTCGGCGAGCCGGACGGCGTACAGCGCGGTGACGTTGTGCCCGGGGCCGACCTCGCCGCCGTCGACCCGGTCGTCGCGGAAATCCTCGTCGGCGAGGGCCCGGTTGTCGTAGCCGACGAGCCGGTAGGAACGCACCGCCGACTTGTCGAAGGTCACCTGCACCTTGGCGTCGAGCGCCCGGACGCTCAGTGTCGCGGGCAACCGCTGCGCGAACACCTTCCGGGCCTGGTCACGCTCGCTGACGTACACCGCGAAGCCGTCGCCCCGGTCGGCCAACTGCTCCATCAGCGTGTCGCCGTACTCGCTGCCGACGCCCACGCCGAGCAGGGCTATCTGCTTCTCCGCCTCCTCGCGCACCCGGCGCAGAATCGGTTCGGCCTCGGTGCTGCCGGTGTTGGCGAGCCCGTCGGAGAGCACGATGACCCGGTTCGTCTTTCCGGGACGGAACCCGTCGCGGGCCACCTGGTACCCGAGCACCAGGCCGGCTTCGAGGTTCGTGCTGTCCTTGGTGTGCAGGGAGTCGATGGCCTCGTGCAGCTTCCCGGCGTCGGAGACGGGCGTCATCTCCCGGATCACCTGCGCCCTGGTACTGAACTCGACGATGGCGATGGAGTCGGTGGGGCGCAGCTGGTTGACCAGGGTGTGCAGGGCGTCCTGCACCAGGTCGAGCCGGCCGGGTTCGTTCATCGACCCGGAGACGTCGATGACGAAGGTGAGGGCGGCGTCGGGCCGGGTCTCCTGGTCCTCCGAACGGGTCTGCAACCCGACCCGCATCAGCCGGACGTCGCCGGCGGCCTCGTGGGTGCCGGGCAGGCGGGCGCCGTCGACGTGCACGGCGAAGCCGTCGCCGGCGGGCTCGGCGTAGTCCTGGCGAAACGAGTTCACGAACTCCTCGGGGCGCACCTCGGACCGATCCGGCAGCCGGCCGTCCATGATGAGCCGCCGGGCGTAGCCGTACGACGCGGTGTCGACGTCGACCCCGAAGGTGGAGGCCGCATCGTCCTCCGTCGTCGTCTCCTCCCCGCCGGACCAGGGCGTGCCGGCAGGCGGGCGGACCGGCCCGTGGGCCGAGTCGCTGCGCTGCCCGGAATCCCCGGACGAGCAGGCGGTGATCGTCATGGCGGCGGCCAGCACCGCCGGCAGCATCATCAGGCGGCGTCTCACGTGGACCATCGGACCTCCCGGCTGGACTGAGGGGCGAGCGATCCGGCCACACCACGCCGGATCCGTCACGGTCATTGACGCAGCGCGACCGTACGACGGCTCCCACCGTGGCCGAGCCGATACACAAGCGTGAACGTCGTGACCGATCCGTGCACGAAGCGTGATCTGAACCGGCCGCCGCAGCCGGCGGGCCTGTGCTGCGGCTCAACCGCGGATGCGGCAGAGTGGGCCCCGATGTCCGCAGCCGACGAGAGGAAGGTGACCGTGGAGGGCCCGACCGGGGTGGTGTTTCCCGAGACCGGCGGTACGCGCAGCACGACCGCGCTGGGCCGGGCCGTGGTCGCCGACGCCCTGCGCGCCGTCGACCCGGTCGGCGCGCGTGCCGCCGAGCACGAGACCAACTGGCGACACGGCTACCTCGGCCACTTCCGCCGGCTGGTCGAGGCCGGCCTGCTGTCCCGCGAGGCGGCGCTCACCATCGCCCGAGACGGGCTCGCCGCCCTGCACACCCGGATGCCGTACCTCCCTACCGGCGGCGAGGAGGTGCGGCTGGCCGAGGTGTTCGACCTGCCGGACCCGGAGCCGCTGGAGACCGTCACGGTGACCGGAACCGGCGAGGTGGAGCGGGAGCTGTCCCTGCCGTACCGGGGGCAGCGGCTGCGCGGCGACGAACTGCGCCGCCGCCTCGACGCCTGGGTGGACGCCGGTGTCATCGAGCCGAGCTGCGCCGAGGCGGTCCGCGCGGTGCTGGCCAACCCGGACTGGCTGGACCTGCGCGACCAGCGCATCGTGGTGCTCGGCGCCGGTGCGGAGATGGGCCCGCTGCCGTCCGTGCTCAGGTGGGGCGGCGAGGTGGTCGCGGTCGACCTGCCCCGCCCGGAGATCTGGCGCCGACTGCTGCGCACCACCCACCGGTACGGCGGACGCCTGCACCTGCCGGTACGCCCCGGCACCGGCCGGGACGACGCCGCCCTCGCCGCCGGTGCCGGCGCGGACCTGCTGCACCGCCTCCCCCAGGCCGCCGGGTGGCTGCGCGGCCTGGACGGGCGGCTGGTGCTCGGCAACTACGTGTACGCCGACGGCGCGACCAACGTGCGCGTCGCCACCGCCGTCGACGCGCTCACCGTCCACCTGGGCCAGCACCGCCCCGACGTCGCGCTCGCCTTCCTGGCCACCCCCACCGACGTCTACGCCGTCCCCGCCGAGGCCGTCGCCCACGCCGAACGCGGGTACGCCGCCCGCGGCCTGGCCCGACGATCACTGCGGGTGCTCTCCGGCGGCCGGCTGCTGCACTGCAACTACCCGCCGCACGCGGACCCAGGGATCAACGACAGCCTCGTGCCGCAGCAGGGGCCGAACTACGCCCTGGCCAAGCGCCTGCAACGATGGCGTGCGGCGGTGGCCCGCGACGCCGGGGCGACGGTCTCGTTCACCGTGGCGCCACCGACCCGCACCCGCTCGGTGCTGCGCAACCGCGCCCTCGCGGCCGCGTACGCCGGGGCGCACCGGTTCGGTATCGAGGTGTTCGAGCCGGCGACCAGCAACACCCTGATGGCCGCGCTCCTGGTGCACGACCTGCGCACCGGGGGCGGTCCCGCGCAGGAGCACCCGTGGCGGGACGAGGCGTACGGGGCGGCGCACGGCGGCCTGTGGCGGGTGCCGTACGCCCCGCGCAGTGCCCTCGGCCTGGCGGTGCTGCTCGGCCTGGGCGGGGCACGCGCCTGACCTGGCCAGGTTTCCGCTCGCGGCCCCCGGGAAGCCACCCGTATGGCCGAGACCTTCGCTGATCAGGACCTGATGACCCTGCGGTCCATCGCGCGCGGTGCCGGCGTACCGGACACCGAGCGCATGCCGCACGACGAACTGGTCGACATGTTGCGCCGGGCGGGTCTGGCCGACCCGGACGGTCGGCCGATCGACACCCAACTGGCGGATCCCGGTGATCCGGGCACGAACGAGGCCGTCTACCACGGCCGGGGCGTCGGACGCCGCGAGGCCGCGGGCGGCCCGGCGGCGGAGACGGGGTGGCCCGACCAGCCGACGCAGGACCCGGCCGGGTGGTCCAAGGTGCCGCGCAGCGACCTCACGCTCGGTGACGAGAGCACCGGCGGGCGGGCCGCCGAGGAGGCGATCGGCGCGCAGCCCGGCGAATCCGGCAAGGAGATCCCGGATCGCACCCAGGACGCGCGCGGCCCGCAGGGCGAGATCCGGGATCCGGCCGGGCTGTCCGGACTGCCCCGCAGCGACCTGACGCTGGGCGACGAGAGTACCGGCGGGCGGGCGGCCGAGGAGGCGATCGGCGCCCGGCCCTGGGAGTCCGCAACCGAGATCGAGGACCGCACGGAACGCTGACCGCCGCGGCGGGCCGCCCCGGGAAGGGGCGGCCCGCGCCGGCCGTCCGGATGCGGCTACCGCTGGTGGGCGGTCCGCGTGCTCCAGTCCGCGAGGGAGGTGCCAGCGATGCGGCCACCGTCGACGGGAACCAGTGACCGTTCGCCCAGCGTGGCCCCGAAGTACTGCGCGGCGGGGTCGGTCACCACCTCACGGGAGTCGTGACGCGCGGCGAGGGTGGACCGGCCCAGGTCGTCGAGACGGAACTGCTCGGGGCCGGCGATCTCCACGACGCCGGTCGCCGGATCGCCGACCGCGACGTCGGCCACCGACGCGGCGACGTCGTCGGCCGCCATCGGCTGGATGAGCACCGGCGCGAGGCGTACGGTGTCGCCGTCCGTGGCGGCGTCGACGATGCCCTGGACGAACTCGAAGAACTGCGTCGCGCGTACGAGCGAGTACGGGATCCCAGACGCGGCGATGAGCTTCTCCTGGGCGACCTTCGCCCGCATGTACCCGCTGTCGGGGATGCGGTCGGAACCGACGATGGAGAGCGCCACGTGGTGCCCCACGCCGGCGGTGGCCTCGGCGGCGAGGAGATTGCGGGTGGACGTCGTGAAGAACTCCAGCACGGCGGCGTCTTCGAACGATGGCGAGTTCGACACGTCGACGACGACGTCGGTGCCGTCGAGCACCTCGGCCAGTCCCTCGCCGGTCAGCGTGTTCACGCCGGTCTTGGGCGACGCCGCCACCGCCACGTGGCCCTGCTCACCGAGCCTGTCCACGACCTTGGAGCCGATGAGTCCGCTGCCGCCGATGACGACGATCTTCATGATCGAACCACTCCTGTCTGTCTGCGGCGGGTAGAGCCGCGGGTCACCCACTACGACCGGGCAGGGCCCCAATCTGTGACAAGGCGTTCGGCTGGCAGGTGGCGGAGCTGGCCGCGCCGGGCGATCATGCGGCAATAGGGGCCGGGTCCAGCTGCCCTGAATGCGGCGGGTCGCCGCGATCAGACTACGCGCCGATGTGGCCCGCAGCCCCACCTCCGGCTGCTTCTCCCGATCCTGGTGAACCGGCCGTTCCGTTTCGTGCAGCGGCCTAGCATCGGTGGGAGCCGAGGCGGGCGGGCGGGTCTGCCTCGTACGGTGCCGCCCATGGCAGATATCCGCGTGCGTCGCTGGGCCGGGAGGCGTGACAGGAGCTTTGCGAGCCCCGAACGCGCCGTTACCCGCCGTGCCGGGGCGCTTCGGCCGGCGCCGCTTCGACTCGGGAGTCGGACCCCGGGAAGAAGAGGCCCTCGTGTCCGTCGAGCCAGCGCACGACGTACGGAGGAGTGCCGTCCTCATGCCGTAGCGCGATGATTTCGGCGACCCGCCGCGGGTGCCCCACCCGGGTGCCCTCCACGATGACCCGGTCGCCGACGTTGGCCTTCATGATGCCCTCCCTCGCGGTCCGTCGTGGCCGGTCTGCCAGCGGCTCGGCCTTCCCGCAAGCCGCCGGACACCGCGCGCTCCGCTTCACCCAGGCTGGCCGCTTCGGACGCGCCCGTCAACGTCGAACTCGTACGAGCGGGTGGTGGCCGGCGGATGCGCCCGGCCACCACCCGCGGGACGACACGGTCAGTGGTGGTGTCCTAGTTGGGATCTGATCTCGCCGCCCGGGTACTTGGTGCTGTGGACGTTGACGTAGGTGCTGCCGGAGCGGAGTGCCTTGATGAGTTCGGCGAACTCTCCCGCCGCGATGCCCTGCCCAGCGGGACCGATGACGTCGGCGGGCCGGAGGGTCCCCGAGATCGTGACCGGCGCGGGTGGGCAGGCCTGGGTGCCCACCGGGCCGTTGCCGAGGTTGGAGCAGAGGAAGACGCTGATCCCCCCGGACTGCGACGGACTGCCCAGGTGGATGTGCGCCTGGGTCACAGTGCCCTCGAGACCCGTGTAGCTCAGCTCGTACGAGATCTCCTGTCGCCCCTCGTCGACCTGTACCCGGAATTGACCGTCGCCGGTCGTCGACAGCGCGAGCGGCGTCTCGTTGTAGCCGGTGAGTTGCTCGTGCAAGGTGTTCCCGGTTGTGCCGTCCGGATCGGCGAGAGCCGCGCTCCCCGTGACGGTGCCCGCCACCACGACGCTGGCCGCGGCCGCGATCGCGAATCTCCGTGCCCGTCCTGTCATGACATCGTGCCCCCTTCTGTAGACACGTGGTCTCCCCTCGGGTACACGCGTCAATGGCGGACCGGGTTCACTCCACGAGGCGGTGCGACCGATTTGCCAGCCTCGCCATCCACCATCGGCCCGTACCGGGGCCAGCTCCGGGCCGAGATCGTCCGGATCAAGGTGGCATCCTGTCCTGCATGGCCGAACCGATCGATCTCTCGCTTGCCGATGCCGAACTGGCAGCCTTCATTGAGGCCGTTCGGCACGATCCCGGACCTCCTGCCCGCGCTGTGGGAGCGGCGGAACTGCGGCGCGCGCAACGGCTTCGCGTCGAAGCGCGTGCCCCAGGCCCCGAGATCGCCTGGGTCGAGGATCTGGCGGTCGGTTCGACCGCCGTGAAGGCCCGCCTCTACCGGCCGTCGGCGGCGGCTCAACCGCTGGTGGTGTTCCTCCACGGCGGGATGTGGACGATCGGCGATCTTGAGTCGCACGACCGGGCGTGTCGCCGCTTGGCGTTCAAGACTGACACGGCCGTACTGAGCGTCGACTACCGCCGAGCTCCGGAGCACCCGTGGCCGGCGGCCGTCGATGACTGCGTGGACGTCATCCGGTGGGCGGCGACCAGCGGAGGTTCGAGCCTCGGCATCGGGGGCCCGACAGTCGTCATGGGCGACAGCTCTGGCGGAAACCTCGCCGCGCTCGCCTGCCTGCGCCTGCGCGATGAAGGCGGACCACTGCCTGCCGCCCAGATCCTGTTGTATCCCAACACCGACCTGACACTCTCCTATCCCAGCGCGCGGACGAAGGCCACGGGTTGGGGCTTGATCACCGACGACGTCGCGTGGGGGGCTGAGCAATGGGTCCCGAACCCCTCCCGGCGCGCCGACCCCGACGTCAGTCCGGTGTTCACCGCCGACCTTGGCGGGCTGCCGCCCGCCGTTGTTGTCACTGCGGAGCACGATCCGCTTAGAGATGAGGGGAACGCGTACGCGGCTCGGCTGGCGGCCGCGGACGTTGCGGTCAGGCATCGCTGCGAGGCCGGGATGGTGCACGGATTCCTCACCCTCGACACCATCTCACCCGCCGCGGCGGCGGCCGGAGACCGAGTTTTCGCCGACGTCGCCGATCTGGTCATCGGGGCATGATCATCTATACCGCCAATTTCTGCACTCAGAGTCCTCGGGGCCGGTCCATGTATCGGTGCCCACGGCCGCCTGGCCTTAGGGATCTTCAGAAAACGAAGGTCTATTGAAGATCTGCAGCTCTGGGAGTCTGACGGTCTCCGTGGTTCGGCCGGCGGCGGATTCGACCGGGGGACGGAGCGGCGGGTGCGGGTCAGCGCCCTTCGCCGGGGTGCGCCTTCGCCGCGGGGAAGAGGCGTTGGATGGCGGCGCGGCGGTCGGCCAGCTGCATGGCGCGCCGCGCTGGCCGGGCGGCAGTCGAGAGGAAACTATTTCCAGCGCCTCTCGGGCTGTTAGCCTGCGCGGATGTCCGACCTGGGGCCCATCGCCTGGCCGCCTGAGCCGATCAAGACCGAGAGACTCGTGCTCCGTGAGCCCGAGGCCCGGGACCGTGCGGCGTTCATCGAGCTGCTGGCGTCGCCAGAGGTGCACATCTACCTCGGCGGCCCCCGCCCGCGTGACGAGCTTGAGCGCGAGATGCCCGGGGCGCCCGAGCGGTGGCCCGGGAGTTTCGTCGTTGATCTCGACGGGGCGATGATCGGCCAGATCCTGCTCAGGAGAGCAACGGAGCACCGTCGCCCGGCTGCCGCGGGGAAGGCCGATCTCGGCTACCTGTTCCTGCCGCGAGCGTGGGGATTCGGGTACGCCGCCGAGGCGTGCGCGGCGGCACTCGACTGGTTCGACGGCGTCCTTCCCGGCGAGCCGGTGGTGCTCACCACCCAGACCGCCAACGTCGGCTCGATGCGCCTCGCGGCAAAGCTGGGGTTCACCGAGGTAGAGCGGTTCCAGGCCTGGGACGCCGAGCAGTGGCTCGGCCTGCGGTCCCCGGTCACGCCGTCCGCTTGAGCCCAAGGTCGCGCGCGTGCACCCACAGAATGTCCAGGTGGTCGGTGCGGAGCCGGCGCAGCGACGCCTCTACCGCCTGGCGGAGGTTGGCCGGGGCCGCTGGCGGTGATATTGAACTGGTAGCGGCCGAGGAAGTTGATGGGTCGGTCCTTGAGCGGGGAGAGTCGGGCCACGTCCTCGGCCTTGATGTCGTGTCCCGCTGCGCGAAGCTGGGCGACGGCGGGACGGTCACGTAGTTGTCCTGGTCGTGAAGTTGTTCCAACCGAGGACTCCTGCCCGTCAGTCGATCGGTGTCACGGCCGTGCATCGAGGAATCGCGTGATTGCAGCCGCGACGGCTTGGTGGTCTTCGAGCATCGGTAGGTGCCCCGTATCCAGGTCGTTCTGCCAGGCGGCGCCGAGCCGCTGGGCGCATCGTTGTTGCAGCGCCATCGGCAGCTCATGGTCGTCGGTGGTGCGCAGGTAACCGTGCCACCCGCGCCACGGCCGGTGAGCGGTCCGGTCTCGGTAGAGGGCGGGTGACTCGGGGGTGAAGTCGGCGATGATGCGGTCGGCGACTTCCTTGTCCAGACCATGGGCGAGGCCACGTCTGATCGCCGAGTCCGGCGGCCGGGTCCCGGCGAATCGCATTGCGGCACTGACCACCCACCGGTTCGGCACCGGCATCGCCGAGATGAACGATCCTCCCGGCTGCGGGATCATGGCACTGATCGCCAGGAACGCGCTGACGCGTTCGGGCACGAGCCTGGCGACTTCGGCGCCGATCACACCACCGGCCGAGTGTGCGACGATCGCGTACCCACCCGGCGGTGCGGAGTCGATGACCGCCTGGGCGTAGTCGCGCAACCGCGCTCGGCCGCCCTGCGGTCGGGAAGCGACACAGGTGTGCTGCCCTTCGCCGAGGTCGCGGCGGACGTCATCCCAGATCCAGGCGGGAAGCCCGGCGCCACTGAGGAACATGATCGGTTCGCGTGAAGTGCTCATGACACCATCGTCACCCTCAGCAATGTCACTGGTATGTCACTATCTATTTGATGAACCGCACCGACCGTCTCTACGCCTTGCGTGAGGAACTGCGGCGCGCGGGGCCCGCCGGGCGCTCGGCGGAACGACTCGCCGAGGTCTTCGAGGTCAGCGCCCGCACGATCAAACGAGACATTTCGACTTTGCAACACGGCGGTTTCCCGGTCTGGGCTCGACCCGGACCCGGTGGTGGCTACGTCGTTGACGCCGCCGCGACCCTCCCGCCGGTGAACTTCACCGACGCCGAGGTCTCCGGCCTCGCCGCCGCCGTGGCCGCCCACCGCGGACAGCCCTTCGACAGCCACGCCCGCGCCGCCCTCGTCAAGGTGCTCAGCGTGATGGACACCCGCGCACGAGAAAACGCCACCGCGTTGAACGGTCGTATCTGGATCGACCACACCGACACACCCGGCGATGCTCGGACTCGACACGCGATCGAGCAAGCACTCCACGCACAACGCGTCCTCGTCGTGGACTACCGCGACCGGCATGGCACGCCCACCACCCGGCAACTCGATCCCGTGCTCCTGGCCCGCACCCAAGGACACTGGTACCTCGTCGGGCACTGCCACACTCGTCAAGCGATCCGCTGGCTCCGCCTCGACCGCGTCACCGCCGCACACCTGACAGCCCAGCCCGCCACTCGTATCCCCGTCGAAGCCGTTGGCAGACCGCCCACCACCGCCGAAGCCATCGCCGAACTGTGACGCCACCCGCCATCGCCGACCAGTCCGCTACCACGGTCGACTGACACCAGCCCCTCGGCAAGCCGTGGACGCCGCGAACTTCGCCGCGTCCTCGGGAGCGCCCCTTGAGGACACCGCGCAGATCGTTGATCGTCATAGTCGTCTCCCTCTTCAAGTCTCGGAAATGCACCTGCCGGACCACGCGGTTTACGCGACGAGCAGGAGCACACTGATCGCCAGCATCACCACGGCGCCGATCAGTCCGGCGAGCACAGTGGCGATGTTGCTGAGCATGAGTTGTCCCCTCAATCCCCGATTGGCCCTCGGCGGGGCGATGGCATCAGGCGGGCTGCGGGGCGGGCGTCGCCGGAGCGGCCGCGACCTTGCGGGTCTCGCGCATCATCAGCAGGCCGTTGACCACCATCAGCGTCGCGGTCAGGCCGTGGACGCCGAGCGCGGTGGCCACGGAGCCGTGGTGGGCCAGCACGTTGGTCATGTCGCCGTACGCGGCGAGGGCCTCCACCAGCAGCACCCAGCCCAGCGCCCGGCGGTGGCCCGTCACCAGCAGGATGCCCAGGACCAGGGCCAAGACGACGTCGCGGATTCCCTTGATGATCAGGAAGCCGTCGCCGTCGCCGGACGGCCAGCTCGGCAGGCCGAAGCCCGGCGCGGTCGTCTCCGGGCTCAGGATGAACTCCATCCCGAACCAGAGGATGAAGAGGATGAAGGCGGCGGCCAGGGCGGTGTTGATCTTCTTCAGCGACATTGTTCTTCTCCTTGCGAGTCTTCGGTGAGCTTGGTGAGTCGTGCGTGGGGTTTGGGGTCTGGTCAGGCCGCGCGGACGCGGCGGATGTGGCGGGCGTAGCGGGGGCGGCCGATGACGTGCCAGATGCCGCGCACCGGCGCGGGGAGGGCGGAGAGGAGCGTGGCGCGCTCGGCCGGGTTCGCGTCCTCCAGGACGAGGCCGAAGAGCGTGAGCAGGGTGAGCTTGGGCGTGTTGGCCACCAAGTGGTCGCCCTGTGCGGCCCACTCCTGCTCGGTGATGTGCTCGGCCGCGAGCGGGAGAAGAGTGGCCTCCTCGTCGTCGAGGTGTTCGAGCAGGACCGCCCGGTGATCGGCGAGGGCCGCCACGAGGGTGTCGCGCTCGTCGGCTCCGGCGGTGGCCTCCCACGCCGGGACTGCGGCGTCCAGCCTGGTCAGCGTGGCCGCGACGCGCTCGTGCTGGGCCTCCATGCGTAGGACGATGTCCGCCTCCAGATCTACCCGGGACAGGAGCGGCGGCCACAGCAACTCGTCCTCGCCCTCGTGGTGGTTCTTCAGTCCCAGCCGGTAGTCGCGGAAGTGGTCGGCGATCACCTTGGCGCGAGCGGTGTCGCCCGGGGCGACCGCCGCGACGAGCTCCATCAGCAGCCGCGACTCGCGGCGGAAGGCGCGGTGGACGATCTCCATGTCCTGGGTGTTGACGCTCATCTGTTCCTGCCCCTTCATCTGTTCTGTTCGACGTGCTCAAGGCTGCTCTCGGGGGTTTGGAAGGCACTTGGAGCCGACTTGGAACGCGTGCGGCGGCCGCGCGTACGATGTCTCACCTCATGGTCTTGATCAGGGTGTTGGGCTCGTTCGCGGCCGAGGCCGGCGGCGAGCCCGTTCCCCTCGGCGGACCGCGGCAGCGCGGCGTGCTGGCCCTGCTGGTGGCGGCGCGCGGACAAGTCGTGCCGGTCGACCGGATGGTCGAGGACCTGTGGCGCGGCGAACCGTCGTCGCGCGCCCTGGCGTCGTTGCAGGCGTACGTGTCGAACCTGCGCCGCCTGCTGGAACCCGGCCGCCCGCCGCGGACCCCGGCCCGCCTGCTGGTGAGCGCGTCGCCCGGCTACGCACTGCGGCTGCCGCCGGGGGCGGTGGACGCATGGCGCTTCGAGGAGCTGCTCGACGAGGCCCGTACGCTCATCGATCCCCGTGACAGCCGCGCCCGGCTGGACGAGGCGCTGGCGCTGTGGCGCGGACCCGCGTTCGCCGAGGTCGCCGACGAGCCGTGGGCCGCCGCCGAGACGGCCCGGCTGAACGAGCTGCGCCTGGTCGCCCGCGAAGTGCACATCGCCGCGGGACTGCGGCTCGGCGACCCCGGGGCGGTGGTACCCGAGGCGGAGGGCCTCACCCGCGACGCTCCCCTGCGCGAGGAGGGCTGGCGCATGCACGCTCTCGCGCTGTGGAGCAGCGGCCGCCAGGCCGACGCGCTGGCCGCGCTCCGCCGCGCCCGCGCCACCTTCGCCGACGAGCTGGGCCTCGACCCCGGCCCGCACCTGGTGGCCCTGGAAGAGGCGATCCTCACCCAGCGCACGGACGTCCTCCGCGCGGCCGTCCCTCCGCCCCCCGCGGACACGCCCCGGCCCCGGGCAACCGCGCCGCCGCCTCCGAACAACGGGCCCCGCGCGACACCGTTCGTGGGGCGGGAGGGCGAGCTCGCGGCGCTGGTGGCGGCCGCCGGGGAGGCCACCGCCGATGGGGCGCGCGTCGCGCTCGTCACCGGGGAGGCGGGGCTCGGCAAGTCGACGCTGCTGGAGCACCTCGGCGCGCGACTCGCACAGGACGGGTGGCTCGTGGCCGCCGGGCGCTGTCCCGAGGTGGACAGCGCGCCGCCCGCGTGGGCGTGGGTCGAGGCACTGCGGAAGGTGGCCGTGAGCGTTCCTCCGGGAGAGTTCGCGGACGACCTGGCGCCGCTGCTCTCCGACTCCGCGCCGGTGGACGATGACGCGGCGGCCGGGCGGTTCCGGCTCCGGCAGGCCGTGTGGAACTGGCTCGCGGCGGCCGCCGCCGACCGGCCGGTCGCCGTCGTCCTGGACGACCTCCACTGGGCGGACGCCGCCACGCTGGAACTGCTCGGCGGCGGCGTCGGCGCGCGGGCCCCGATCCTGGTCGTCGCGGCGTACCGCGCGGACGAGAGCGAGCGCCTCACCGAAGCGCTCGGGTCCCTCGCCAGCACCGCGCCCCTCCGGCTGGGCCTGCCCGGACTGAAGGGCGACGCCGTCGCGGAGCTCGTACGTGCCGAGTGCGAGGCCGACGACGCGACCGTGGCCGGGATCGCCGAGCGAACCGGCGGCAACCCGTTCTATGTGCGGGAGAGCGCGCGGCTGCTGACCGGCGAGGGCGCGCTGGTCGCGCTCTCCGAGGTCCCCGAGGGCGTACGGGACGTGCTGCGGCGCCGACTGGCACGGCTCCCCGAGAGCGGCGTGTCCGTCCTGCGGCTGGCGGCGATGGCCGGCCGGGAGAGTTCGGTGGACGTGCTCGTGCAGGCCGCCGACTCCGACGAGGACGGCGTGCTGGACGCGCTGGACGCGGGCGTCATCGCCGGGTTGCTCGACGAACCCGGACCCGGGCGCGTCCGGTTCGTTCACGCGCTGGTCCGGGACACGCTGGTCACCGACGTCACCCGGTTGCGGGCCACCAGGATGCACGCCCGGATCGCCGCCGCCCTGGAGGGCACCGGCGACGTCGCGGCGCTCGCCCATCACTATGCGCGAGCGGGATCACCGAAGGCCGTCGCTTATTGCGTACGGGCCGCCGAACTGGCCGAGGCGCGCTACGCCCACGACGTGGCGGCCGCACTCCTCACCGACGCCGTCACCAACTCCAGCGAACCGGACGAGCGCGTCGGCCTGCTCGGCAGGCTGCTGCGCGCGCAGATCAGGGCCGGGGCCGTCGCTGCGGCCAGGGACACACGCGAGCAGGCCGTGGAGTACGCCGAGTCGATCGGCCGCGACGACCTGATGATCGCCGCGTTCACCGCCTGGACCGAGCCCACCCCCTGGCAGGCCCGCACGTACGGCACGGTCGACCGTCCCATCGTCGGCCGCCTCAGCCGCCTGCTCAAGCGGACCGACCTCGCCCCCGACGTGCGGTCCCGGCTGCTCATCGCGTACGCCAACGAGCTGGTGGGCGAGGACGATCCGACGGTCATGGCGGCGGCACGGGAAGCACTCGACCTCACCACCGATCCCGCCTCCGGGCCGCAGCGCTCCTGGTCCTGGCCAGCGAACCCGGGCGGGAGGAGTACGCCCGCGAGCTGGTGGAGATCGGCGTCGAGCACGACCTGCCCGTCTACCGCGTGACCGGGCTGCTCCAACAGGCCGCGAACGCCGCCGCGGCCAACGACCCGGCGACCATGCGCCGCGTGACCGGGGAGGCGCTCGACCTCGCCCGCGCCTACCGGATGCCGGAGGCGATCAGCGCCGCCGAGATCGCGCTGGCGACCCTGGTGCTCATCGAGGGCCGGTTCACCGACGCCCAGCGCCTCTACACCGAGGCCACCGCACACATGGAACGCGCCGGATCGGTGCACGCTGGCTTCCTCCGCCTCGCGCTGGCGGCGATCTGGCTGAACGACGGCACGCTCGGCGACCACCTGGACGACGTGCACGCTCTCCACGAGGCGCTCGGCCCGATGGTCGCCGACCTGCTCGCGCTCGCCCTCCACGCCGCCGGCCGCAGCGACGAGGCACGCACGTCACCGAGCCCGATCCGGCCCGACTTCTTCTTCACCTTCCTGACGAGCCTGCGCGCGATGGCGATCGTCGCACTGAACGACCGCGACGCCGCCGCGGAGATCTACGCGGACCTGCTCCCCCACCGCGACGGTCCCCCGGCCGGCGCGGAGAGCCTGTCGCTGGCCCTGCGTCCGGTCGCCCACACGCTCGGCGAACTCGCCCTCCTCCTCGGCCGAGACGACGAGGCCGCCGCCCACTTCGCCCAGGCCGCCGCCATCGCCGACCAGTGGAACGCCCCCCATTGGTCCGCCGACGCCCGAACACACGCCGATCTTGCCCTCGGCGTTTCGCCCCCACAGGAACGCTGAAAGCAAGAACGGCATTGGGTGCCTCAGCTGCGGAGCTGCTGCCGGCCGGGTGTGCTCATCCGCGTAGGAAGTTGCTGATCCGGTAGGCGGTCTGCTCGGCCGGCCCGATCAGCGGATCAAGCAAGCCGCCCCACACCTCGTCGGTCTCCCTTGACCTGGACTCGCGGATCCGCGTCGCCTCGACGACGCGGTCCGGCATGTCCTCCATCAACGCCTGAATGTTGGCCTTCACCCTGGGCTCGTCGGGAATCGCTGCGATCCGCGGCTGCTTCCAGGGCACGTAGCGGACGAGATGCCGCTCTCACAAACGACCGTTTCTCAGACAGCCTCCGCGGCGCCCCGATCATGGCTGATGGGCCGTGGGAGGAATCGCCGAACCGATCCTTCTCAACCCGAAGATCGAACCACCGAAGATCGGTGACGCGCGCACTGAAGGACGGTGTCGTCCCTACTGAACGCCCGCGTCACTGGCCAATGAAGAGCGGCTGGCGCTCAACGGTAGCGGCGAGTTCTGCGGCTGATGCTCCTCAGTGACTGACACGAGCGCGATCGGCAACACAATAACTGTCATTATGATGTAGCAGCCTTACGCCCCTTTTGTCCGGATCAGTTACTGGATTGCTGTTATCGGCAATCCGATAATCGGTCTCGAGGTAGAGCCCGGGGCATGCGGGGGCAGCGGCAGACGGGTGGCGCGCGAGGGGAGAGGGTTCCGGCGGAGCGGTCAGCTGACGAGGGTCTGGGTGCCGAGGACGGTGAGCAGGGCGAGACGTTCGGCATCCTCCGTGCCGGGCTCGGCCGTGTAGACCATGATGCGCAGGTCGCTGCCCGCCACGGTGAGCACGTCGCAGTCCAGGGTCAGCGGGCCCACCTGCGGATGGCCGATCGTCTTGCGGGCGGCCTGGTGCCGGCCCACGACACCGGAGTCCCACAGCTCGGCGAACCGGTCACTGTTCGCCCGCAACTCCGCGACCAGCCGCCGCAGCCGCTGGTCTGCCGGATAGCGGGCGGCGGCCGTACGCAGGTCGGCGACGAGCGCCGCCTCGAAACCGCGCCGCGATTCCGGCGTGAGCCGGACCCGGGAAGCCGGGCCGAGAAAGTTCCGCCACACGCCGTTGCGCTGGTGGCCCCGCCATCCGGACGGATCACCCATCAGGGCCGCGTACGGCGGGTTGGCCAGCAGCAGCGTCCAGGACGCGTCGTAGACCGCGACGGGTGTCCCGGTGAGCCGGTCCAGCAGCCGCTGGACGCCGGGGGTGATGTCCGCGGGAATCGTGTCCGGGCCGGGCGGTGCCAGCCCGGCCAGCCGGAACAGGTGTGAGCGCTCGGTACGCGCCAGCCGCAGCGCCCGGGCCAGGGCCTCGACGACCTGCGCCGACGGGTTGGCCGCGCGACCCTGCTCGAGGCGGGTGAGATAGTCGACGGAGATCCCGGCCAGCAGCGCCAACTCCTCCCGGCGCAACCCAGGCGCGCGTCGCTGCCCGCCGGCGGGCAGCCCGGCGGCCTCAGGCGGGACCCGGTCGCGCCAGCGGCGTATCGCCTGCCCGAACTCCCCCGTCGCCATGCCACCAGTCTGCCGCGCCGGACACCGGCCTGCCTGGTACCCGCAGTCCCAGGAAGACGGGACGCCTGGCTGGCCTCCCGGGGCCGGCGGAACCTGGAGACATGACGACAACATTGATCACCGGAGCTAACAAGGGCCTCGGCTTCGAGACCGCCCGTCGACTCGTCGCCGCAGGTAACACGGTTTACCTCGGCAGCCGGGACGCCGAGCGCGGACACCGGGCCGCCGAGGAGTTGGGCGCCCGCCTGATCCTCATCGACGTGACCGACGACGCGTCCGTCGCGGCCGCGGCGAAGGCCGTCGAGGCCGGCGGTGGCTTGGACGTGCTGGTCAACAACGCCGGCATCGAAGGGCGGACCGGGGACAACAGGGTGGTCGGCGCCGCCGAGGTGACCGCCGATCAGATGCGGACGCTGTTCGAGACGAACGTCTTCGGCGCGGTCCGCGTCACCCGCGCGTTCCTGCCGCTCCTGCAGCGGTCCGCCGCCCCGGTCGTGGTCAACGTGAGCAGCGGCCTAGCCTCGGTGGCCCGGGTCACCGACCCCGGCGACCCGGCGTCCGCGTACCCGGGGCTCGCCTATCCGGCCTCCAAGGCCGCGCTCAACATGGTCACCGTGCAGTACGCCAAGGCGTTCCCGAGCATCCGGATCAACGCGGTGGAGCCGGGCTTCACCGCGACGGACCTGAACGGGCGCACGGGCATCCAGACCGTCGAGGAGGGCGCCGAGATCATCGTCCGGATGGCACAGCTGGGCCCGGGCGGTCCGACCGGGGGCTATTTCGACGTGGAGGGTCCGCTCCCCTGGTGAGGAGCTGCCGTCGGGTGGCCGGGCGCGCGGACTGCTGGCAGGGTCGTCGGCATGACGGGAATGACCGGCGCGGACGTCCGGGCGGCGGCCGCCGAGATGGTTCGCGTCCTGGGCCCGTCCGGGGACCGGGACTGGACGGTACGGGCCGGTGACCTGGAGTGGTCCTGCTGGACCACCGCCGCGCACGTGGCCCACGACCTGCTCGCCTACGCCGGCCAGGTGACGGGCCGGCCGGCCGACGGCTACCTCCCGTTCGACCTGCGGGTACGTGCGGACGCGACGCCGGCCGAGGTGCTGGCCGTGGTGACCGCCTGCGCGGGCCTGCTCGCCGTTGCCGTCGACACCGCCGCCCCGGACAGCCGGGCCTGGCACTGGGGGCCCTGCGACGCCGGAGGGTTCGCCGCGATGGGTGTCGCGGAGATCCTGCTGCACACCCACGACGTCACCCGGGGTCTCCGGCAGGAGTGGTCGCCGCCGGCGCGGCTGTGCGCCGGGGTGCTGCGCCGGCTCTTCCCCGACGCACCGGCCGGCGAGCCGGTGGCGGTGCTGCTCTGGATTACCGGCCGGGCGCCGCTCGGTGACCGGCCGCGGCGGACCGGGTGGAGCTGGCGGGCGGCGGTGGAATGAGGCGGGTCAGCGGCGTCGCCAGGGCAGCCGCCACCGCAGCCGCAGCTTGGTGGGCGGCGTGGCGGGGGCGGGATGGTCCGGCACGGCAACGGCCGGTTTCGTCGCTGCCCGCTCCCGGGCGGCCCGCCACCGGCGTACGGTGTCGTCGACATTGACCGGGCGGACCACCACCTGCGGCCCGGTCGGGGTCCGCAGCCAAGCCACGATCTGCGCGTTCAGGTCGGCGACGTACGTCCGGACCGACTCCTCGGTGGGCAGGTCGCGCACCTCGTCGGGGAGCCGTTCCACGCGGCGGCGCAGCTGCAGCGGCGTGGGCAGCAGCAGGTCGCCGGGGAGTTGCTCCCGCTCCAGGAAGCTCTTGATCCACCACGACTCGTCGTACGGCAGGTCCTTCCCGGGGATCGGCTTGCCGGCGCCGGGCAGGTTGTCGAAATCGCCGCGCTCCTGGGCCGAGCGGATCTGCGCCTCGACCGCAGCCTCCCAACCAGTCGTCACCGCCGTCACCTCCCCGCACCTACCGTATCCGCCGGATCCGACCAACATCAGCGCCCGGCGGAGACGGCACATTCCCCGCCGGGCGGCCGAAGCCGGTCCGGCGTACATTCCTCTGGTGGGTCGGCGGGCGGCCCGTACCCCGCGGGAGGGACCACGTGCGCGACTGGCTGACCGCTCTCGGCATCGCGGTGGCCTGCCTGCTGGCGAGCTGGGCGCTGCTGGTGCTGCTGGCCCGGCGACTCCCGCCGGGCATCCTGCGGGACCTGGCCGCGTTCATCCCCGACTGCCTGACCACCGTGCGCCGGCTGCGTAAGGATCCCCGGGTGCCGCGCCGGGCGAAGGTGGCCATCGTGATCGCCGGGCTGTGGCTGGCCAGCCCGATCGACCTGATCCCCGAGTTCCTGCCGGTCATCGGCCCGCTCGACGACATCGTCGTGGTGGCCCTCGCCCTGCGGTACGCCGGCCGGCAGGTGCCCCGGCAGGTGCTGCTCGACGCGTGGCCGGGCGAGCCACGGCTGCTGCTGCGCCTGCTCGGCCCGGCGAGCGACGACTCCGCCCCGACCGATGCCGAACCGGTCGACCGCTGACCGGTGCTCGGCACCCTGCTGGCCGCGTCGGCGGCGGCGTTCCTGCTGGCCCTGCTGTCTGCGGTGACCGGTTTCGGCGGCGGTGTGCTGTTGCTGCCGGTGTTCACCGCCCTGTTCGGGCTGCGCGTCGCGGTACCTGTGCTCACCCTCACCCAACTGTCCAGCAACGCCTCCCGGGTGTGGCTGAACCGGCATGAGCTGCGCTGGCCGCTCGCCGGCCGGTTCACCCTCGGGGCTGTGCCCTTCGCGGTAGCCGGCGCGCTGCTGCTGGCCACCGCCCCGCTGGCGGCGCTGAAGCGGCTGCTCGGGGTGTTTCTGCTCGCCGTGGTGGTGTGGCGCCGGCTCGGCCGCCGGCCGGGTCGCCCCGGCGAGTGGACCTTCGTGGCGGTCGGCGCGGCGTCGGGTCTCGGGTCGGCGCTGCTCGGGTCGGTCGGCCCGCTCACCGCGCCGTTCTTCCTGGCGTACGGGCTGACCCGGGCCGCGTACGTGGGCACCGAGGCGGCCGCGGCGCTCACCCTGCACCTGTCGAAAACCGCCGGATACGCCGCCGCCGGCCTGCTCGGCCGGGAGGTGCTGCTGCTCGGGGCGGCGCTGACCCCGGCCACCCTGGCCGGCGCGTGGGTGGGCCGACGGGTCGTCGGCCGGATCAGCGACCGGGTCTTCGTCGCCCTGGTCGAGGCGGGGCTGGTTGCGGCGGCGCTGGTGTTCCTCGCCGGGTGGTGAGCGGGCGGTCAGCGCAGCTTCGGGGTCGAGGGCCTCGCGGACCGCCTCGCCGAGCATGACGAAGCTCAGCACGGGCGCCGTCAGGGCCGGTGGCGGACGTGGCGATGCCCGTCGCGGGGGAACGGCGGGTAGGCGGGCAGCACCTCCTGGAAGGCGTACCCGCTCTTCTCCGCCACCCGGCAGGAGGCAAGGTTGTCGACCTGGTGCATCAGCTCCAGGCGGGTCAGCCCGCCGGCGGCGAAGCGGGCGAACGCCCAGGCGCTGACCGCGTCGACGGCGCGCGGCGCCACCCCGCGACCACGGGCCGGGGCCGCCGTCCAGTAGCCCACCTCGGCCTGCGGCCGACCGGGGGTGACCTCCTTGAGCAGCACGTTCGCCACCAGCCGCTCCCCGTCGGGCGTCGCCTCCAGCACGGCGAAGCTGAACCGGCGGTCGGCCGCCCAGCCCTGCCGGCTGCGGCGCAGGAATGCGCGCGCCTCGGCCGATGTGGTCACCGGAAACCTCGTCCACTGGCGCAGCACGGGATCGCGGTACGCCTCCAGTACGGCGTCGACGTCGTCGCCGCGCCAGGGCCGCAGGACCAGTTCGGGAGCCACCGACGTGGCGGGGGCACGCAGGACGATGGACATTGCCGCATTCTCGCCCGCCCGCTGCGATTCGTGGGAGCCCGCGCCGCGCGGCGGACGGCGCTCAGGACGCGCACCCTGTTGACGGTCGCCGAGTTTCGCCAGGAACAGGTCGCGCCCGCGCGGGAGACGTTCGACACAGCGGACCGTGATCACCCGGGCGTAGGGTCGCCGGCAGGTCTGCGGAAAGCGGGGGTCGTCATGGTCGCTACCGGCGCGTTGGTGGGCATCGGTCTGGTCGCGCTCGGGCTGGTGCTCACGCCCGGGCCGAACATGGTCTACCTGGTGTCCCGATCGGTCACCCAGGGCCGACGGGCCGGCCTGGTGTCGCTGCTCGGGGTGGCCGTCGGCTTTCTGGTCTACCTGGCCGCGGCGGTCGCCGGGATCGCCACGGTATTCGTGCTGGTGCCCCCGCTGTACCTGGCGGTGAAGCTGGCCGGGGCGGCGTACCTGCTCTGGCTCGCGTGGCGCACCCTGCGCCCGGGCGGCACGTCGGCGTTCACCCCGACGCCGCTGCCGCCGGACCGCCCGCGGCGACTGTTCACCATGGGCCTGGTCACGAACCTGCTCAACCCGAAGATCGCCATCCTGTACGTGTCGCTGCTGCCGCAGTTCGTCGACCCGGCGCGCGGGCACGTGGCGGTGCAGAGCCTGCTGCTGGGGCTGACCCAGATCTGCATCGCGCTGACCGTGAACGGGCTGATCGTGCTCACCGCCGGCACGGTGTCGGCGTTCCTGACCCGACGGCCCACGTGGGCCAAGGTGCAGCGGTACGTGATGGGCAGTGTGCTGGCCGGCCTCGCGGTCCGGATCGCCGCCGACCGCTCCCGCGCCGCCGTCGCCGCCCCCTGACCGGTACGCCGCGCCGGAGTTCGTGCTCTCCCGTCGCTGACACGGGCGTCAGAGGTTGTCGGGCTGGTGCAGCGCCGGGTGGCGCTCGCCCGGCGCGGCGTACCAGGCGGTGGGCTCCTCGCTTAGCGCGGTGGAGATCCGCAGTCGGGACCAGTCGTCCAGTTCCGGCAGGTGGTCGGGGGCGAACCAGCCGACCGCGAGGGATTCGTCGCCATCGGGGGTGGCGGCGCCGCCGACGGCCCGGCAGTGGAACCAGACGTTGAGGTATTCGCAGGTGTCGCCGTTGGGGTAGACGACCGGGTGGGTGGCGACCCCGCCGAGCCGCTCGATCTCCACCTTGACGCCGGTCTCCTCGTGGACCTCGCGCAGCAGCGCGTCGGCCGGCTGCTCGCCCGGATCGACCATGCCGGCCGGCACCGACCAGCGACCGTTGTCGCCCCGGCGGGCCAGCAGCACCCGTCCGGCGTCGTCGGTCACCACCGCGCTGACGCCGTAGAGCAGGAGCAGCTCGGATCCGATGTGCTGGCGCATCCGCGCGATGTACGGCGACAGGGGCATGCCGGCACCCTACCGGCGGGCCTCTGGTGCCGCCGCACCATCGCCGGCCGATGCCCGCCGCGGTGACGGTGGCGGTGCTGCTGCAACACCGCTACATCCTGGACTCCGTGGCGCGCGCCGAGACCAGGGCCGGCCACTAGACTTCGGCCCCGATGGACGCCCAGCCCGCCCCCGACACCCGTCCCTGCGCCCACTGCGGACGGGAGGTGCCGCAGCGCGCCGGCGCCGGCCGGCCGTTCCGGTACTGCCGGGACAACGACGGCGCCTGCCAGCGGGCGTCGCGCAACTCCCGGATGCGCCACCGCAACGCCCCCGGCCTGCCCGGCCAGGTGGCCCGCACGTGGGAGGCGGTGGACCGGCTCGACCAGATCGTGGAGTCGCTCACCGAGGCGCTGCACGCCGAGCTCTCCCCCGGCGGGGTGGAGCGGCAGCTCGCGCAGGTCCGCGCCGAGACGGCCGCCGAGGTGGCGGCGGCGCACACCGAACGGGACGAGGCCCGCCGGGATGCCGAGGACGCTGCCGCGACCGCCGCGCGGACCCGGCAGGAGGCCCGGACCGCGCACGCCGAGCGGGACACCGCGCGGGAGCGCGCCGGCCGGGCCGATGCGGAGGCCGCCCGCGCCGCCGACCGGGTCCAACGCGCCGAAGTGACCCGCGACGAGGCGCGCGGGGAGGCCAGCGCCGCGCAGGCGCTGCGGGTGCAGGCCGAGCGGGACCGGGACGCGGCCCGCCACGAGCTGCGTACCGTGCGGGCGGAGCTGGATGGCGAGCGGCGCCGGGTCACCGACCTGACGGCCGAGCGGGACCGCGCCCGGGCCGACGCCGAGCGAGCCACCCGCTCGGCCGCCGAGGCGGTGGAGCGGGCCGAGCGGCTGCGGGCCGAGGCGGACCGGTCGCGGACCGACGCCGAGGCCGCCCGGGCGGTGGCGGAGCAGGCCCGGACGGAGGCCGAGCAGGCCCGGACGGAGGCCGAGCAGGCCCGGACGGAGGCCGACGAGGCACGGCGGGCGGGCCGGGACGCGGAGAGCGCCCGGGACCGGGCGGAGGCCGGCCGGGCGGTGGCCGTCGCCGCGACCGCCGCGGCCCGCCAGGAGTTGGCGGCCCGTACCGGCGAGCGCGACGCCCTGGCCGCGGACCTGGCGGCCGCGCGGGAGTCCATCGAGGCGCGGCTGGCCGAGCTGACCGACCGGCTGGCCGCCGCCGAGGCCGACCGCGACGCCGCCCAGCGGCGGGCCGGGCAGCTGGCCGACCAGGTCAGCGACCTGGCCAGCGCCCTTGCCCGGCTCGGCTCCCGGGCCGGCTGACCGGCCGCGCTATTCTGATTGAATGCTCAACCAGTTTTCGTCGCCCGTCGTCGCCACTACCGGCAGCACCGACCCGGCCGCACCCCTGGTCGTCCTGCTGCACGGCCGCGGCTCGCACGAGCGGGAGATCCTCTCCCTCGCCGACCACCTGCCGGCCGGCCCGGCGTACGCGGCGGTCCAAGCGCCGATCGCCGAGGGCGGCGGGTACGCGTGGTTCGCCAACCGGGGCATCGGCCGGCCGGTGGCCGAGTCGCTGCGCGCGACGATGGACTGGTTCACCGGCTGGCTCGACGAGGTGGCCCCGGCGGGCCGCCCGGTGGTGCTGGTCGGGTTCAGCGGCGGCGCGGCGTTCGCCGGCGGTCTGCTGCTCGACGACCCGGCCCGGTACGCCGGCGCCGCGATCCTCTACGGCACGCTGCCCTTCGACGCGGGGGTGCCCACCACGCCCGGCCGGCTCACCGGGATGCCGGTATTCGTGGCGCAGGGCGAGCACGACACCGTCATCCCCCGCGAGCTGCTGGACCGCACCTGGACCTACCTGCGCGGCGAATCCGGCGCGAGCACCGTCGCCCGGCGGGACCCCGTCGGCCACGGTATCGCCGCACCGGCCCTGACCGCCCTCGCCGACTGGCTGCGGGAGCGGCTGGGCTGAGCCGCCACGGGCTGGGACGAGGCAGCCGTGCAGCCGTCCCGGCGGGGATGATGTGGGACGTGGGAAAGACGTACCAGCGCATCGACGGCCGGCTGCGGACCTTCATCGAGGCGCAGCCGATGTTCTTCACCGCCACCGCCCCCCTCGCCGGCGACGGCACGGTCAACCTCTCCCCCAAGGGCCTGCGGGGCTCCTTCGCCGTGTTGGACGAGCACACGGTGGCCTACCTGGACTTCGCCGGCAGCAACGCCGAGACCGTCGCCCACCTGCGGGAGAACGGCCGCATCACGCTGATGTGGTGCGCCTTCTCCGGGCCGCCGAACATCGTGCGGGTGCACGGGCGGGGCGAGCCGGTGTTCCGCGACGATCCCCGGTGGACGGAACTGCTGCGCCTTTTCCCCGACATCGACCCGAGGGTCCACGGGCTGCGGGCCGTCATCGTGGTCCGGGCCGAGCTGATCCGCGACACCTGCGGCTACGCGGTCCCGCTGATGACGTACGAGGCCGACCGGGACCTGCACGGCCGGCGGTTCGCCCGGGAGGACGACATGTCGCTGAGCGCGTACTTCGCCGGCAAGGAGCACGTGGCGACCAGCATCGACGGGCTGCCCGGCCTGCCCCTGCCCTTGCCGCCCACCCCGGCGGCCTGATGACCCGGCCGGTCAGTGGATGCCGGCCATCAGGTGCCGAATCTGCCGGGCGAACATCACCGCTGCCACGCCCAGCACCACCGACGCCAGCCCGAAGGTCAGGAAATACGTCGGCTCGGACCAGGTCTCGGCCAGCCGGGCCACCTGGCCACCGATCGCGTCACCGACGGCGGTGGCCAGGAACCACAGGCCCAGCATCTGGCTGGCGTACTTGACCGGGGCCAGCTTGGTGGTGGCCGACAGGCCCACCGGGCTCAGCGCCAGCTCACCGGCGACCTGGATGGCGTACACCGCCACCAGCCACCACGGCGAGACCAGCCCGCCCCCGACGGCGGCCTGCGCGGCGGCGGCCATCAGCACGAACGACAGGCCGTTGAGGACCAGACCGACGGCGAACTTCATCGGCGTGGACACCCGGTGCCCCAGCTTCAGCCACAACCAGGCGGCCAGCGGCGCGCCGATGATGATCAGGATCGGGTTCACCGACTGGAGCCAGGACGCCGGGAAGGTGAACCCGGACACGTTCCGGTCGGTCTTGTCGGCGGCGAAGATGTTCAGCACCGACCCGGCCTGGTCGTAGATCAGCCAGAACGCGGCGGCGAACAGGAACAACCACACGTACGCCTTCATCCGGCTGCGTTCGGTGGCGCTGATCTCCCGGTCGGTCAGGATCCGGGCGAAGTACCCGATGGTGACCAGCACGGTGACCACGGTGAGCAGGTTCACCACGGTGTTGACGGTGAACAGCCCGAGCAGGGCGAGCACGGCCAGCACCACCAGCACCACCACGGTGACCACGGCGATGCGGGTCAACGCCCGCCGCCGGTCCGCCCCGAGCAGCGGGTCCGCCGGCCGGGCGCCCGCGTCGCCCAGGTTGCGCCGGCCCAGCACGTACTGGAGCACGCCGAAGGTCATGCCGACCGCGGCGGCGCCGAAGCCCAGATGCCAGTTGATCTTCTCGCCGAGGTAACCGGTGATCAGTGGGGCGATGAACGCGCCCAGGTTGATGCCCATGTAGAAGATCGAGAAGCCGGCGTCGCGGCGCGGCGAGTCCCGGTCGTACAGGTCGCCGACCATGGTCGAGATGTTCGGCTTGAGCAGGCCGGTGCCGAGCACGATCAGCGTCATGCCGACGAACACGCTCCACCGCACCGGGATGGCCATCACGTAGTGGCCGGCGGCGATGACCACCCCACCCCACAGCACGCTGCGCCGCGCCCCCAGCAGCCGGTCGGCGACCCAGCCGCCGGGCAGCGCCATCAGATACACCATCGCGTTGTAGGTGCCGTAGACGGCGTTGGCGGTGGACTCCCGGATCGCCAGCCCGTCGTCGGCGACCGCCGCCGTGAGGTACAGCACCAGGATGGCCCGCATGCCGTAGAAGCTGAACCGCTCCCACATCTCGGTGAGGAACAGGGTCGACAGCGCCCGCGGGTGGCCGAAGAAGGTCTTCCCGCCGGGCGGCCGGGCCTCCACCGGCGCGTCACTGGTCATCGTCACCTCCGGACATGTGGCGGCGACTAACATCCCCGTTGACAGTCGAAACACTCCACCGATTCGACCCGGCCGGGGACGACCCCGCCGGGCAGCCGTCATGGCCGGCTACCCTTGCAGGGTTCCGATCCGCGCGGACGTGTCGGCGTGGGCGGGAATGTCCCGGCGGAGACGGACCGTTACACCGAGAAGACCAGCACCACTAGCGAGGGGAAGTCGATCATGGGCGAGCGCATGCTGCGCGGAAGCCGCCTGGGCGCGGTCAGCTACGAATCCGACCGCAACACGGAGCTCGCGCCGCGTCAGACCCGCGAGTACCTCTGCGCCAAGGGCCACCAGTTCGAGGTGCCGTTCGCCGTCGATGCCGAGGTCCCGACGACCTGGGAGTGCAAGTTCGACGGCAGCGTCGCCCGGCTGGTCGACGGCAACGAGCCGGAGCAGAAGAAGGCCAAGCCGCCGCGTACCCACTGGGACATGCTGCTGGAGCGGCGTTCGATCGCCGAACTGGAGGACATCCTCGCCGAGCGGCTCCAGGAGGTCCGCACCCGCCGCGGCCGCGCTTGACGCATCTGACGACCGAAACGCCCCCGGGGATCACCCGGGGGCGTTTCGTCACGTACGGGGTGATTCAGGGCCGACCGGGTTCGATGATCTCCCCCTCGATGGCCCGTCCCGGCTCGGCGGGCGCCGGCTGCTGCGGGCCCGGCGAGGGCTGCGGGCCGGGCGGGGGCGGCGAGGCACCTCGGTACACCCGCACCCGGCGCGGGCCGAACAGGTCACCGGCGACCATCGACGACACCCGGCGCTCGGCGGCCCGCTGCACCCCGCCCCGGGCCAGCCGCCGCACCGGCGGCACCAGCAACAGCAGCCCCACCGCGCCGCTGACCAGGCCGGGCAGGGCCAGCAGCAGCGCCCCGACCAGGCCGACCAGGCCGTCGGTGACCTGCTGCCCGGGCGGCTGCCGAGACTCCACGGCGGCACGGAACCCCCGCCACGCGCGCATCCCCTCCCGGCGCAACAGCACCAGGCCGAGCAGGGACGCCGCGAACACCAGCAGCACCGCGGCGCCGAACCCGAGGCCCCGGCCCACCAGGACGAACACGGTCAACTCCAGCACCGCGAGCAGCAGCAGGGCCGGCGGTACGAACCTCAGTCCTCGGCGCATCTCACCTCTTCAGCCAGGGGCGTCATCACGCCCCTCCAGCATGACACGCCGACGCTCACGGCCACCGGGCCAGCGCGTCCGGTCGGCGCGCCGCGGCACGCCGGTCCCGCAGGCCCCAGTTGGTGATCCGCCACAGCGCCTCGGCCACGATGAGCGGGCTCATCTTGCTGTCGCCGTGCTCCCGCTCAGCGAAGGTGATCGGCACCTCGACGATGCGTACCCCAGCCCGGTGCGCCAGCCGGGACAACTCCACCTGGAACGCGTACCCCTGGGAGCGCACCGAGTCCAGGTCGATCGCGTCCAACGCGGTCGACCGGTACACCCGGTAGCCGCCGGTCGCGTCGGAGACCGGCATGCCCAGCGCCAGCCGCGCGTACAGGTTGCCGCAGCGCGACAGCAGCAGCCGCCGTAGCGGCCAGTTCACCACCCGCGCGCCACGGGTCCACCGGGAGCCGATCACCACGTCGGCGTCACGGGCGGCGGCCAGCAGCGCCGGCAGGTCCTCCGGGGCGTGCGAGCCGTCGGCGTCCATCTCCACCACGGCGTCGTAGCCGCGCTGCCGGGCCCACGCGAAACCGGCCAGGTACGCCGCACCGAGGCCTTCCTTGCCCTGCCGGTGCAGCACGTGCACGTGCGGGTCGGCACCCGCCAGGGCATCGGCGATCGCCCCGGTGCCGTCGGGGCTGTTGTCGTCGGCGACGAGGATGTCCACCGCGGGCGCCGCCTCGCGGACCCCGGCCACGATCCGGCTGACGTTGTCGGCCTCGTTGTAGGTGGGGATGACCACGAGGACCCGTCCCACCCCGGGATGGCCGGCCGTCCGCCTCTCGGCTGCCACGCCCACCGTCGTACCGCCTCCCCGCCGGCGTGCCGGCATGTCGTCCTACCCGGGGGCGACCTCCCGGCGGCGGCGCAACACGGCCGCGCCCGCCAGGGCCGCGACGGCGAGCGCCGCGAGGGCCACCTCCGGCCACACCCCGGCCCGGGTGGCCGGGGTACGCCCGTCACCGAGCCGCATCTGCCGCACCACCACGGCGGCGGTGTTGAACCCGGTGGCCCCGTCTACCCGCCCGTCGGGGGTAACGAACCCGGACACGCCGACCGTGGAGGCCATCAGGGCGCTGCGGCCGTGCTCGACGGCGCGCAGCCGCACCATGGCCAGCTGCTGGCGGGCCTCCGCCACGTCGAAGGTGGCGTTGTTGGTCTGCACCACGAGCAGTTGCCCGCCGCCGGTGACGGTGTCCCGCACGAGGCCGTCGTAGGCGACCTCGAAGCAGATCACGTCGCCGAGGGTGGCCGGGCCGGCGTCGAGCACGCCGGCGTGGGTGCCGGGGACGAAGTCGGAGCGGACCCGGTCGACCTCGGAGCTGACCATCCGAGCGATCTTGCGCAGCGGCACGTACTCGGCGAACGGCACCGGGTGCCGTTTGGTGTAGAGCTGGTCCAGGTCGGGGCCGGTGCCGGGCTGCCACAGCAGGCCGGCGTTGCGGACCTGCCCGGCGCCGGGGCCGAGCAGCACCGCGCCGACCAGGATCGGCGCGCCGATGGCGTCGGCGGCCTGGGAGATCCGGTCACCGGCGTCGGGGTTGCGCAGCGGGTCGATGTCGCTGGAGTTCTCCGGCCACACCACCAGGTCGGGCCGGCGCTGGGTGCCGGCGGTGACCTGTTCGGCGAGTTTCAGGGTGGCGTCGACGTGGTTGATGAGCACGGCCTCCCGCTGGGCGTTGAAGTCCAGCCCGAGGCGGGGCACGTTGCCCTGCACGATGGCCACGGAGATGGTGTCGCCGCCGCCGCGTACGCCAGCCGGGACGGCGGCGCCGACGGCGAGCAGGGCGGCCAGGGCGGCGGCGAGGGCGGCCACCGGCCGCCACAGCCCGGCGGGGCGCCGCCAGTCGCGCCAGGCGAAGGTGACCAGCAGCCCGCCGGCCAGGGCGACGGCGAAGGTGACCAGCGGGGCGCCGCCGAGGGCGGCCAGCCGCAGCAGCGGGGAGGTGTCCTGGCTGAACGCCAGCCGGCCCCACGGGAACCCACCGAACGGGGTGCGGTCGCGCAGCGCCTCCTGCCCCACCCAGAGCAGGCCGGTGACCGCGGGCCAGGCCCAGCGGTGCCGGTCCACCAGCGGGGACACCCAGGCGGTGGCCACGCCGAGCAGCGCGAGGTAGCCGGCCTGCAGCAGCGACAGCAGGAGCCACGGCACGTAGCCGGTGTGCAGGTTGGTCCACTCCAGCAACGGCCCGAACAGCACCACCCCGGCGAGGAAGCCCAGCCCCGCGCCGGCGCGCAGCCGGCGGCGGTGGGTGGCGGCGGCGAGCAGCGCCACCCCGACCGGAGCGAGCGCCCACACCCCGTACGGGGGGAAGGCGACGAGCATCGCCAGGCCGGCCAGCAGGGCCGCCGGCACGGCCAGCTTCAGCGGCAGGGGATGGCCGCCCGCGCCGTCGAGTGCCACGTCGGTGGCACGGGTCTGTTCCCGGTCGAGCGTCGTCACCGGCACCTCACCACGATCACGCGCCGAAGGCTACCCGCCCGGCCCGGGGATCGGCGTCGCCCGGTCCGGGTGGCGGCGCGGGGCCTCGGGGGGCCGGTGACCGACCGCACTTCCCCGCGACCGCCCGGGCTGGTCAGCCGGCCGGTACGGGGGCGCTGAGGCAACCGTCGTGCACCTCGGCGATCCGGTCGACGACAGTGAGGTGGGTGCGGTCGTGGGTGACCAGGACGGTGGCGGTGCCCCGCTGACGGGTGAGGCGGGAGAGCAGGTCGATGACGGCGGCGCCGCGGCCGTGGTCGAGGGCGCTGGTGGGTTCGTCGACCAGCAGGACGGCGGGGTCGTTCATCAGGGCCCGGGCGATGTTGACGCGCTGGCGCTGGCCGCCGGAGAGCTGGTGGGGGCGTCGGCCGGCCTGGTCGGCGAGGCCGACGGCGTCGAGCAGGTCCCGCGCCCTCGCCCGGGCCCCGGCCGGGGAACGGCCGTCGAGGTGGGCCATGACCTGGAGTTGTTCGGCGGCGGTGAGGGCGGGTAGCAGGTTGGGCTGCTGGAAGACGATGCCGATGGTGTTCCGGCGCAGGTCGGTGAGCCGACCGCGGGTCAGGCCGGTGGTGGGGGTGCCATCGACGGTGACGGTGCCGGCGTCCGGGGTGACGAGGGTGGCGGCCACCGCGAGCAGGCTGGACTTGCCGGACCCGGAGGGGCCGACGACGGCGGTGATGCTGCCCCGGGGCACGTCGAGGGTGACGTGGTCGAGGGCGGTGAGCCGGCCCGTGCCGTCGGGGTAGGTGAGAGTCACGTCGGTCAGGTTGAGGCTCATCGGGCGCTCCCCAGGGCGGTCAGCGGGTCGACGGAGGTGATGCGGCGTACGGACAGAGCAGCGCCGAGCGCGCCGAGCACGATGATCACGACGGCGGGACCGACGACCGTGGCGGCGGTGAGCCGGAACGGCACGGCGGTCTCGGCGACGAGGGCTCCGAGGCCGGCGGCGGCGCCGCTACCGACGGCGGTGCCGGCGGCCAGCAGCACGACGGCCTGGCCGAGCGCGTCGCGCAGCAGGTACGCGGTGGAGCCGCCGAGGGCCTTCAGGACGGCCACGTCGGCGCTGCGCTGGATGGTCCACACGCTGAAGAAGGCCCCGATGACCAGCGCGGCGATGCCGAACAGGAAGCCGCGCATGAGCTGCAGCGAACCGTTCTCCGAGGAGTACGAGCCGATCGCGGACAGGGAGTCGTCGATGGTGACGCTCTTTGTACCGGCGGCCGTGTCGGTGGCCGGGATGTCGGCGTCGGCGGTGGTGGTCAGGGCGATGACGGTGGCCGTCCGGTCGTCGGTGGCGCTCGTCGGGGGTGCGGTCGCCCGCCAGGTGTCGAGGCTGATCCAGACCACCGGGGTGTGGCTGTAGGAGGCGTCGCCGCGGACGGCGATGACGGTCAGCGTCCGCGCGGCGAGGGTGACGGTGTCGCCGGCGCGGACCTGCAGGTCGTCGGCGGCCGGGGTGGACAGTACCGCCGAGTGGTCGTCGATCCGGCCGCCCTCGGGGGCCAGGGCGGAGCCGGGCAGCACGCCGAAGGCGGTCACGCCGACGCCGGTGTCGCCGGCGGTGGCCCGGGTGGTGGTGATGCCCAGCGGCTCGGCGCGGGTCACGCCGGGGGCCTCTGCCCACCGCTGCCACTGCCGCCGCGTGACGGTGGAGTTGGCGTACGACGGGTCCTGCCCGGCCTCGGGTGCGCCGAACGCGATCCGGTCCGCGGGCAGGCCGGTGATGGCGGAGACGTTCTCCCGGCCCAACCCGGCGGTGAGCCCGGACAACAGCCCGACCAGTGCGCTGATGAGCGCGACGACGGCCGCCATCAGGGCGAACCGCCCCTTGGCGTACCTCAGGTCTCTCCATGCCACGAACACGACGGGCCCCTGCTTTCCTGACGGCGGTGGGTGGTGCCTGTCCACCGTCGCCGCCGGCGGCGGCCGGCGCCTCTGGCCCGGGGCGGGACTTCGCGGGCCGAAGGGCGACGGCCGCTTTCTACCTTTTGGCAGAGGGCGCCGCGCTGGCCGCCGCCTACGCTGGAGGGACCGTGAACATGGCCGCCACCACCTCCCCGCCGGGCGCCCGGGCCCTGGCCTGGTGCCTGCACCTGCTGCTCGTCAGCCTCCTGATGCTGGCCGCCGGCCGGGCCGTGGCCGACCACGACCCGCGGGCGGCCGGCGTGGTGGCCGCGGCGGCGGCGCTGGGGCTGGTGTACGCGGCCGGCGGGCTGCTGACCCGCGCCCGGGCCGCCCACCGGGCCGCCGTGCTGTGGCTGACCGCCGTGAGCGCGGTGTGGCTGGTGCTGCTGGTGCTGTCCGCCGACGGGGTGTGGCTCGCCTTCCCCCTGTACTTCCTGCACCTGCACCTGCTGTCACGCCGGGCCGGTCTGGCGGCGGTGGCCGCCACCACCCTCGCGGCGGTGGTCGCCTTCGCTGCCCACCGCGGCTCGTTCGGGCCGGCCACCGCGGTCGGCCCGATCCTCGGCGCCGTGGTGGCGGTGGCGGTGGTGTGGGGGTACGAGGCCCTGTACCAGGAGAGCGAACGGCGCCGGCGGCTGATCGAGGACCTCAGCGCCGCCCGCGCGGACCTGGCCGCCGCCCAGCACGCCGCCGGGGTGCTGGCCGAACGGGAGCGTCTCGCGCGGGAGATCCACGACACCCTCGCCCAGGGCCTGTCCAGCATCCAGTTGCTGCTGCGCGCCGCCGAACGGGCGCTGCCCGACGGCGTCGCCGCCCGGCACGTGGCGCAGGCACGGCAGGCCGCCGTGGACAACCTGGCCGAGGCCCGCCGCTTCGTCGCCGCGCTCGCCCCGCCGGCCCTGGAGGGCGGCACGCTGACCGCCGCCCTGCACCGGCTGTGCGCCACCACCTCCGCCCGGCACCGGCTCGCCGCCCGGTTCCGCCTCACCGGCGACCCGGTGCCGCTGCCGACCGCGTACGAGGTCGCTCTGCTGCGGGTGGCCCAGTCCGCCCTGGCCAACACGGTCCGCCACGCGCATGCCAGCACCGTCGAGGTGACCCTCGGTTACCTCGCCGGCCAGGTGACGGTGGACGTGGCCGACGACGGCACCGGTTTCGACCCGGCCGCCACGCCCACCGGCGACCCGGGCTCCGGCGGGTTCGGCCTGGCGGCCATGCGCGCCCGGGTGCGGGCCCTCGGCGGCACCCTCGACGTCCGGTCCGCACCGGGCCGCGGCACCGCGGTGAGCGCCCACCTCCCCGTCGACGTCGATGCGGAGCTGAGCCGGTGAGCGGGATCCGCCTGCTGCTGGCCGACGACCATCCGGTGGTGCGGGCCGGCCTGCGGGCCGTGCTGGAGACCGAGCCGGGCCTGCTGGTGGTGGCCGAGGCCGCCACCGCGGAGGAGGCTGTCGCCCGCGCCGCCGGCGGCGACGTCGACGTGGTGCTGATGGATCTGCGGTTCGGCCCGGGCATGAGCGGCGCGGAGGCCACCGCCGCCATCACCGCCCGTCCCGGCGCGCCCCGGGTCCTGATCGTCACCACCTACGACTCGGACGCCGACATCCTGCCCGCCATCGAGGCCGGCGCAACCGGCTACCTGCTCAAGGACGCCCCGCCCGAGGAACTGGCCGCCGCCGTGCGCTCGGCGGCGGCCGGACGCACCGCGCTGGCGGCCACCGTCGCGCAGCGGCTGATGCAGCGGCTGCGCGCCCCGGCCACGGTGCTGACCCGCCGCGAGACCGATGTTCTCAAGCTGGTCGCGCAGGGGCTGTCCAACCGGGCGGTCGGGCAGCGCCTGCACCTGACCGAGGGCACCGTGAAGTCCCACCTGGCGCGGATCTACGTCAAGCTCGACGTCGACTCGCGTACCGGCGCCGTGGCCGCGGCCACCGCCCTCGGCCTGATCCGCCGCTGAGCCCGCTGCGGGCATTGATGGATTCACCTGCTTGCGAGGCGGGTAATCCTGACCCGGATGCCCGACCCGGGCGGCAGCGTCCTGGTCGACGAGGAACGCCTCGGCGCGCTCACCCCGCAGCAGCAGGCCTGCCGCAACGAAATCGGGGCGCGGCTTGCGCCGCGCCCCGATGCTCCCAGGCCCTTCCCGGCCGGTGGGGCGAGGGCGAACGGCGCCGACCTTCGGACCGACCGGACGTGGACTGGCTGCCCCCGCCTGGCCGTTGTCTACTGGCCGTGCCCTTCACCCTGCCCGTACACCGGTAACCGCGGCCGGTTCGCGCCGCCCCGCCGACCCCCGCCCGCTGGACCTGGCCGCCGCAACCTTCCGGTCGCTCGGCCAGCGGACGAAGGGACGAAGCGAACAACAGCCGCTTCCCGTGGTAGGACTCAAAGACGGTACGGCGTCGACCCCCGCCGCTGTCAACCCACCCGGGCCTGTCGTGTGTTGCGACACGGCGTGTCGCGTCGGCGCGTCTCGATCCCTCTCGGTGCCGGGCGCACGGCTGTCAGGCGTTGCGTTGGTTCGCGGCCTGGTACTGCTCGTCGGGGAGGGGTTCCAGCCAGGTGGTGGGGTCCTGCCCTCCGGGCAGCGCCTCGAGCATGGCCAGGTGGCTCATGAACGTGTCGGCGGTGGCGCCGTGCCAGTGTTCCTCGCCTGGTGGGCAGATGACGGTGTCGCCCGCGCGCACCCGCAGCACGGTTCCGTCGCGGGTGCCGACCAGGCCCACCCCCTCGGTGACGTGCAGGGTCTGCCCGACCGCGTGGGAGTGCCAGTTGGTGCGGGCGTCGGGGGTGAAGCGGACAAGGGCGACGTCATCCGCGACGGCTCGGTGCCGCTGTAGACAGGGGTCAGGTAGACGTCGCCGGTGAAGTTCTGGGCAGGCGCCTTGACGGTGGGGTTGACGGGCTTCAGTTCCATCGACGCTCCTCGGTGCGTGAGGTCGTCACGGGCGCAGCAGGGTCTTGACGGCGCGGCGTCCGTCCATGGCCTGGTAACCCTCGGCGGCCTGGTTGAGGGGCAGGTCGAGGTCGAAGACCTTGCCCGGGTTGATCGTGCCGTCGCCGATCAGGCGCATCAGGTCCGGCAGGAACCGCCGTACGGGTGCGGGCCCGCCGTGCAGGTGCACCAGGGACCAGAACAGCTCCATGCCGGGCACGGCCACTTCAGCGACATCTACACCGCCAGCGGCTCCCCACCGCCGAATCTGGCCCGCTACCAGTTCCTCGACCCGGCCGCCCGCCGCTTCTACCCCGACTGGGAACTGATGGCCGACGTCACCGTCGACGTGCTGCGCACCGAAGCGGGCCGCGACCCCCACGACAAGGACCTCCACGACCTGGTGGGCGAATTGTCCACCCGCAGCGACGCCTTCCGCACCCGGTGGGGCGCCCACAACGTCCGCCGGCACGGCACCGGCACCAAGCGCTTCCACCACCCGGCGGTCGGGGAGCTCACCCTGGCCTTCGAGACCCTCGCGATGACCGCCGAACCGGGCCTAAGCCTCGTCATCTACACCGCCGAGCCCGGCACCGCCGCCGAAGACAATCTCCGGCTGCTCGCCTCCTGGGCAGCCTCGCAGGAAGCGGACGCCCGCGGCGACAAGCTCCCCGCCGAATAGCGCTCAGACCCCGGCGAGGTGGCGGCGCAGCAGCGCGGCTGCCGCCTCGGGGTGGTCGGCGGCGAGCAGTCCACCGGCGGCCAGGACGTAGTCGACGTCGACGACGGCGCGCGCGGCCCGCGGCAGCGGCCACCCGCCGGCGTGATCACCGAGCACCGCGCCGAGCACCGCGGCCGCGTCGGCGGGTTCGGCGTGGCGCAGCACCCCGCCGGAGCCGACCATCAGTTTCACGTCGCGCAGGTCCCGGCCGGCGCGTTCCCCGGTGGCGGCGCCGCGGGCGTGCCGGCGCAGCGCCACCGTCGCGGCGAGCGCGGCGATGCGCCGGTCGACGGCCCGGTCGGTGTCGTCGCCGGGCAGGAACCCGGGGTCGCCGGCCCGCACCTGCGCCGCGGCGGCCAGCTCGTCCTCCTCCCCCGGTGCGAGGAGGCGTTCCTCGGCGGCGGCGCGGACCACGCCGGGGGCGCTCCACCGCATACCCAGGTCCCCTTCCACGGTGCGGGCCCGCCACAGGGTGCCGGCGAC
Organism: Micromonospora sp. NPDC005806; assembly: GCF_042871425.1. Classification (NCBI taxonomy): domain Bacteria; kingdom Bacillati; phylum Actinomycetota; class Actinomycetes; order Micromonosporales; family Micromonosporaceae; genus Micromonospora; species Micromonospora sp. NPDC005806. The sequence goes on along the minus strand of NZ_JBIAIL010000020.1, from coordinate 8,880 downwards.
CTCCCGGCCCGGCCCGGTGTCCCGCTCGTCGGGGGTAAGCACCGAGTACACGTCGGTGGTGGCGCCGCCGACGTCGACGACGGCCAGGTCGCCGCCGAGGGCGTCGGCGAGGACCTCCACCCCGGTGAGCACCGCGTCGGGGGTGGCCGCCCGGACCAGGTTGGCGAACCGGCCGCCGCGGGACAGCTTCTTGCCGCCGATGACGTGGCGCAGGAACACCTCGCGGATCGCGGCCCGGGCGGGGGCGGGGGTGAGCACCCCGATGCGGGGCAGCACGTTGTCGGCGGCGGTGACCGGCACCTTCGCCGCGGCGAGCAGGGCGTGCAGGTCGTCGCGGACGTCGGCGTTGCCGGCGAGCACCACCGGCACCCGCCAGCGCGCCCGGGCCAGCCGGGTGGCGTTGTGGGTGAGCGTGTCCGCGTCGCCGCCGTCGGTGCCGCCCACGAGCAGCACCACGTCGGGGCGGGCGGCGCGCAGCGCGGTCAGGTCGGCCTGACCGAGCCGCCCGGCGGCCACGTGCACCACGTTCGCCCCGGCGGACAGCCCGACCCGCCGGCCGGCCTGGGCGGTGACCAGCGGCTCGTAGCCGACGACGGCCAGCCGCAGGCCGCCGCCGGCGGACGAGCAGACGTACCAGGGCAGGTCGCGGGCGGTGAGCCCGGCGGTGGCCGCGCCGACCGCGGCGTCCAGGCCGTGCAGCACGTCGGTGCCGACGGTGGTCGGCGCGGCCGCTGCGGCGACGAGCCGGCCGCCGTCGAGGTCGACCACCGCCGCCTTGGTGTACGTGGACCCGACGTCGGCGCAGACGGCGACGTTCACGCCGCCGGCGGGACGACCACCGTGCCGGTCGCGGTGACCGCCACGATCGGCTCGGCCAGGACCTCGGCGGCCGACTCGCTCTTGTCGGGGCGGCCCCGGCACACCACCCGGGCTTCGAAGTCGATGGTGCGGCTGCGGGTGCCCACCCGGGTGACGGTGGCGGTCACCTCGAGCACGTCGCCGGCCTTCATCGGCGCCCTGAACTGCACGTCGGAGTAGGAGGCGAACAGCCCCTCGTCGCCGTCGGTGCGGATGCACACCTCGGTGGCGATGTCCCCGAACAGGCCCAGCGCGTACGCCCCGTCGACCAGGTTCCCGGCGTAGTGGGCGTGCGAGTACGGCACGTACCGGCGGTGGGTGACGGTCAGACCGACGCGGGAATCACTCATGCCTTCGCCTTCTTGTTCGTGATCAGGGCGTGGACCAGGTAGCTGGCGACCTCGCCGGGGGTGGTGCCACGGCCGAAGATCCGGTCGACGCCCAGTTCGTCGGTCATCGTCTCGTCGAAGCGGGGACCGCCGACGATCAGCAGCGGCCGCTTCCCGGCGGGCATGGCCTCCCGGAACGCGGCGGACATTTCGCGGGTGTTGTGCAGGTGCGCGTCGCGTTGGGTGACCACCTGCGACACCAGCACCGCGTCGGCCTTCTCCCGCCGGGCGGCCTCCACCAGCTCGGGCACGCTGACCTGGGCGCCCAGGTTGGTGACCTTCAGCTCCCGGTAGTACTCCAAGCCCTTCTCCCCGGCGATGCCCTTGACGTTGAGGATCGCGTCGATGCCGACGGTGTGCGCGTCGGTGCCGATGCAGGCGCCCACCACGGACAGCTTGCGCCGCAACCGCTGCTTCACCACCGCGTTGACCTCCTTGGCCGACAGCAGCGGGAAGTCCCGTTCCACCACCTGCACCTGGGACAGATCCACCAGATGGTTCGCCCGGCCGTAGACGACGAAGAAGGTGAACCCGTCGCCCATCTGCTTGGCGTGCACCAGCATCGCCGGGTCGATGCCCATCTTGTTGGCCAGTTGGACCGCGGCGCCCTCGGCCCGCTTGTCGTGCGGCACCGGCAGGGTGAACGACACCTGCACCATGCCGTCGCCGGTGGTGTCCCCGTACGGCCGGACGATCTTCTTCTCCGCCGCCGCGGTCACGCGCCCTCCCCTTCCAGGATCTCGGTGGCCGGGTTGTAGTAGTCGGCCTCGTGCCGCGCGACGCCGTCGAGGCCCTTGCCGCGGTCCGCGGGCCGCTTCATGATCCCGAAGGTGCCCTCGGCGATCGCGGTCAGCAGGGACTGCTCGCCGATGCGGTCCAGCAGGTCGACGGCCTCGGACAGCACCCGGTGGGCGCGCTGCTGGATGAACCCGCCGGAGGCGGGCACGAAGTCCTCGTGCAGGCCGCCGGCGGCGTTGAGCACGTACCGCACGTTCTGCAGGGCGATGTCCCGATCGGACAGCCACGGCGTCACCACAGCCTCGGTCATCATGCCGACCAGCAGGATGCCCTGCCCGGTCATGGTGCCGACCAGGTTGAAGAACCCGTCGAGCAGGTTGCCGCGGAACACGTCGCCGGTCATGTGCTTGGTCGGCGGCATCCACTTCAGCGGTGCGTCCGGGAACAGCTCCCGGGCCAGCAGCGCGTGCGCCAACTCCAGCCGGAACGACTCCGGCAGGTCCGGGTTGATCTCGAACGCGTGGCCCAGCCCGAGCTGCCAGTCGGCCAGGCCGGCCTCGTGCGCGAAGTACTCGTTCAGCAGCTGCGACACGGTCACCGTGTGCGCCTCGTCGACCGCGTCGGCGGTGGTGAGGTAGTTGTCCTCGCCGGTGTTGATGATGATCCCGGCGCGGGCGTGCACCTGCCGGGAGAACCGCTGGTCGACGAAGGTGCGGATCGGGTTGATGTCCCGGAACAGGATCCCGTACATCGAGTCGTTGAGCATCATGTCGAGGCGTTCCAGGCCGGCCAGGGTGGCCATCTCCGGCATGCACAGGCCCGACGCGTAGTTCGTCAGCCGCACGTACCGGCCCAGCTCCTTCGACGACTCGTCCAGCGCCGCCCGCATCAGCCGGAAGTTCTCCTGCGTGGCGTACGTGCCGGCGAAACCCTCCCGAGTGGCGCCCTCGGGTACGTAGTCCAGCAGCGACTGCCCGGTGGAGCGGATCACCGCGATGATGTCCGCGCCCGCGCGGGCGGCGGCCTGCGCCTGCGGGATGTCCTCGTAGATGTCGCCGGTGGCCACGATCAGGTAGATCCACGGCCGCTGCTTCGGGTCCCCGTACCGCTTCACCAGGCGGTCCCGCTCGGCGCGGCGCCGGTCGATCTGCCGGACGCCCGCGGCGACCGCCCGGCGGGCGGCCTTACGGGCGGCGGTGGCCGCCTTGCCGGTGGGTTGGGTGAACCGCACCGACCCGGCAGCGGCCTTCTGCGCGAGCAACGTCACATCGCTGATGTGCCCCCGGGCCAGGGCGTCGAACACCGGCACCGCCACCCCGTGCCCCAGGCCGACGTCGCCGACGACCGCGTCGACGAGACGGTTGACCCAGGGGATGCCGTCGGGGTCCGCGCCGGTCACCCCGGCCAGCCGCAGCACCGCCCGCTCCACCGACACCGTGGTGTGGCTGCGCGCCAGATCCACCACCGGCTGCCCGGCGCGGCGCGCCAACTCCCGCGCCCGCGCCACCAGCGCCGGATCCAGCCCAAGCTTCCCTGTCACGAACGCCCTTCCTGATAGATCACGTCACCGCGCAGCACCGTGGCCCGGCACACCGGCAGCGGCGTCGGGTCGTCCGCGCCGCGCAGCTCCGGGTCCTCGGCCTGCAGCACCGGCAGCCCCCGGTCCACCCCGGCCGGGGTGGACCACACCGCGAACGTGGCCGGCGCGCCCAGGGCGAGGACACCCTCGTTGTCCAGGTGCACCGCCCGCCACCCGCCACGGGTGTGCGCGGCGAACGCCGCCCGCACACTCATCCGCTGCACCGGATTGTGGTGCGCCGCCGCCGCCCGCACCGACCCCCACGGGTCCAGCGGCGTCACCGGCGAGTCCGACCCGAACGCCAACGCCACCCCGACCGAGTGCATGGCACCCATCGGGTTGGACTCCAGCGACCGGTCCAGTCCCAGCCGCGACTCGTACATCCGGCCCGCGCCGCCCCACAGCCGGTCGAACGCCGGCTGCATCGACGCGACGATGCCGTACTCCACGAACCCGGCGATCAGCCCCTTGTTCATGATCTCCGCGTGCTCGACCCGGTGCCGCGCCGCCCGAAGCCGGTCCACACCCAGCTTCTCCGCCGCCGACGCGAACCCGTCGAGGACGGTGGTGATCGCCGCGTCGCCGATGGCGTGGAAACCGCCCTGCAGGCCGTGCGCCGCGCAGTCCAGCAGATGGTCACGCACCTGCTCGGCCGTGACGTACCCGTGCCCGCACGTCCCCGGCTCCCCGTCCAGGTACGCCGCCGACACGTGCGCCGTCCGCGACCCGAGCGCCCCGTCGGCGAACAGGTCACCACCGGCCCCGACCGCCCCGAGGTCCCGGGCCCGCGCCGCGCCCAGCAGCTCACCCCAGTAGCCGTACACCTCGGGCACCCCGGCCCCCGAGATGGCCAGCAGCCCGGTGAAGTCCTCCTCGTCGGAGATCTCCGGCCCGCCGCACTCGTGCACCGCGGCGATGCCCAGCGACGCCGCGTGCGCCAACGCCGCCCGCTGCGCGGCGACCCGCTGCGCCCGGGTCACCGACGCGAACGCCGCCGCCCGCACCACGTGATGGGCGTCACGCCGCAGCCAGCCCGACGCGTCGTAGCCGGCCGCCGCCGCCACGTCCGGGCAGGCCGCCAGCAGCGCCGCCGACACCAGCGCCGAGTGGATCGACGCCTGCGACAGGTACACCCGCCGGCCGCCGGCCGCCCGGTCCAGCGCCGCGGCGTCCGGCAACGCCTTGTCCGCCCAGTTCGACTCGTCCCAACCGTGGCCCAGCACCACCGCGTCCCCGGGCAGCCGCGCCGCGAACGCGGACACCGCGTCCAGCAGCTGCGCGGCCGACCGCATCGCCGACAGGTCCAGCCCCGACAGGGCCAGCCCGGTGTCGGTGGCGTGCACGTGAGCGTCCACGAACGCCGGCGTCACCAGCGCCCCGTCCAGCTCCACCACCCGGTCGGCGGCCGGCGCGTCGGCGTCGGCGCCCAACCAGGCGATCCGCCCGTCGCGCACCAGCAACGCGGTCGCGCCCGGGTCGGCAGGACAGTGCAGCACTCCGCCGCGGTACAAGGTCGAGGGGTTCGTCATGGTGTCAGTCTGCCGCCAACCGGGCCTCGAAGAGACGACGCACCCCCGCCTCGGCGCGCAGCAGCTCCAGCGCCAACGCTGCGTGTCCCGGCACGTACCCGTTGCCGACCAGCATCGTCACGTCCGCCGCCAGCCCCTCCGCACCCAACGCCGCCGCCGCGAAGCTCGTCGCCATCGAGAAGAAGATCACCGTGCCGCCGTCCTCGGTCGCCAGCACCGCACCGTGCTCACAGCCCGGCACGTCCACGCACACCACGGTCACGTCCGCCGGCGCGCCCAGCGCGGTGGTCACCGCCGTCGACAGGCCCACCGGATCCCGGGCGTCGGCCAGCGCGACCACGTCGGCCAGGCCGGCCGCCTCGAGCGCGTCCCGCTCCGCGACCACCGGCACCACCCCGACCGTACGGGCGGCGCCCGCCCGCCGCGCCGCCGCCAGCGACAGCGACCCGCTCTTGCCGGCGCCGCCGATCACCGCCACGCTCACCGGCCGCGGGTCACCCTCGCGGCGCCGCCGCGCCACCTGCTCGGCGACCACCCGCGCGGTCAGCGCCGGCGCCCCGCACACGTCCAGCACGGCGAGGGACAGCTCCGGGTGCAGGTCCGCCGGCAGCACCGCGGCGATCGACCGGGCGAACAGGATCGCGTACCCGTCGCAGGGCACCTGCTCGCTGCGCCCGTCCCAGCGGGCCAGCCCGTCCAGGATCATCAGCGGCGTCAGGGTCAGCGACACCAGGGTGGCCACCCGGTCGCCCGGCTTCAGCCCCAGCGGGGACCGCTTGCCGGCGTCCTCCACGGTGCCGATCAGCATGCCGCCGGAGCCGGTCACCGGGTTCTGCATCTTCCCCCGGGTGGAGATGATCTCCAACACCTCGGCGCGGACCTTCTCCCCGTCGCCGCCGTGCTTCTCCGACAACTGCCGGAAGCTCGCCGCGTCCAGGTTCAGCCGCTCCACCCGGATCCGCACCTCGTTCGAGGCGATCCGCGGGTCGGCGTCCAGCCGCCAGGCCGCCTGCGGCAGCACCCCCGCCGGTTCCACGACGCGGTGCAGACCCACCGGTGACGTCACGCCGACCCTCCTCCATCCAACCGCCCGAACCCCCGACTAGGGCTCGCGTAGCGGGAAAACTTCCGGCAGACTAATTTCTTCACCGGATATTTTCCAGTAGCCTTCGCAACCGTTGATCCACCCGCACCGCCAACGAGGAGGGGCCGTGACCCAGACCCAACCGGTGGAGACCATCCCTGCGCCCCGCTCCACGCCGGTCGCGGTCCCCACCGCCGGACAGCCCTACGAATACCGCCGCAGCCCCCTGGTCGAGCCCGACTGGACCCGCTTCCCCGGCTGGCGCGACGTCACCCGCGAGCAGTGGGAGAGCGCCCAGTGGCAGCGCGTCAACTGCGTCAAGAACATCAAGCAGCTGCGCACCGTCCTCGGCGACCTCGTCGACGAGACCTTCTACGCCGACCTCGAGGCCGACCAGAAGGCCCTGGCCACCATGTCGATGCTGGTCCCCCCGCAGATGCTCAACACCATGGTGCCGTTCGAGCCCATGACCACCGAGGCGCTCCTCGCCGACCCGGTCCGCCGCTACATGATCCCCGTCGCCTCCGACCGGCGCACCGACTGGCCGTCCCACCCCTACGCCACCCGCGACAGCCTCCACGAGCACGACATGTGGGTCGCCGAAGGCCTCACCCACCGCTACCCCACCAAGGTCCTCGCCGAACTGCTCTCCACCTGCCCGCAGTACTGCGGCCACTGCACCCGGATGGACCTCGTCGGCAACTCCACCCCCACCGTCGACAAGCTCAAGCTCACCCTCAAGCCCGTCGACCGCTACGACGCCCACATCGCCTACCTCAAGGCCCACCCCGGCGTCCGTGACGTCGTCGTCTCCGGCGGCGACGTGGCCAACGTGCCGTGGAAGAACCTCGAGTCCTACCTCACGCGGCTGCTCGAGATCGACACCATCCGCGACATCCGGCTCGCCACCAAGGCCCTCATGGGCCTGCCCCAGCACTGGCTCCAGCACGACGTGGTCGAGGGCCTCGAGCGGGTCGCCCGCACCGCCGCCCGCCGCGGCGTCAACCTCGCCATCCACACCCACGTCAACCACCGGCAGTCCATCACCCCGCTGGTCGCCAAGGCCGCCCAGACCGCCCTCGACGTCGGCGTACGCGACGTCCGCAACCAGGGCGTGCTCATGCGCGGCGTCAACGCCACCAGCGCCGACCTGCTCGACCTCTGCTTCGCCCTCCAGGGCGAAGCCGGCATCCTGCCGTACTACTTCTACATGTGCGACATGATCCCCAACGCCGAGCACTGGCGAGTCCCCGTCTGGCATGCCCAGCAGCTCCAGCACGACATCATGGGCTACCTGCCCGGCTACGCCACCCCGCGCATCGTCTGCGACGTCCCCTTCGTCGGCAAGCGCTGGGTCCACATGCTCACTGAGTACGACCGCGAACGCGGGATCTCCTACTGGACCAAGAACTACCGCACCTCGATCGAGTCCGCCGACCTCGAAGCGCTCAACAAGCGCTACGCCTACTACGACCCGATCGACACCCTGCCCGAGCCCGGTCAGGCATGGTGGGAAGCCCACCGCAACGACTGACCCCGCACCACCCGTCGCCCGGCACCCACGCAGGTGCCGGGCGACGGCCGTTCCGCCACCACCGACACCCGCGGCCACCATCCTCCGGACCCATGAGCCCGGCCGAGCCCGACACCGCCAATCGGGTCACCCCCGTCGAGGTCTTCTTCGACGTCGTCTTCGTCTTCACCGTCACCCAACTCGCCCACGTCCTCGAAGACGAACTCACCTGGGCCGCACCGTCCTCATCCTCGGCGTGCTCTGGTACCCCTACACCGGCTACGCCTGGCTGACCAACCAGGTGCCACCCCGACGCCCCGCCCAGAAGATCCTCCTCTTCGCCGGCATGACCGGCTTCCTGCTCACCAGCGTCGCCATCCCCGCCGCCCTCACCGACACCGGCCTGCTGTTCGCCCTCGGCTACCTCCTGCTCACCGCCGTCCACGGCGTGCCCCGCCGCCGGCGCGCCGCCAGCAGCTCCGCCACCTCGTCCAGCGTGAACCCCAACCGTTGCGCCGCTTTCACCGCCCGCAGCAGCGTCACCGCCTCCACCGGATAGATCCGGTGCCCGCCCGGGCTGCGCGCCGGCGCGGCCAGCAACCCCCGCCGCTCGTAGTAGCGCAACGTCTGTGGGTTCACCCCGACCGCCGCCGCGAGCTCCCCCCTGCGCAGCCCGCTCACCACCGGCATCCCGTCGCCGCCCGCGCCGCCAGGGCGTCCAGCACGTCGACGTACGCCGCCGGTACCGCCACGTCCACCCGCACCGCACCGTCCACCGGCGTCACCGTGATGCCGAAGAACGAACAGCACCCCGATTCGCGCGCGGTCAGGTCACGTACCGCCGCCTCGGCCTCCGCGGCCACCTCCCAGCGGAGCCGCGTCGGCGACGACCGGCGCTGCCCGCGAAGCGCAGTGCGGAACAGTTCGTCGAACTCGGCCACCCGCAGCGGCCGTTCCACCGTCGGCAGGGTGCACGCCTGCGGCACCTAGCCCTCCTCGTCGGCACCCATGCCTCGACGGTAATCCCGTACCCGGGTACCGGATGCAAGCGTCGGGGGGGGGGCCCCGGCCCCCCGGGGCCCCCCCCCCCCCCCCACACGAACGGGGGGGGGGGGGTTTTAGCACCGCCCCCCAAAGGCCCGCCCCCGGCCGGGGCGGCCGCCCCGCGCCCACACCCCCCCACCCCCCCC
>NZ_JBIAIL010000019.1:0-131083 GCF_042871425.1 Micromonospora sp. NPDC005806 | reverse complement strand
GGGGGGGGGGGGGCCCGCCGGGCGCCCCCTCCCCCCCCGCGCGCCCCCCCGGCCCGCGGGTAAACCCCCCCCCCGGGGCCCGGGTGCCAGGCGGGGGGGGGGCCCGGGGCCCCGGGGCCCCCCCGCCGACGTACGGATCACTTCTGGAAGGTCTTCATGTTCCGACCGGCCTCCTTCTGCCGGGCCCGGGCCGTGCTCTGCTCGCTGGCGCCTTCGGCCCGCAACCGCTCGTTGTCGGTGACGTCGCCGATCCGTTCCTTGGCGACGCCGCTCAGCTCCTGGGCCTTGTTCTTCGCCTTATCGGTGAAGCTCATGGGACTCCCTCCGCTGCCGCGGTACGCCGGGCCGGATGGCCCGTTCACCTGTCGCGTCCCCGTAGCCCGCCCGTCGAAACGCCTGCGTTTCTGGTGACTGGTCGCACCATCGGTAAGGCGTCCTAGGATACTAGGTGAACGGTGGGACCGGGGGGCTGGTTAACTGGGCGAATGGGAGATATCCTGCTGATCCGCCACGGTGAGACCGCATGGAGCGCCAGCCACCGGCACACCTCGTACACCGACATGGAGCTCACCCCCGACGGCGAGCGGCAGGCCCGTGCCCTGGCGCCGATGCTCGCCGGCCGGCGCTTCGTCCGCGTCCTGTCCAGCCCACGGCAGCGGGCCGTGTGCACCGCCCACCTCGCCGGCCTCGACGCCGACGCCACCGACCCGGACCTGGCCGAGTGGAACTACGGCGAGTACGAGGGACGCACGTCCGCCGACGTGCACGAGGAGAATCCGCACTGGAACCTCTGGACCGACGGCTGCCCCGGCGGTGAGTCACCGGCGCAGGTCGGCGAACGCCTCGACCGGGTGATCGCCCGGGTCGCTCCCCTGCTCGACCAGGGCAACGTCGCCCTGGTCGCCCACGGGCACAGCCTGCGGGTGCTCGGCGCCCGCTGGATCGGGCTGCCGCCGTCCGCCGGCGGGCTGCTGCGGCTGGACACCGCCACCGTGAGCGCGCTCGGTCACGAGCACGGGCGGCGGGTCATCCTGCGGTGGAACCAGCCGGTTCCGCCGCCGCCGCCCGGGACCGCCCCCGACCTGGCAGGTCGCCATTGATCCGCGGCGGCCGGTTCTCGTACGGGGTGGAGAGCACCACCGTGGTGCGGGTGGTGACGTTGGCGGCCGTACGGATCTCCTGGAGCAGCCGCTCCAGGTCCGCCGGGCCGGCCACCCGCACCATCAGGAGGTAGAAGTCCTCCCCCGCCACCGAGTAGCACGAGTCGATCTCGGGCAGGTGGGCCAGCCGCTCCGGCGCGTCGTCCGGCTGGGACGGGTCGAACGGCCGGATCGCCACGAAGGCGGTCAGCGGCAGGTCCAGCGCCTCGAACGAGACGCGCGCGCCGTACCCCTTGATCACGCCGCGCTGCTCCAGCCGGCGGACCCGCTGGTGCACGGCGGACACCGAGAGGCCCACCCGCTCGGCGAGGTCGGTGTACGACAGCCGACCGTCCCCGGTCAGCGCGGCGACGATGGCACGGTCGATCTCCTCCACGCGGTGCAACCTACCGGAGTAAACGCTCCCATGCCTCACCCGGCCCGCGCTGCGGGTGGCCTCAGCCCTGGGCGAGGGCCCGGGAGATGACCAGCCGCTGGATCTGGTTGGTGCCCTCGACGATCTGCAGCACCTTCGCCTCCCGCATGTACCGCTCGACCGGGTGGTCGGCGACGTAGCCGGCGCCGCCGAGCACCTGCACCGCGTCGATGGTCACCCGCATCGCCATGTCGGTGGCGAAGAGCTTCGCCTTAGCCGCCTCGATCGAGTACGGCCGGCCGACGTCGCGCAGCCGCGCGGCGGACAGCATGAGCGCGCGGGCCGCCGAGATCTGGGTGGCGTGGTCGGCGAGGGTGAAGCCGAGGCCCTGGAAGTCGATGATCGGCTTGCCGAACTGCTGCCGCTCCTTGGCGTAGCCGACCGCGTAGTCGAGGGCGGCCTGGGCGAGGCCGACCGCGCAGGCGGCGATGCCGAGCCGGCCGGAGTCCAGGGCGGACATGGCGATGGTGAAGCCCTTCCCCTCGCCCCCGATCAGCCGCTCGGCCGGCACCCGGGCGTCGTCGAAGGCGATCTGGGCGACCGGGGAGGCGTGCAGGCCCATGGTCCGCTCGGCGGCCTGCGGGTGGATGCCCGGGGTGTTCCGGTCGGCGAGCAGGCAGGAGATGCCCTTCGGGCCGGGGCCGCCGGTGCGGCAGAAGATGTTGTAGAAGTCGGCGACCCGGGCGTGGGTGATCCACGCCTTGGTGCCGGAGACCACGTAGTCGTCGCCGTCCCGGACCGCCTTCGTGGTCAGCGAGGCAGCGTCGGAGCCGCCCTGCGGCTCGGAGAGGCAGTACGCCCCGAGCAGCTCCCCACCGATCATGTCGGGCAGCAGCTTGCGCTGCTCGTCGGTGCCGAACTGCGCGACGGGGTAGCAGGACAGGGTGTGCACGCTGACCGCCTCGGCGACGGCGAGCCAGCGGCTGGCGAGGATCTCCAACACCTGGAGGTAGACCTCGTACGGCTGGGCGGCGCCGCCGTGCTCCTCGGCGTACGGCAGGCCGAGCAGGCCGGCCCGGCCCAGGGTGCGCAGCACGTCGCGGGGGAACTCGGCGCGCTCCTCGAAGCCGGCGGCCTTCGGGGCGAGCTCGCGGTCGGCGAGCTCGGTGGCGAGGTCCAGCAGGTCGTGGGCCTCGTCGGTGGGGAGGATCCGGTCGACGTTCATAGCGCGATGAGCTCCGTAGGGGTGGTGTTGAGCCGTTGCCCGCCGTCCGTCGTGCAGACGACGATGTCCTCGATCCGGGCGCCGTGCCGCCCGGCGAGGTAGATCCCGGGTTCGACCGAGAAGGCCATGCCGGCCTCCAGGGGTCGGGGGTTGCCGGCCACGACGTACGGCTCCTCGTGGGTGTCGAGGCCGATGCCGTGTCCGGTGCGGTGCAGGAACGCGTCGCCGTAGCCGGCGGCGGCGATGACGTCCCGGGCGGCCGCGTCGACCGCCTCGGCGGTGATGCCGGGCCGGACCGCCGCCACCGCCGCGCGTTGCGCCTCGTGGAGCACCGGGTAGTACTCGGAGAACTCGGCCGGGGCAGGGCCGCCGACGACGTAGGTGCGGGTGCAGTCGGAGCGGTAGCCGGTCGGCATGGTGCCGCCGATGTCGACCACGACCGGCTCCCCGGCCCGGATCGGCCGGTCGGAGGTGCCGTGGTGCGGGCTGGCCCCGTTCGGGCCGGCGGCGACGATGACGAAGTCGACCCTCACGTGGCCGGCTGCCCGGATGGCGGCGGCGATGTCGGCCGCCACTTCGACCTCGGTCCGGCCGGGGCGCAGCCACTCCCCCATCCGGGTGTGCACCGCGTCGATCGCGGCGCCGGCCTCGGCGAGGGCGGCCACCTCGGCCGGGGTCTTGCGGATCCGCAGCTCGCGCAGCACCTCGGAGGCGAGGCGCTGGGTGGCGTCGGGCAGCGCGGCGCGCAGGGCGAGGACCTGCTCGGCCCACATCCGGTCGGCCAGCCCGACGGCGGTCACCGGGCCGGGCAGCGCCGCGCGGACCAGCGGGTACGGGTCGGTGCCGTCGGCGTGGTCGACGAGGCGGACGACGGTGGCCGGGGCGGTTTCCGCGGCGGGGCGCTCCAGGGCCGGCACGATCAGGGTGGGTTCGCCCTCGGCGGGGAGCACGAGGCAGGTGAGTCGCTCCCCCTCGTGCGCGTCGTAGCCGGTCAGGTAGCGCAGGTCGGAACCGGGGGTGAGCAGCAGCGCGTCGAGGCCCGCCGCGGCGGTGGCGCGCTGCGCGGCGGACAGCCGCTCGGCCGGGTAGACCTCGTCGATTCCCACCCCCCGAGCTTAACGGTCGTTTGGGCCGCTCGGGGAGTCGGTCACCCGGCCGCTTCCCGCAGGGCGGTCCGCACCTGACGAAGCGACGGGTTGACCAGCGCCCGGCCGCCGACCGCGACGGTGGGCACCGTCTCGTTGCCGTCGGCCACTGAGCGGACGTACGCCGCCGCCTCCGGGTCCCGCCAGATGTTGACCTTCCGGTGCGGCAGCCGGGCCAGGAAGAACTTCATCCGCAACTTCATGCAGTACGGGCACAGCGGTCGCCAGTAGAGGACGACCTCGCTTCCGCCCGTCCGAGGTCCAGTCATGGCCCGACAGTCTGCCAGGCCCGGTCACGCCGAACCGCCCCGCACACAGCACGGGGGACCGCCAGCGGCGGGCACACCGCGTACGCTCGGTGCCAAGCGGAGGGGGAAACGGCACGATGGACACGGCAGCGCGGACCGGCCGGCTGATGACCATGCGCGCCCAGCCGGGCCGGGGCGCCGAACTCGCCGACACGCTGCTGCGGGTCGCCGAGGGGCTGCGCGGGTTCCCCGGCTGCGAGCTGTACCTGATCAGCCGGGACCGGGCCGAGCCGGACACCGTCCGGGTGACCGAGGTGTGGACCGACGAGGAGGCCGTGCAGGCGGCGCTGGCCGCGGCGCCCACCGACTCGTCCGGCCCGAGCATCGCCGACGTGCTGGCGATGCTGGCCGGACCGCCGGAGCGGGTGGACGTCGTACCCCTCGGCGGGGTCGGCCTGCCGGCCGGCGGCACTGCGCAGCCGGTCGATCGCCGTGCCCACTGAGCCGCCCGAGCTGATCGTCGCCGACGCGCCCGCCTGGCGGGACTGGCTCGGCACCCACCACGCCGACCCGACCGGCGTGTGGCTGGTGCTGGCCAAGCGCGGCACCACCGTCCCCACCAGCCTCGGCTACGACGAGGCGCTGGAGGAGGCGCTCTGCCACGGGTGGATCGACGGCCAGGTCCGGCGCCGCGACGAGGCCACCTATCGGCAGCGGTTCACCCCGCGCCGGTCGCGCAGCCCCTGGTCGGCTCGGAATGTGGGCATCGTGGCCCGGCTGACGGCGCAGGAGCGGATGCACCCGGCCGGCCTCGCGGAGGTGGACCGGGCTAGGACCGACGGTCGCTGGGACGCCGCGTACGCCGGACAGTCCACCGCGGAACCGCCCGAGGAGCTGCTGGTCGCGCTGGCCGCCGAGCCCCGGGCCCGGCGGATGTTCGACCTGCTCACCGCACAGAACCGCTACGCGGTGATCTACCGGATCAGCAGCGCGAAGCGGGCCGAGACCCGGAGCCGGCGGATCGCCCAGTTCGTGGCCATGCTGGCCCGTGGCGAGACGCCCCATCCGCAACGGCGCACCCCCGACGACACCGACCCGGACTGAGGCCGCGGCCACCCGCTGACGTGGGCAGCCGGCAGGGGCCTACGGCGCGGGTGTGGATCGCCATGGCGGCACCTGGTGGCGGTGCTGCCCCTGGTGCTCTCGGCCGCCTGACGTCGGACCGCCGCGCCCGGCTGACCGGGCGGACTCAGACGGGGACTTCGGCGCTGAGGACGATGGTGCGTTCCTCGGGCAGGCGCAGGAACTCGACCTGACTGGCGGCGTTGTGGGCGAGGCCGATGAACAGCCGCTTGCGCCAGATGGCCATGCCGGGGCGACGGGTGCACCGCAGCGTGATCCGCGAGACGAAGTAGGAGACCTGATCGTGGGCGATCCCGGTGCCGAGGGGGTGGGTGGCGGCGCGGCGCAGGACCTCGGGGAAGTCGGTGAGGTCCTGGAAGCCGAAGACGGCCTTGATGTGGATGATGCCGTCATTCGGGTCACCGAGATCGTCGATGGTCAGGCGCTGATCCCACGGAATGTGCGGGACGTTCGCGGTGTGCCCGGAAATGATCACGATCCGCTCGTGCCGTACGTGATTGTGCGCCACGTTGGCGCGCAGCGCCAGCGGCGTCGTCTCCTTGTTCGGATGCGGGAACACCGCGGTGCCCGGCACCCACGGGATGTTCATGGCGTGCAGCTTGTCGATGAAGTCGGGCAGTGGGCCTTCGAGTTCGATCCGGCGCGGGGTGACCAACGCGGCTCCGCGCCGCCACGTCAGCAGGACCGTGAACACGATGATCGCGATGAGCAGCGTCAACCAGCCACCGTGGCTGACCTTGGCCAGGTTCGCGGTGAAGAAGACCAGCTCGATGCTGCCGAAGACGACCCCGAACAGCACCACCCGTCGAGTGGACCAGCGCCACAGCGCCCGCGCGACGACCAGGAACAGGGTCGTGGTGATCAGGAACGTGCCGGTGACCGCCACCCCGTAGGCGGCAGCAAGGTTCGTTGATGAGCCGAACGCGAACGTCACCAGCATGACTGCCGCGAACAGGCTCCAGTTCACCCCGGGCGCGTAGATCTGCCCGTACTCCCGGCGGGAGGTCTGCCGGATGCGCAGGTGCGGCAGGAATCCCAGCCGCATGGCCTCCCGGGACACCGAGAACGCCCCGGAGATCACCGCCTGGGACGCGATCACGGTGGCGACGGTGGCCAGGACGACCATCGGCAGCCGCGCCCAGTCCGGCAGGAGGAGGAAGAACGGATTGGCCCGGCTGTCTGGTGCCCGCAGGATCAGCGCGCCCTGGCCGAGGTAGTTGAGCGTCAGCGCGGGAAACACTATCGCGAACCAGGCCCGGCGGATCGGGGCGCGGCCGAAGTGGCCCATGTCGGCGTAGAGCGCCTCGGCACCGGTGATCGCCAGCACCACGGCGCCCATCGCGACGAACGCGATGACCGGGTGGTCCACGACGAACAGGACCGCATACGTCGGCGACAGCCCGGCCAGGACGCCCGGGTGACGTACCACCTCGGCCGCGCCGGCCACGCCCAGGCAGGCGAACCAGAGCACCATGATCGGCCCGAACACGGCCCCGACCCGGCCGGTGCCCCATCGCTGGACGCCAAACAGCAGGGTGAGGATCACCGCCGACGCCGGCAGCACCACCACCGCCCATTGCGGGGAGGTGACCTCCAGTCCCTCCACCGCCGACAGCACCGAGATCGCCGGGGTGATCACGCTGTCGCCGTAGAACAGGGCGGCGCCCAGCGCTCCGAGCGCGAGCACGCCGGCGCCGCGCCGTGCGCTGGCCTCACCCAGCGCCCGTCGGGCGAGTGCGGCCAGGGCCATCACCCCGCCCTCACCTTCGTTGTCGGCCCGCAGGATGAAGATGACGTACTTGATCGACACGATCAGCGTGATCGACCAGAAGACCAGCGAGATCACGCCGAACACGTCCCCTTCGGTCGGTATGAGGCCGCGGTCGAGGGTGAAGACGGTCTTCAGCGCGTACAACGGGCTGGTGCCGATGTCGCCGTACACCACCCCCAACGCGCCCAGCAGCAATGCCAGACCCGCCTCACCGCCCGCCGTCGGCACGTTGCCGACCGCCGCGGGCCGCCCACCGTTCGCTTGCTCCGACACCCCACAGGCATACCAGCCCGCACGCCGCCACCTACCCGGGAAAGCGGAACTGCGCGGAGGTGGTCTTGCGCCCGGTCGCCACCATGGACCCGTGCTCCGCTTCGTGCTCAACGTGCTCTGGCTGGTCTTCGGTGGCGGCTTCGTGCTGGCCCTCGGCTACGGCGTGGCCGCCCTGATCTGCTTCGCGCTGGTGGTCACCATCCCGTTCGGGGTGGCCTCACTGCGCCTCGCCTCGTACGCGCTGTGGCCGTTCGGCCGCACCCTCGTCCGCAAGCCAGGGGCCGGGCTCGCCTCCGGCCTGGCGAACGTGCTGTGGGTGCTGCTGGCGGGCTGGTGGCTGGCGCTGTCCCACATCCTCGCCGGGGTCGCCCTCTGTGTCACCGTCATCGGCATCCCGTTCGGCGTGGCCAACTTCAAGCTCGTCCCGGCGGCGCTCTGGCCGCTGGGTCAGGAGGTGGTCGACGCCCCCTGAGCGTCACCGGTCGCTGCGCGACCCGCCCAGGTGGGCGTGCTCGTTCGTCGCCAGGCACGTGTCCCGAGCGGACAGGCCGTCGGCCGGGTCACCACCCTAAGGCGTCCTAGGAGGCTGGGTTTCCGGGGCGGGCGGTGGATGGACGCGAACCGGGCTCGCGGCCGTCCCGGCGCCACTACCGTCGGAGCCGTGGGCGATCAGCACGGGGTGATCGAGGCGCTCAAGGCGGATCCGGCCATGTCGGGCCTGCGCCGCTCCTTGGAGGCCTACTACGGCGACCCGGCCCGCGACGCCGCCATGGACGCCTTCTACGCCGGCTTCGTCCGCCCCGGTGACCTCGTCTTCGACGTCGGGGCGCACGTCGGCGACCGGCTCGGCAGCTTCCGCCGCCTCGGCGCCCGGGTGGTGGCCGTCGAGCCGCAGCCGATGTGCGCCCGGGCGCTGCGCGCGCTCTACGCCGGCGACCCGGAGGTGACCGTGGTCGAGGCGGCCTGCGGCCACCGCCCCGACCCCGTACGACTGCACCTCAACTCCGCCAATCCCACGATCGCCACCGTCTCCCCGCGGTTCATCGAGGCGGCGGCCGGCGCCGGCGGCTGGGAGCACGAAGTCTGGGACGCCCAGATCGAGGTCAGCGGCACCACGATGGACGCTCTCATCGCCGGGCAGGGCGTACCGGACTTCGTGAAGATCGACGTGGAGGGCTTCGAGGACGCCGTGCTGGCCGGGCTGAGCCGGCCGCTCCCCGCACTGTCGTTCGAGTTCACCACCATCGCCCGGGAGCTGGCCCTGCGCTGCCTGGACCGGCTCACCGGGCTCGGCTTCACCGGGTTCAGCGCCGCGCTCGGCGACGAGATGGCACTCGCCCTGCCGCGGTGGCTGCCGGCCGCGGAGGTGGCCGCGTACCTGACGGCGCTGCCGCACGAGGCGAACTCGGGCGACGTGTACTGCACGTCCGGCGCGGTCAGCCGTCCGGCCGCGGGGCGGCGCGGCGGGCCGCCCCGCCGCGCCGCCTGATCCGGCGCCCGCCGGGGCGGCACCGCCGGTGCCGGGGCCAGGGCATCAACGCAGTTCAGCATGGCGAGGTGTCGCCGCCCGGTCCACAGTGGTCGCCGGACCCCGTCGGTCACTTTTTTAAGGTTTTGAACTTAGCCATGTTTCGTTACCGGCCTGTTATTGACGTGACCGCCGCCACTTCGGTTGACTGCGACGGAACCGCTTCCGAAACCGGTTCCGAAACCGCCACCCCTGCGACCCGGGAGAGTCCGTGCCGATCACGATCGCCGACGTCGCCACCCGAGCCGGGGTGAGCAAGACGACCGTGTCGCGGGTGCTCAACGGCAAGGGCGAGGTGCACGTCCGCACCGCCGACCGGGTCCGTGCGGTGATCAGCGACCTGGGGTACGTGCCCAGCGCCCGCGCGGTCGGCCTGGCCCGGGGCCGCACCCGCGTGGTCGGCATGCTGGTGCCCGCGCTCACCTGGCCGTGGATGGGCGAGGTGCTCCAGGGCGCGGCCGACGTGGTCGAGTCCGAGGGATACGGGCTGCTGCTGTTCACCTGCAACCGAGGCGACGAGTCGATGCGGCGGTTCGCCTCCCAGGTCTCCGCGAAGTCCTTCGACGGCCTGCTCGTCGTCGAGCCGGAAGGCACCCTGGACTACATCACCGAACTGCACGAACGCGGCCTGCCGGTGATCCTCATCGACGACCGCGGCCACCAGCCGGGCTTCCCCTCGGTACGGACCACCAACACCGACGGCGCACGGGCGGCCGCCGCCCACCTGCTGGCGCTGGGCCGCCGCCGCCCCCTCGTGGTGACCGGCCTGAGCCGCTTCGGCTGCACCCGGGAACGGCTGGCCGGCTTCGCAGACGGCTACGCCGATGCCGGCCTGCCCATCGACCCGGCCCTCGTCGTCGAGGGCGACTTCACCTTCGAGTGCGGCCGGGCGGCGGTGGAACACCTGCTCGCCGACGGGGTGTCGTTCGACGCCGTGTTCGCCCACAACGACCTCTCCGCCGCCGGCGCGCTCCAGGCGCTGCGCGATGCCGGCCGGCGCGTGCCGCAGGACGTGGCCGTCGTCGGCTTCGACGACCTGCCCCTGGCGGGGCACACCCACCCGCCGCTGAGCTCGGTACGCCAGCCGTTACGGGAGATGGGGGCGGCCGCCGCCCGCACCCTCATCGCCCACCTCGCCGGCACGCCGCTGCCCGACACCCCGACCGTCATCCCCACCAGCTTCACCGTCCGCGCCTCGACCAGCACCACCTGACCTCTCCACCGCTGTATCCACCACCCACACCGGCGGGCATCGCGGCCACCGGTGGTAACACCGCACACCCTCCATCCACCACATCCCGCTCGAGGAAATGCGGGACCACCGAGGGAGACCTCCATGAGAAGAAGGCAGATCCTCGCCGTCGCGCTGGCCGGCGCAATGGCCGCCGCCGTCGCGGCGTGTGGCGACAGCCCGAACGCCAACAAGAAGAACGGCCAGGCGGCCACCGTCTTGAACGTCGGCATGCCGAACGGTCCACAGGCCGAGAACAACAACCCGTTCCTCACCACGTCCGCCGCGGCCTCCCTGGGCTACCGCTGGCAGATCTTCGAGCCGCTGATGATGTGGAACCCGGTCAAGCCGGCCGACCCGTTCAAGCCGTGGCTGGCCACCAAGGCCGAGTGGTCGCCCGACTACACCTCGGTCAAGGTCACCATCCGCGACAACGCCACCTGGTCCGACGGCCAGAAGGTCACCGCCGAGGACGTCGCGTTCACCTACAACCTGGTCAAGAAGTACCCGGCGCTCAACGACCAGGGTGTGCCCTACACCGACGCGACCGCGAGCGGCAACGAGGTCACGATCAAGATGGAAAGCCCGCAGTTCGTCAACCAGCAGAAGGTGCTGTGGCGGGTGCCGATCGTGCCCAAGCACATCTGGGAGAAGATCAGCGATCCGACCACCGACCCCGTCAAGCAGCCGGTCGGCAGTGGCCCCTACACGCTGAAGTCGTTCACCCCGGCCACCACCACGTTGGCCGTGCGCGACAAGGGCTACTGGCAGGACCTGCCGAAGGTCAAGGAGCTGCGCTTCACGTCGTACACGGACAACAGCGCGCAGACCACCGCCCTGGCCAACGGCGAGTCGGAGTGGAGCTTCGTCTTCATCCCCAACTACCAGGCCGTCTTCGTCGCCAAGGACCAGGCCCACCACAAGGTGTGGGCACCCCCGGTGCTCGGCATCCACGGCCTCTACCTCAACACCACCAAGAAGCCGTTCGACGACCCGACGCTGCGCCGCGCGATGAACATGGTCATCGACCGCGAGGACATCTTCACCACCGCCGAGGCCGGCTACTTCCACCCGCTGGTGAAGAGCGTGACCGGTCTGCCCAGCCCGGCCGGTGACGCGTTCGTCGCCCCGGAGTTCAAGGGCCAGGAGCACAAGGTCGACGTCGAGGGCGCCAAGGCGCTGCTCACCGGCGCCGGCTACAAGCTCGACGGCACCACCCTCAAGGACAAGACCGGCAAGGCGGTCACGGTCAAGCTGACCGACCCGGCCGGCTGGTCGGACTACCAGACCAGCCTCGAGATCGTGAAGGACGGCCTGTCGAAGATCGGCATCGCCGCGACGGTCGACAAGGCCAACCAGGACGCCTGGTTCCGCAACGTCGAGCAGGGCAACTTCGAGGCGACCTTCCGGTGGACCGAGGGCGGCGCCACGCCGTACGACATCTACCGGACCGTGATGGACGGCCGGCAGCTCAAGCCGATCGGCACCGCCTCCCCCGCCGGCAACTTCGGCCGCTTCAACAACAAGGAGGCGACCGACGCCCTGGTCGCCTACGCGAACGCGACGGACGAGGCCGCCCGTACCACCGCGATGAACACCCTGCAGAAGGTCTTCGTCGACCAGATGCCGATGATCCCGGTCGGCGCGGACAACATCGGTGGCGCGTACAGCACGAAGAACTGGACCGGCTGGCCGGACGACTCGAACCCGTACGGCGCCCTGCAGCCCACCCAGCCCAACGCGCTGGACGTGGTCCTGCACCTGAAGCCGGCCGGTAGCTGACACCCGGCCCCGCCTCCCCGGTCGGCCGCGACCGACCGGGGAGGCGGATTCCACGCTCAGATCGGTTTTCGTCGCCTCCCGGTGACATGGCAACCCCAGACAGGAACTCGGCATGACGTTGAGCGAGAGCGCGGCGGCGCCGGGCGACGAGGTGGTGCTGGAGGCCGTCGGCCTGACCAAGCACTTCCCCGTCCGCAGACGGCTGCGCAACCTCTTCTCCCGGACGCCGGCAGTCGTGCACGCGGTCGACGACGTATCGTTCGCGCTGCGTCGCGGCCAGGTGACCGCGCTGGTCGGGGAATCCGGCTCCGGCAAGTCCACGGTGGCCCGGCTGCTGGCCCAGCTCTACCCCCGCACCGCCGGCGACGTCCGGCTGCACGGCAGGTCGACCCGGGTCCGCGGCGGCCGCGCGTTCCGGGCGTACGTGCGACGGGTCCAGCTGATCCTGCAGGACCCGTTCGCGTCGTTGAACCCGGTGCACACCGTCCGCTACCACCTCACCCGATCGCTGCGGATCCACGGGAACGCGGGGCGTACCGCCGAGGACCTGGACCGGGCCCTCGCCGATCTGCTCACCCGGGTCCGCCTCACCCCGCCCGATCGCTTCCTGGACGTGTTCCCGCACGAGCTCTCCGGCGGCCAGCGGCAGCGCGTCGCCATCGCCCGGGCGCTCGGCGCCGACCCGCAGGTGCTCCTCGCCGACGAGCCGGTCTCCATGCTCGACGTCTCCATCCGCCTCGGTGTGCTCAACCTGCTCCAGGACCTCAAGGAGCGGCTCAACCTCGCCATCCTCTACATCACGCACGACATCGCCTCGGCCCGCTACTTCGCCGACGAGACGATCGTCATGTACGCCGGCCGCATGGTCGAGGGCGGCGACAGCGAGATCGTCACCCAGCACCCGGCCCACCCGTACACCCGGCTGCTCATCGAGTCGGCACCCGACCCCGACCGCATCACCGGCGACGGTGGCGGCGCCGACGAGACCGCCGGGAAGGACCGCGGTCACGGCGAGCCGCCGAGCCTGATCAGCCCGCCCACAGGTTGCCGGTTCCATCCCCGGTGCCCGCATGCCATGCCGCGCTGCACCGCGGACCTGCCGCCGCGGCTGACCATCGGCGACCGGCCCGGTCACTGGGCGGCGTGCTGGCTCTACGATCCGGCCACCGTCGCCGCCGACGCCCCCGGCTCCGCCGTTCCGGACGCGGACCCGACCGTGCCACCACCGCCGGCGCTGGCCGGGCAGGACGGCACCGCCACCCTGGGTGAGGCACGATGAGATTCCTCCTGCAGCGCATGGCCTTCTACCTGTTCACCGCGTGGGCGGCGATCACGCTCAACTTCTTCATCCCGCGGCTGGTCCCGGGCGACCCGGTACAGTCCCTCATCTCGCGCAACCAGGGCCGAATCAGCGCCGACGCCATCCAGTCGCTGCGCGTGCTGTTCGGGCTGGACAAGAACGAGAACGTCTGGGAGCAGTACCTCGACTACTGGCGGCAACTCGTCCACGGTGACCTCGGGCTGTCGTTCACCTTCTTCCCGACGCCGGTGTCGACGGTGATCGGCGACAGCCTGCCGTGGACGGTCGGGCTGGTGGGCATCACCACGATCATCAGCTTCCTCCTCGGCACCGCGCTCGGCGTCGGCGCCGGCTGGCGGCGCGGCTCGTGGATCGACGGGCTGCTGCCGGCCACGACGTTCCTGTCCTCGATCCCGTACTTCTGGTTGGGCCTGGTCGCGATCGCCGTGTTCGCCGGGCCGGGGAGCTTCTTCCCGTCCTCCGGTGGCTACGAGCCGGGCCTGGTGCCGGCGTTCGACCAGTACTTCATCCCGAGTGCGATCCAGCACAGCATCCTGCCTGCCGCCACCATCCTGGTCTCCTCGATGAGCGGGTGGATCCTCAGCATGCGCAACATGATGGTCACCGTCTCGTCGGAGGACTACATCACGGTCGCCCACGCGAAGGGGCTGTCGGAGCGCCGGGTGGCCCTCAGCTACGCCGCCCGCAACGCGCTGCTGCCCAACGTCTCGGGCTTCGCCCTGTCGCTCGGGTTCATCGTCGGTGGCACGCTGCTGGTGGAGATCGTCTTCTCCTACCCGGGCCTCGGCTTCCAGCTCTTCCAGGCGGTCGGCTACAAGGACTACCCGCTGATGCAGGGGATCTTCCTGATCATCACGATCTCCGTGCTGGTGGCGAACCTGCTCGCCGACGTCGCGTACCTGCTTCTCGACCCGCGCACCCGAAAGAGCTGAGCGATGGCAATCTCACCGTCGAGCATCGAACAGGTCATTCCCGGCCAGGGGGCGATGGCCCAGCCGTCGGCCGCGCCGGGCCGGGCGAAGCGGCGCCGGTTCCGGTTCCTGGCCAACGCCAAGGCCGCGACCGGCGTGGTCATCCTGGCCGTCTACTGTCTCTTCGCGATCATCGGGCCGTGGGTGGCACCGTACGACCCGGACGCCCGCACCGGCGACGTCCTGCAGGCGCCCTCGGCCCGGCACTGGTTCGGCACGACCCACCTCGGTCAGGACATCTTCAGCCAGATCCTGGTCGGTGCCCGCAGCGTCATGGTGGTGGGCCTGATCGCCGGCGTGCTGGCGACGATCCTGGCCATCCTCATCGGGGTGACGGCCGGCTACCTCGGCGGAGCGGCCGACGAGGGGCTGTCGGCCCTGTCCAACGTGTTCCTGGTCATCCCCGCGCTGCCGCTGATCATCATCATCACGTCGATCGTCGAGCAGGCCAGTGACACGCTGGTCGCGCTCATCATCGGCCTCACGTCGTGGGCGTGGGGGGCCAGGGTGCTGCGCGCGCAGACGCTGTCGCTGCGTCGCCGCGACTACATCGAGGCGGCCCGGGCCACCGGCGAGCGGACCTGGCGGATCATCCTGTTCGAGATCCTGCCCAACCTGACCGCGATCATCGCCTCCGGCTTCGTCGGCACCGTCATCTTCGCGGTGATGTCGGAGATCACCCTGGCCTTCATCGGCATCTCGTCGGTCTCGTCCTGGAACTGGGGCACCATCCTGTTCTGGGCGCAGGGCCAGCAGGCCCTCGCGCAGGGCGCCTGGTGGTGGTTCGTCCCGGCCGGGCTGGCCATCGCGCTGCTCGGCACCGCCCTCGCGCTGATCAACTTCGGCATCGACGAGTTCGTCAGCCCCCGGCTGCGCAGCGGCGGCCGGGCCCGGATCCGCACCCCCGACGGGCGGACCGCCCGGATGCGGGTCGGCTTCACCCCCGTGCTGGCGCCGTCGGCGGCCGTCCCGGCGCCCCGCGGCGCCGCCACCCGAGAGGAGGTCACGCGATGAGCGCTCCGGTCCTGGAGATCCGCGGGCTGTGCGTCGACTACGGCGTCGGCGACGAGGCGGTGCACGCCGTGCGCGACGTCGACCTGACCCTGCACCGGGGCGAGGTGGTGGGGCTGGCCGGCGAGAGCGGCAGCGGCAAGTCCACCCTGGCGTACGGGCTGACCCGGCTGCTGCCGCCGCCCGGCGTGGTCAGCGGCGGCCAGGTGATCTACCACCCGGCCGACGGGCCGCCGGTCGACGTGCTGACCATGAGCCCGGCGAAGCTGCGGGCGTTCCGCTGGGCGGAGACCTCCATCGTGTTCCAGGGGGCGATGAACTCGCTCAATCCAGTGCACCGGATCTCCACCCAACTGCTCGATGTGATCAAAGCGCACGAGCCGCGGAGCACGGCGGCGGTCCGGCTGGCCCGGGCGAAGGAGCTGCTGCGCCTGGTCGGCATCTCCGCCGACCGGCTGGACAGCTACCCGCACCAGCTCTCCGGCGGGATGCGGCAACGCGTCATGATCGCCATGGCGCTGGCACTGGAACCGCAGGTCGTCATCATGGACGAGCCGACCACCGCGTTGGACGTGGTGATGCAGCGGCAGATCCTCGGGCAGCTCGCCGAGCTGCGCGAGCGGCTGGGCTTCGCGGTGCTGTTCATCACCCACGACCTGTCGCTGCTGGTCGAATTCTCCGACCGCATCGCCATCATGTACGGCGGCCGGATCGTCGAGGAGGCGCCCGCCGCGCAGCTGTACCGGCGGGCGCTGCACCCGTACACCGAGGGGCTGCTGCACAGCTTCCCGGCGCTGCGCGGCCCCCGCCGCGAGTTGACCGGCATCCCGGGGTCCCCGCCGGACCTGCGCGCCATGCCGGACGGCTGCGCGTTCCACCCGCGCTGCCCGAAGGCGTTCGCGCCGTGCGACGTGGACCTGCCACCGCTCGGCCCGCCCGGCGACGGTCACCCGGGGCGGGGCGTCGCCTGCTGGCTGCATCCCGCCGCCGCGCCGGTTTCCCGCTGACCCCTCACCATCTGATCGACCAGCCGCGAACGCGAGGAGAACCATGGACACCGACCTCACCCGCCCGACCGCCACCGGGCAGGCCGACCCGATCGACACCCTGCCGCCGACCTTCCGGTGGGGGGTGGCGACCTCGTCGTACCAGATCGAGGGGGCGGTCGCCGAGGATGGCCGCACGCCGTCCATCTGGGACACCTTCTGCCGCGTCCCGGGGGCGGTGGCGAACGGCGAAACCGGCGACGTGGCCTGCGACCACTACCACCGGATGCCGGAGGACATGGCGCTCATCGCCGACCTGGGCCTGGACACCTACCGGTTCTCGGTGGCCTGGCCCCGGGTGCAGCCGGGCGGGCGCGGGCCGGCGAACCCGGCCGGCCTGGCCTTCTACGACCGACTGGTGGACGAGCTGCTCGGCCGGGGCGTCGACCCGTGGGTCACGCTCTACCACTGGGACCTGCCGCAGGAGCTGGAGGATGCGGGCGGCTGGCCGCACCGGGACACCGCCCACCGCTTTGCCGACTACGCGGATCTGGTCTTCGCCGCGCTCGGCGACCGGGTGAGGACTTGGACGACGCTGAACGAGCCGTGGTGCTCGGCGATGCTCGGGTACGCGTACGGGAAGCACGCCCCCGGCCGGCGGAACCTGGGCGATGGCATCGCCGCCGCGCACCACCTGCTGCTCGGGCACGGGCTGGCGGTGCAGCGGCTGCGGGCGGCCGCGGCCACCCCGATCGAGGTGGGCATCACGGTCAACCTGGCCACCGCCGACCCGGCCACCGACAGCCCGGCCGACCGGGACGCCGCCCGGGCCGCCGATGGCCTGGGCAACCGGCTGTACCTGGACCCGCTGATCCACGGCCGCTACGCGGAGGACGTGGTCGCCGACCTGGCCGCCGAGGGGGTCCGGATCCCGGTCGAGGAGGGCGACCTGGCGGTCATCTCGGCCCCGATCGACGTGCTCGGCGTGAACTACTACTTCGGGCAGCTGTACTCCGGGGTGGACGAGCAGGGGCGGGAACGGGACGACGAGGGACGGCCGGTGCGCCGGGTGGTCCGGCGGGACCTGCCGCGCACCGCGATGGACTGGGAGATCGTGCCGGAGTCCTTCACCGACCTGCTGGTCCGGCTGCACCGCGACTACCCGGGCGTGCCGCTGGTGATCACCGAGAACGGGGCCGCGTTCGACGACCGGCCGGATGCCGAGGGCTTCGTGGCCGACGACGATCGGGTGGCCTACCTGGCCGAGCACCTGCGCGCGGTTGCCCGGGCCCGGCAGGCCGGCGCCGACGTGCGCGGCTACTTCGCCTGGTCGTTGCTGGACAACTTCGAGTGGGCGTACGGCTACGACAAGCGGTTCGGCATCGTGCGGGTGGACTACGACACCCAGCGGCGGACGCCGAAGCGCAGCGCGCACTGGTACCGCGACACCGTCCGGCGGGTGCGCGGGGAGCGCTGACCCGGCCACCCGGGGCGGCCGCGCGGGAATCGGCAACACCTCGGCCAAACGGCATGAAGACACAGATCTGGACCTGCACCGGCGGCGCCAACCAGAAGTGGACGCTGCCGTCCTGAGCCCAGGGTCGGGCCGGCGACGCGACCGTCGCCGGCCCGCCGATTCAGCGGGTACGCGACTGGGAGTCCCGCGCCGGTCGTGCCCGCGGCAGCACCCGGGCGGCCGGCTCGCGCGGCACGCCGCCGTCGCGCAGCAGCCGGGCCATCGGCAGCGTGGCCGCGCCCATCGCGACCGCGTCCGGCCCGAGCCGGCACAGCTCGATCGAGGTCTGCGCGTACGGCTGGCGCAGCGCGTGCCGTGCCGTGGCCTCGCGGATCTGCGGCAGGTACCGCTCGCCCAGGGCCAGTCCGGCCCAGCCGCCGAGCACCACCCGCTCGGGGTTGAAGAGGTTGACCAGGTTGGCCACCCCGGCGCCGAGGTAGCCGACGGTCTCGTCGAGCACCTTCGCGGCGGTCCGGCTGGTGGACCGCAGCAGCTCGCCGAAGGCGCTCTCCTCGTCCCCACCGGCCGCCGGACGACCCCGGTTGGCCTGGCGGAACCGGTCGAGGACCCCCTCCGCCCCGACGTACGCCTCCAGACAGCCGGAGTTGCCGCAGCGGCAGCGGCGACCGCCGTACACGATGGTGGTGTGGCCCCACTCCCCGGCGCTGCTGTGCGCGCCGCGGTAGCCCACACCGCCTGCCACCACGCAGGCCCCGACGCCGGAGCCGACCAGGGCGATGACGGCGTGCCGCACCCCCCGGCCGGCGCCGAACCACATCTCGGCCTGGCCGAGGGTCTTGGCGCCGTTGTCGACGTGGACCGGGATGTCGGTGCCGGACCGGAGCATCGCCCCGAGCGGCACGCCGTCCCAGCCGAGGGTCTGCGCGTGCACGACGGCGTCGGCGGTGCGCTCGACGGTGCCGGAGACGGCGACGCCGAGGCCGAGCACCGCGGCCGGGTCGACGCCGGCCTGCTCGATCACCGCGTCGAGGCCGTGCAGCAGGTGGGTGGCCACTTCCTGCGGGTCGGGCTCGGCGGCCGCGATCGGGTACTCGGCCTTGGCGAGGGCCGTCATCGACAGGTCGAAGAGTTCCACCTGCGCCCGGGTCTCGCCGACGTCGGCGCCGACCAGGTAGCCGTAGCCGGGGGCGACGCGCAGCAGCACCCGCGGGCGGCCGCCGTCGGACTCGACCGAGCCGGCCTCCTCGACCAGACCCTCCGCGATCATCTCGCCGACCAGGTTGCTGACGCTGGCCAGGCTCAGCGCGGTGGTCTGCCCGAGCTCGTGGCGGCTGAGCGGGCCGTCCAGCCAGATCCGGGTGAGCAGCAGCGAGCGGTTGGCCCGGCGCATGTCCCGCACGGTGGTGCGTCTGGCGTCCACGTCCACCACCTTTCCCCTGTCACCATCCGCGGCGAGTCACCCGGAATGCGTCACCCCAGATTAGTGCCGTGCACCAGGCAGCGAAAAATGCGCTACCGCGGGGCTACCGTTCCGGGCGGCACGGCGACTGCCGCGCCGGGCCGCCGTCAGACGGCCCGGCACCCGGCGGTCAGCCGTGCTTCTGCTGACAGGGCACGCAGAAGCGGGCGTGCGGTAGCACCTCGAGGCGCTCCGGCGGAATGCGCGTCCCGCACCGCGCGCAGGTGCCGTAGCCGCCGTCGGCCATCCGCCGCAGCGCGTCGCCGATCTGCGCCAGGCTCTGCCGGGTGGCGGCGATCAGCGCGGCGCGGGTGTGCGCCTCGCCGGGGTCGCCGGTGTCCGCGGTCAGCTCGGTCAACCGGGTGGTCTGCGCGTCGAACTCCGTGGTCAGCGTGGTCCGTAGCCGCGTGAGCCACTGCTGGTCGTGGGTGCCGTGAAGTTCCGTGCTCATCTGGTGTCCCTCCGGGAAAAGAAAAAGGGCCGAAGCCGGATGGCTTCGCCCTGGTGGCCGTACGCGGGATGCGCGGATCTCCGGAGGGCCACGGTCGGAGGGGATCGGGCTCGGCAGCCCGTGCACGGGCGCGACCGCAGTCCGGGGGTGACGGGCAGCCGAAGGCACCGCCGCGTGGACGGTGGTGCGGACCAACTGCCGGAACATGCGGCCCACCATAGGCGGATCCGCCGGCGGCACCAAGGCATTTCCCTGGTGCGCGCCGGGCGGAAACCGGTGGGGCCAGGCTGACGCCGCCGCCCTAAGCTGGCGCCATGGTGGAGGTGCGGCTCGAACCGATGACCGAGGAACAGTTCGGACCCTGGAAGGCGGACGCGGAGGCGCATTTCGCGCAGAGCGTCACCCGCTCCGGCGTGCCGGCCGAGGCCGCAGTGGCCGAGGCCGCCGAGACCTTCGCGAGGCTGCTCCCCGACGGCGCCGGGACGGCCGGGCACCATTTCTGGTACGCCTGCGACGGCGACCGCCGGCTCGGCTTCCTCTGGCTGAAGCTCACCGGCACGGCCGCGTTCGTGTACAACATCGCCGTCGAGCAGGACCAGCGCCGTAAGGGCTACGGCCGCGCCATCATGGAAGCCGCCGAGCGCTGGAGCCGAGCAAACGGCGCTGCGACCATCGGCCTGCACGTCTTCGCCCACAACCACGGCGCCCGCAGCCTGTACGAGCAACTCGGCTACGTCGAGACCGGCCGCAAGATGTCGAAGGATCTCTAGTGCGCTGCGGTGGTCGGACCGGAGTCGGCCACCCAGGTCGGGTGGGCCTGGACGAACGCCGCGACCGTGTCGTCCCGGACCGCGCGCAGCAGGTCCATGCTGGTCGGGCTGAGGATCTCGGCGCTGCCCACCCCCGGGACCGTACGGCTGTTGAAGGTGCCGTCGTTGGTCTTGATCGTGGTGATCGCGTCCGGGTGAACGCCTCGCATGGCGAAGGCCCAGTCCTCCAACGAGATACCGCCGTCGTCCACGGTCATGGTCTTGCCGACCGCCGAGAGCAGCCCGGCCAGCTTCGTCGGCGAGTCCAGTCCGTCGGTGACCACCTGGTGCATCACCGCCTTGATGAACTGCTGCTGGTGGCGTTGCCGGCCGTAGTCGTAGTCACGGTTGGCCAGCAGGTCCCGCTGCCGTACGAAGTCCAGGGCCTCCGCCGGGTTCAGGCAGTGGTTGCCCTTGGTGTAGATGTTCGGGGTGACGCCGGGGATGCGGTGGTTGACCGTGCCGTCGGGATTGATCTTGTACGGCGCGGCCGGCGCGCCCGTCTTGTTGTCGTGGCCCACGTGGATCGAGGTGGTGGTCTCGTCGACGTACATGCAGACCTGGCCGAGGACCTGGACGATCTTCTTGAACCCCTGGAAGTCGATGATCGCGCCGGCGTCCGGGGTGATCCCGGTGAGGTCGCGGACGGTCAGGGCGAGCAGCTCGAAGCCGTGCGACAGCGCCGCCGGGCCGGTCAGGCCCCGGCTACCGAAGGCGAAGGCGGCGTTGATCTTGTTCTTCCCGCCGCGGTAGGGGGTCGCGCCGTTGTCGTAGGCCGGGATGCTGACCAGCGAGTCGCGCGGCAGCGAGACCAGGTAGGCCTGGGTGTGGTCGGCCGGGATGTGCATCAGGATGATCGAGTCGGAGCGGGTGAGCTGGCTCGCGTCCTGGTGCGGGCGGGTGTCGACGCCGACCAGCAGGATGTTCTTCGCTCCGGTGATCGTCCGGTGCTGCCGGGGGGCCGCCGCGGCGCCGAGCAGGTTCTGCTGGGTGACCTTGCTGGTCGCGGTGTGCAGGAGATACTCGCTGCCGCCCAGCGCCACGCCGCTGAGGATCATCAGCGTCGCACCGAGGGCCAGGCACCACCGGGCCCACCGCGGCGCGCGCCGGCGGGCCGGGCGCGACGGTGGGACCGGGTCCACCGGTCTGGGGTTGTCGGAACGCACGGTGACGTGCGACACGGGTGCCTCCTCGGGCTGGGGCCAAGCCGGACCAAATGTAGGTCGCCGGTGAGCGAAGCGTCACCCCGCGGCGCTGTGAATCGGCTGGGAGCCCGCAGGCCGTCAGGCGTCGAGGCGCTCGATGATCGTGGCGTTGGCGGTGCCGCCGGCCTCGCACATGGTCTGTAGGCCGTACCGGCCGCCGGTGCGTTCGAGGACGTGCAGCAGGGTGGTGGCGAGGCGGGCGCCGCTGGCCCCGAGCGGGTGGCCGATGGCGATCGCCCCGCCGTCGATGTTCACCTTTGCCGGGTCGGCACCGGTCTCGGCGAGCCAGGCCAGCACCACCGAGGAGAACGCCTCGTTGACCTCGAACGCGTCGATGTCGTCGAGGGTGACGCCGGCCCGGGCGAGCACCCGGGCGGTGGCCGGGATGATGCCGGTGAGCATGAAGATCGGGTCGTCCCCGACGACCGTCGCGGTGTGGATCCGGGCGCGGGGGCGCCAGCCGCGCCGCCGGGCGGTCTCGCTGGTGGTGAGCAGCAGGGCCGCCGACCCGTCGTTGAGCGGGCTGGAGTTGCCGGCGGTGACCTTCCAGTCGATCTCGCCGAAGCGCGCGGTCCAGTGCTCGGCGGCGAAGGCCGGCGGCAGCTCGGCGAGCCGTTCCACCGTGGTCCCGGGCCGGATGGTCTCGTCCATGGCGAGGTCGACACCGGGCAGCGGGGCCACCTGGCGGTCGAACCGTCCCTGCCGCCAGGCCTCGGCGGCCCGCCGGTGGCTGGTGGCGGCGTACTCGTCGAGCCGGGTGCGGGACAGGCCCCACTTGCGGGCGATCAGCTCGGCGCTGACGCCCTGCGGGATGAGGCCGCCGGGGTAGCGCGCGGTGACCGCCGGCCCGGCGACGTCGGCCCGGGCGCCGTCGACGACGGCCGCGCTGCCGATCGGCACCCGGCTCATCGACTCCACCCCGGAGGCGACGACGATGTCGTACGCCCCGGCGACCAGACCCTGGGCGGCGAAGCTCAGCGCCTGCTGGCTGCTGCCGCACTGCCGGTCCACGGTCACCCCGGGCACGGACTCGGGGAACCCGGCGGCGAGGGCGGCGAGCCGGGTGGTGTTGGTGCTCTGCTCGCCGACCTGGCCGACCGCGCCGCCGATGACATCGTCGATCTCGACCGGGTCGAGGCCGGGGACCCGGGCGACGAGGCTGCGCAGCGCGTGCGCGTGCAGCTCGACGGGGTGGACCTCGGGGTACGCGCCCCGCTTCGCCTTGCCGACGGGGGTTCGTACCGCCTCGACGATGACCGCGTCCCGCATCGCTGCCTCCTGCCAGTTGAACCGGACCGATCGGTCCGGGACCGAGTGGTCCGATCCTGCGCCGCCCCGACCGCGCCGGTCAATCGCTGCCGGACCGATCGGTCCGTTATCCTCGCCACAGCAGACGGGAAGGGAGGAGCCCATGGCGCGCACCGCCGCCCCCGGGAGCCGGGAACGAATCCTGCGCACGGCCGGCGACCTGTTCTACCGGCACGGCATCCGAGCCGTCGGGATGAACCAGGTGATCGACGCGGCCGGCTGCGGCAAGAACCTGCTCTACACCCACTTCCCCAGCAAGAACGACCTGGTGGCCGCGTACCTGCGGGCCTGCCGGGCGGTGCGGGACCGGGAGTCGGCGGCGGCCACGGCGGGTCTGGCGGACGACCCGGCGGCGCGGCTGCGCGCACTCATCGCGGAGATCGCCGCCAGCGCCGCCCGGCCGGACTTCCGCGGCTGCGCGTTCCGGATGTACCTCACCGAGTTCCCCGACGACGCGGGCGAGCCCGCCCGGATGGCCCGGGACTACCTGCACGACACCCGGGCCGAGATCGACGACCTCATCGTCCGGCTGGACGTGGCCGACCCGGGCCAGCTCGCCGACCGGATCTGGCTGATCGTGGAGGGGCTCTACGCGACCGCCGCCCGGCCCGACTCGGCCGCGGCGTCCGCCGCCGCGACCCGACTCGTCGACGACCTGCTCGCCGGCGCCGCGCCCCGCTGAGCGGTCACCCGGCCAGCCAGGCGCGGGCACACCGCGGAACCGGGTGGAAGGGGCGCTGCCTCGAGCAGCCGGTCGCGGGCCGCCGCCATCGCGCCCGGGCCGAGTGGCCCGAGCCGCCGGGAAACCACGGGCCGGCGGGAACCCGACGGGCGGCACCGACGACTATCCGTACATGGCGTGTGAGCAGTGGCGGGAGATCCTGTCGGCGCAGCTGGACGGCGAGGCGTCCGGATCCGAGGGCGCGGCGGCCGAGGAACACCTGACGGGCTGCACCGGCTGCCGGGCGTGGTTCGACGCGGCGGTGGCGGTGACCCGGCGGGCGCGTACGCACGTGGTGCCGGAGGTGCCCGACCTCGTCGACGCGGTGCTCGCGGCGCTGCCCCCGGCGCCGGTCCGGCCGGCCTGGCGGGACCGGGTGGCACTCGTGTTGCGCGCCCTGCTGGGGCTGCTGGGCGCGGTGCAGCTCGTGCTCGGGCTGACCCAGATCGGCCGGGACGCGGTCGTCGACCACGTGCACACCGCCGGCCAGCACCTGTGGCACGAGTCCGCCGCGTGGAACGTGGCCGTCGGCGCCGGGTTCCTCTTCGTCGCGCTCCGGCGGTCCACCCCGACGGGGCTGCTGCCGATGCTCAGCGCCTTCGTCGCCACCTTGGTACTGCTGTCGGTGAACGACCTGATCACCGGGCAGGTGGCGGTGCCGCGGCTGGTCAGCCACGGTGTCCTGATCGTCGGGTGGGCGGTCATGATGCTGCTGTCCCGGCCCCGGTGGCGTCCGGGCGGCAGCCCGCCGCAGCGGGGCCGCGCCTCCGGGTCCCGGTGGTCGCTCCGGCTGGAGGACCAGCCCGAGCCGGCGCCGCTGCGGCTGCTGCCGCCGGCGCCGTACTCCGCGCAGGCCCGGCACCGTCGGGCCGCCTGACCGGCGGGCGGGCTCAGACCACCCGGCTGCCCCGGGCCGGTCGGGCACCGCCCTGCCAGGCGGCGACCAACTCCTCCCGGGCCCGGGCGACCCGGGACCGGATGGTGCCGACCGGGCAGCCGCACACCTCCGCGGCCTCCGCGTACGACAGGCCGACCACCTGGGTGGCGACGAAGGCCTCCCGCCGCTCCGTCGGTAGCGCGGCGATCAGCCGCCGAAGGGTCACCGCGTCGTCGCTACCCGCGGTCACCGCGCCGGCCGTCTCGGCGGCGGCCTCCCAGTCGGGCAGGGCGGCCACCCGGGGCCGGGCCGTCGTGGTCCGGACGTGGTCGACGGCGACCCGGCGGGCGATGGCGAAGACCCAGGTCCGGGCCGAGGAACGGCCGGCGAAGCCGGGCAGACTGCGCAGCGCGCGCAGGAACGTCTCCTGGGTGAGGTCGTCGGCCTCGCCCGGCCCGGCCAGGTGGGTGAGGAACCGCCACACCGGGCCCTGGAGGGCCCGGATGAAGGCTGCCGCGGCCTGCTGGTCGCCCCGCCCGGCCCGCTGGGCCCAGCGGGTCACCTGGTCGTCGTCGGACTCCGCGATCATGCGGCCGGCCGCCGCCGTCGTCCGGGCACGGTCATGATCAACAGTACGGGGCGTGGCGCCGATCGGTTCATCCCTCGGGTCCTCCTCCGACCTCACCGCCGGCCGGCCACCGCTGCCGCGGTGGCCCGTCAGGTGTTGGTCGGCGCGGGCGGCGAAAAGGTTCCCGGCGGTGTGGTCTTCTGCCGCGGTCAGGTGGTCCCGGGGGTGAGCAGGTAGTCCTCGTGGTCCGGGTCCCACCGCAGGTCGACCAGCCCGCTGGTGGCCGCCGCCTTGCCGAACTGCAGGAAGCTGCGGTAGCCCAGCTTCTTCTCGCTGAAGTCCGGCCGGGCTCGGCGGAGCTGGTTCTTCAGCCCGGACAGCGCCACCGCGCCGTCACCGGCGGCCAGCTCCGCGACCACCGAGCGGAGCAACTCGAACGCCGCCTCCCGGTCGCCCCGCTCCGGCAGCGACACCTCGGGGTCGCCCTTGGCGGGCCCCTCCCCCAACTCGACGACGTTCTGCTCGGCTAGATGGCGCAGCAGCTCGCCGAAGGTGCGGAAGCCGTAGTCGGACTCGCTGAAGGTGGGGTCCTTGCGGAGCAGGGTCCGCTTCAGCCCGGAGGCGGTCACCTCCCCGCCGGAGCTGCCCTGCAGGCCGGCCACCGTCTGGGCCACGAGGACCGCGAGCGTGTCGACATCGCGGGCGGCTTCCTCCTCGGCCACCGCGGTGGGCTCGGGCTGCGGCTCCAGCGGCGGCTGCGGCTCGGCCGCCCGGGCCGGGCGCGCACGCCGCCCCGCCGCCGGCGGGATGTCGACCCCTTCCAGGCGGTCGTAGTAGAGGAACTCGTCGCACGCGGGGGGCAGCAGCGCCGAGGTGGACTTCTCCACGCCGACGCCGATCACCCGCTTGTTGAGTTCCCGCAGCTTGTGCACCAGCGGGGTGAAGTCGCTGTCGCCGGTGCAGATCACGAAGGTGGAGATGTAGCCGCGCTCGAAGGCCAGCTCGACGGCGTCCACCGCCATCTTGATGTCGGCGGCGTTCTTCCGCGACGCGCCCATCCGCTGCGGAATCTCGATGAGTTCGACGTGGGAGCGGGTGAGCATGCGCCGGTCCTCGTCGAAGTACGACCAGTCGGCGTACGCCCGGCGCACGACCACCCGTCCCCGCTCGGCGAGGGCGTCGGCGATCGGGCGGAAGTCGAAGGGCCTGCCGCCGTGATGGTCACGTACGCCCAGCGCCAGGTTCTCGTAGTCGAGGAACAGCGCGATCCGGTCTTCCTGATCCACGCCGCCCAGCCTACGACGCGGCGAACGATCGGCAACCAGGGTCGGCGGCGAGTTGATCGGGGCGTTCACTCGACGACGGCGGTGACCGGGCCGACCCGGAGCAGGCCGTCGGTCAGGGGCTCGCAGCGGACGCCGCCCTTGCCCCGCAGCCCCTTCCAGGTGCCCGGCCCGACGGTGACGTCCATCCAGGCGCACGGATGCGCCGGGCGGTGCACCCGCAAGCGGACCGGCCCGTCCCCGGAGTCCAGGACCAGCACCCGGCCCACCAGGTCGTCGACGGCGAGGCCGGCGGTGAGCACGTTGCGCCTGACCTGGGTCAGGTCGGCCCCGGACGGTAGCGACTCCTGGGCGATCAGCGTCACACTCGCCTCCCGGTGCGCCGGCTGGCCGAAGTACCGGTCGCCAACGATACCGAGGCCCGCCCGGATCCGTACCTCCTCGACCAGCTCCCCGGGCGGCGCCGGCGCCGGACCGTCCGCCGGGCGGCCCACGTAGCGGTGCACGGGCGAGGCCAGCAACTGGACGATCCGTGACATGGGGCGATTCTAGGGACCGGCAGCGGGTATGCCGGGCCGCTTTCGCGCCCAGCCCTCGGCCAGGGGGAGCCGGCCAAGCGCCGTCGGGCTCGGTAGCCTGAGGCGCATGATCTTCATTACCGCCAAGTTCCGCGTCCTGCCGGAGCACGCCGACCGGTGGCCGCAGATCGCCGCCGACTTCACCGAGGCCACCCGGGCCGAGCCGGGCTGCCTGTGGTTCGACTGGTCCCGCAGCCTCGACGACCCGGCGGAGTACGTGCTGGTCGAGGCGTTCCGGGACGACGAGGCCGGCGCGGCGCACGTGCAGTCAGCGCACTTCCGCGAGGCGCAGCGCACCCTGCCGCCGCACCTGGCCGACACGCCGCAGATCGTGAACGTCACGGTGCCGCAGCAGGACTGGTCGCGGCTCGGCGAGATGGCGGTCCCCAAGGGCCGGTGACGGCGGTCGCTCGGACAGCCGGCGGGTCAGCTGTCGGCGTACACGAGGTCCATGGTGTCGGTGCGTCCGGACCACCGCAGGACCAGGTGCCAGCAGCCGGCCTGCGGCATGTCGATGATCGACGGACCCGGACCGCCGGCGACCTCCCGGGTCACCCGCGTGTCGGTGCCGTCCAGCGTCGCGGTGATCTCCAGCGTGGCCGGCGCCGTCGTGGCGGGCGGCGTCGGGACGGGGCGGGCGACCCAGAGGATCTTGTTGTTGCTCCCGTCGTCCCTGCCCACCGCCAGCGGGTACGCGAACAGCGCCGCGACGATGTCGCCCTTCGCGCCCAGGACGTGCGGCATCCGGGCGTCCCCGCTGAACCCGGCGCGCGCCCACTCGGGCAGGGCTCCCAGGTCGACGCGGGGGGCGCAACCCGTCGCGGCGGCCGCTCCGGCCGGCGCAGCCGCCGGCCGACTCCCGGTCGTGCAACCCGCCAGCAGGACCACCGACGCCAGCAACACCCTGCCCCGTACCACCATCTCACGCCCCCGACCATCTCGATGTGCCTGCCATCATCGAGACACCGGCCGAGCTCGCCCGGTTCCCGGTCCTGCCTCGCGCCGTCCTGGCCCTAGCCCAGCGAGCCGGCGACGGCGACCGCCTCGTCTCTGGTGAGGTTGCCCTCCAGTCGGTAGCTCACCCCGGACTCCTGCCAGATCAGGGTCGAGGCCGCGAGCCGCGCGGTCTCCACCCGCACCGTGCCGGTGCGATCCACATAGGCCACCGGGTGCGGGCCGTCCACCCAGACGGCGAAGTCGCCGTCGACCTGGACCAACTCCACACCAGGTCCGCTGGCCTGCTTCTGGAAGACGACATCGAGCTGGCCGTCGAACGCGTCGAGGCGCAGCGCGCCCCCGCGGTACAGCAGCGTCGCCACCCGGTAGGTACCCGTGCCGTCGGGGTCGGCGACCAGCACCCGCTCGGGCGGGCCCAGCTTCGCCGGCACGCGGATCGGGAAGCGCACCAGCCGCTGCGCCTCATCGAGCGCGACCGGCCGCTGCGACGGCAGTGGTGACGGAGTGCCGGTGGGCGACACCGGCACCGGCGACGCGCCGATGACGACCCCGGCGAAGCGCAGCAGCCCGGTCACCGCGTCGGCGACGGCGGCCCGCCCCGGCGGCAGCGCGGCGACGAGCAGGGCGGCGACCGCCGCGGCGAGCCAGTAGCGCCAGCGGCGTCGCCGCGGCGCGGGAGCGGCCAGGCGGGCGCGTACGCGGGCGGTCACGTCGGGCGCCTCGGGCGTCTCCAGCCACGCCGAGAGGTCGTGCAGTTCCCGTTCGAGGTCACGCACGGCGCACCACCTCGTGGTCGAGCAGCCCACGCAGCTTCGCCAGGGCCCGGGACGTCCGCGACTTCACCGTGCCCCGGGCCACGCCCAGCATGGTCACGGTCTCGTCCTCACTGAGGTCGAGGAAGAACCGGCAGACGATCACCTCACGGTCCTTCACCGGCAGCAGGCGCAGCGCCCGCACCAGCGCGGCACGGCGCTCCGCCGCGAGGACGGCGCCCACGGCGTCGTCCTCGACGGCCTCCGACTCCTGGTTCGCCGCCGCGGCCCGCAGGACGAGCCCGTCCCGCCGACTGCGGGACCGGTGCAGGTTGCGGGTCTCGTTGGCGACGATCGCGAGCAACCACGACCGGAAGGCGGACTGTCCCCGGTAGCGGGACAGGTTGCGGTATCCCTTCACGAACGCCTCCTGGATGACGTCCTCGGCGTCCGGACCGGCACCGAGCAGCACCGCCGTCCGGTACGCGGACGCGGTGTGCCGGGCAACCAGGAGTTCGTACGCCTCCAGGTCACCGGCCCGGGCGCGGGTGACAAGCTCGTCGTCGTCCAGGGGAAACCTCCGGTCGGTTCACTCTCATGACACCGCCCGCGCCGCCCGGGTTCCACCCCTTGGCGGTGGGAACTTCGCCGGGTCGGACGGTGTCACCCGAGCATGACCGCCACCACACCGATCTCGCGCCGCACGCTGCTGACCCTGCTCGCCGGCGCCGGCGCCGCCACGCTGGCCGGCTGCGACCCCACCCGGGCGGCGGCCCCCGCCGTCGCGATTCCCGACGCGCTGCTCGTCGACGTCGACGGCGCGGTCGGCGTGCTGCGCGGCACCGACCGGCGGACCATCCCGCACGCCGTCGCCACCGCCGACGGGCTGGCCGTCTACGCGACCGCACCCACCGGTCCCGACACGGCCTTCTGGCGGGTGCACACCGGCACCGGCGACAGCTCCCCGCGAGTCACGCTGCCCGGGCGCTGGCTGCCGCAGGCCGTCTCCGCCACCGGCACCCTGGTGGCGCTCACGCCGGGCCGGTCGGCCGTCACCGACGGGCGTCCGGCGGGGCGGGAGGTGACCCCGGTCCTGGTCGCCGACGTGACCGGGGTTCGACACCGGCTGGAGCTGCGGGGCAACTTCGTGCCGGAGGCGTTTACCGCCGACCTCGGCGGGCTGTTCGTCCTCGAATGGCTTCCGGCGACCGCGCCGGACCGCTACCGGGTGCGTCTCGTCGACCTCGCCACCCGGGCACCCGGCCCGCTCTCCACCCGGACCAAGACGCCGATCCCGCCCGGCGCCGAGGAGGAGATGCGCGGCGACGGCCGCCAGGCCGTGCTCGCCCCGGACCGCACCACCCTCTACACGCTCTACACCCACCAGCCCGACCATCGGCACACCCGGGACCTGGTGAGTGGACGCCCGGGCAACGCGCACGCGTTCGTCCACACGCTCAGCCTCGGCGAGCGCTGGGCGTACTGCATCGACCTGCCGCACCCGTTCGGAGAAGCCCCGGCGCGGGGCCACGCCATGGCGATCAGTCCCGACGGAGGGCGACTCTTCGTCACCGACATCACCTCGGGGGCCGTCGCGGAGATCTCCACGGTGGACCTCACGGTGGTCCGGACGGTCACCCGGGCCGCCGGCGCGGGCACCGCCCACGCCACCACCGACGGCCGCAGTCTCTTCGTCGGCGCCGGCACCACGGTACGCAGCCTGGACCTCGCGGCGCTGGACGGCGCGGCCGGCTGGCCGGTCCGCGAGCCGGTCACCGGCCTGGTGCCCAGCCCGGACGGCAGCCGCCTCTACGTGGGCCAGCGCGACGCGGTGAGCTGGCACGACCCGGCCACCGGCAGGGAACTCGGCCGCGTCGCGGTCCCCGGGCTGGTGGCCGTACGCGGTCTCGCCGGAAACGGGTGACCGGACGGCGCAAGCCGGCCGGAGTCGGTCCAACCGCCCACCGTTGACCGCGCTCGGCCGGTGCTACGGCCGGATGTCGAGGGCCCCGATCAGTCCGTCGCGGAGCGTGAAGCGGTGCCGCAACCGGACCGGACTGCCCGGAAACGTGCCCGAGACGAGGGTCGTCACCACCAGGTTGCCGCCGGCCTCCTCCTCGACCCCCTCCGGGACGGCCCGGTAGTCGAACTCGGCCGCGGTCCGCTCGCGCCAGGCACGGATTGCCGCCGGGCCCTCATACGTCCGGTCTTCGTCGGCGACGATCGCGTCGTCGGTGAAGCAGGAGACGAAGGCGTCGATGTCGGGTTCCGCGGTCAACTGGTAGTAGCGGACAATCACGGCGGGAACGGTCGTGGTCATGTGGCTCTCCTCGCGTGTCGCGGGCCGCGTACCCGGCGAGGCACCGCTCATTCGTCCTGGACCTTGCGGCCGGCGGCATTCGTCCGCCACCTCTCCACGTCGACGCGGGGCCGGGCAAGCGGCCGAGGCGCCTCAGGGACGCACCGGCCGTGCACGTGGGGCCGCGCCGATCGTTGCACCGGTGACGTCGCAGCAGAGGAGGAGCCGTGCCGGACTACCCGAAGGCGATCGCGCCCGTCGACCGCATCGAGCCGGTGCCCCGCCGGATCCGCGCGTTTCTCGCCGGTGAGCCGGTGCTGGACACCAGCCGCGCGCGGTACGTGTGGGAATGGCCGTTCTACCCGCAGTACTACGTCCCGGTCGCCGACGTGCGGCGGGACCTCCTCGTCGACGAGCAGCACACGGAGGAGTCGCGGCGCGGCACCGCCCGGGTGTACGGGCTGCTGGTCGGCGGCGCCAACCGTGACGCCTGCGCCCGCTGGTACGGCGACGACGCGCTGCCCGGGCTGGCGGACACGATCCGGTTCGACTGGACCGCGCTGGACGCCTGGTTCGAGGAGGACGAGGAGGTGTTCGTCCACCCCCGCAACCCGTACGCCCGGGTGGACGCGCTGCGCTCCACCCGCCACGTCCGGGTGGAACTGGACGGGACCGTCCTGGCCGAGTCGACGTCGCCCGTGCTGGTCTTCGAGACCGGCCTGCCCACCCGGTACTACCTGAACCGCACCGACGTGAACTTCGCGCACCTCGCCCCGTCGGCGACGCGGACCGCCTGCCCGTACAAGGGCCGGACCAGCGCCTGGTGGTCGGTCCGCGTCGGCGACACGGTCCACGAGGACCTGGCCTGGTCGTACGACTTCCCCACCGCGGCGCTGCTGCCGATCGCCGGGCTGGTCGCGTTCTACAACGAGAAGGTCGACCTGATCGTCGACGGGGAACGGCTGAGCCGACCGAAGACGCACTTCTCCTGAGCGGCATCCTCGGCGCGGCAGTGGCCCCGGTGACGCGGGTCGGCATAGCGTGAGGCGGACGCCCGCCCGGGCTGACCCACTAAAGCATCTTCAGCTCGCCGCTGTTCGCCGCCGCCACCCTCGCCTTCCTCGACGACCGGTCGAACTGACCGGCCCGACACCGCCGGATCGGGTCACCCGGGCCCCCGGAAGCTGGCCGGTCAGTCCTCGGGTTCCGGGCCGAGCAGCCGGATCTCCTCGATGTCGACGGCGGCCTGCAACTGGCGCAGCACCGCGTCGTCGATCTGGTTGGTGTCCCGCAGCCGGGTGACCTCCCGCCGCTTGTGGTCGAGCACCTCGATGCGCAGCCGGCGGGCGATCTCGCGCTCCTGCTCGGTCTCCTCGGTCCGCGGCGCGCGGACGTCCTCCAGGTGGTCCTGGTAGTCGGAGCGGAGCCGCTCGACGGCGTCCGGCGAGGCGCCGAGGTCGGCGGCGACCTGGGGCAGCGCGGCCAGCGCGGCCTCGGTGGCCCGGATCCGGGCCGAGCGCACCTCGTGTTCGCGTTCCTCGTCGCCCATCAGCCTGGCCCACTTCACCACGGCGGGCAGGGTGGTGCCCTGCACCACCATGATCAGCACGATCACCACGACGGTGACGAAGATGATCAGGTCGCGTTCGCGCACGGGGGTGCCGGCGTGGGTGGTGACCGGGACGGCGATCGCGGCGGCGAGGGAGACCGCGCCCCGGAAGCCGGCCCAGCCGGCGGCGGTGCGGACCCGCGCGTCGAAACGGCGGGCCTGGCGGAACTCCCGCCGGTCAAGTCCCTGGAGGGCGGACACGGACAGGTGCACCCAGGCCATCCGGACGGCCGTCACGACCAGCGCGATCAGCACCGCGATGCCGAGCGACTGCGTCGGCGAGTGGCTGGTGATGGCGCGCAACGACCGGGGCACCTGCATGCCGAGCAGAACGAAGAGACCGCCGTTGACCATGAAGGTGGAGAGGTCCCAGAACGCGTACGCGGTGATCCGGGAGCGGGCCCGGATCACCCGCGGCCCGGCGTACGAGAGCACCAGGCCGGCGACCACGACCGCGAGGACCCCGCTGGCGTGCACCACCTCGGCGAGCAGGAAGGCGACGAACGGGGTGAGGATGCTCAGCCCGCCCTCGCGCAGCGGGTCATCGACGTGCTTGCGGATGAAGATGACCACCCCGCCGACGAGCAGCCCGGCGGCGATCCCCCCGAGGGACTTGCCGACGAACTGGCCGGAAAGGGCGAGCGGCCCGGGGATCGCCCCGCCGGCGATCACCCCGACGGTCACGGCGAAGAGCACCAGGGCCGTACCGTCGTTGATCAGGCTCTCCGCGCGCAGCGTGGTGAGGATGCCACGCGGCATCCGCTTGGCCAGGCCGGCGACGGCCGCGGCGTCGGTCGGCGCGAGGACCGCGCCGAGCACCCAGGCCGCCGCCGGCTCCACCCCGAGGGCCTGTGCGGCGTACGCGACGGCGACCATCGTGATGATCACCAGGGCGACGGCGAGCAGGGCGATCACGCCGAGGTTGGCCCGGATCTCGCGCAGGCTGATGACCAGGCTCTCCCGGTAGAGGATGGCGGGCAGGAAGAGCAGCAGCACCACGTCCGGTTCGAGGACCACGTGGCGAAACGGGGGCAGCAGGCCGAGCAGGGCGCCCATGCCGATGAGCAGCACGGCCGGGGCGACGCTGTACCGGCCGCCGATCGTGGTGCCGATGAGCACGGTGGTACCCAGCACCGCGATCAGCACGAGTGCGCTCACGTCGTACCCCCGTCACCCGCCCACCGCGTCCCACGGTGCCGCACCGCGGCGGCGCGGCGGGGTGGAACGGCGAATCGCTACTCGAACCGGGCGGTGTCTCCGGCGCCGCGGCGCAGGATCTCCGGCTCGGGGCCGGACAGGTCGACCACGGTGGTCGGCTCCAGGCCGCAGTCGCCGGCGTCGACCACCGCGTCGACCTGGTGGTCGAGCCGTTCCTTGATCTCCCAGCCCTGGGTCATCGGCTCCTCCTCGCCGGGGAGCAGCAGGGTGCTGGAGAGCAGCGGTTCGCCGAGCTCGGCGAGTAGCGCCTGGGTCACCGTGTGCCTCGGCACGCGCACCCCGACGGTGCGCCGACGCGGGTCCTGCAACCGCCGGGGCACCTCGGCGGTGGCCGGCAGGATGAACGTGTAGCTGCCCGGGATGCAGGCCTTGACCAGGCGGAACATCGCGTTGTTGACCTTGACGAACTGGCCGAGCTGGGCGAAGTCCGCGCAGACCAGGGTGAACGGGTGCCGGTCGTCGAGCTTGCGGATCTCCCGGATCCGGTCGACCCCCGTCCGGTTGCCGAGCTGGCAGCCGAGGGCGTAGCAGGAGTCCGTCGGATAGGCGATCAGGCCGTCGTCGCGGAGCAGGTCGACGACCTGCCGGAGCACCCGGGGCTGGGGGTTGTCCGGGTGCAGGTCGTAGTACCTCGCCACGTCGGTCAGCCTATGCCGCGAGCGAGCGACCCGCGAGTCCGGGGAAAAGTCGTGGCGACCAGGTTTGCCGCGTCGGCGTACTGGAAAAGGTGGGGCCGCTCGAAGAGGGGGACTCATTCATGTCCGAAGCCAGCACAGACCGCGCCGACCGACCGGCCGAGGTGACCGACCCGCTGCTGTGGGGCCTGGCCGCCGCCGTGGCCGACGCCCACCAGCCCGACGATGAGCGGGTCTGCGTCAGCCCGAGCTGCGTCGGCGCGGCCTGGCCCTGCGCCGCCTGGAACAGCGCCCAGGAGGGGCTGCGCGCCGCGCGGGCCGCGCGGCCGGCGCCGCCACCGGCCACCGAGGCCGCCAACCGGCGCCCCGACGACCCGCCGCCCAGGTGGTCCACCGAACTGGGTCCGGCCGTCCCGTCGGAGGCCGCAGCCGTGCCGGCCGGCCCGGAGCAGCTGGCCGTCGCCTCCGTTGCCTGAGCTCCGCTCCGGTCGGCCTTTCCCGTCCGGGTCGAGCGCCGGGCGCGGCCGGTTGACGAACAGCAGCGCCCCGCCGAACACTGGCCTGCCGTGGCCGCACAGCGAGCGCTGCCGCCTGCCGGCCGGCCGGACGCGGTTCGGCCAGCGGCCGTCGCCCCTGCTATTTCTCGCGGCTGACGACTTGATTGTCGCCCTTGGCTCCGAAGTGCGAGCGCAGCCTGGACAGTTCGGCTTCGGTGCCGATGTCGGGGCGCTGGCCGGGCTGGTCCACGTAGTGGCGGATCGTGTTCGCGAGGAACGCGGGATCCACCTGCAACTGGCCGACGGGCAGCAGGTGCGGCCTGGGCCGACCCCCGAGCGTGGGGCCGGCCGTGCGGTAGAGCCACAGGTTGCGGGGCCGGCGGCCGGGCGGGGGTGGCGGGCCGCCGGGAGCCAACTCGTTCCAGCCGATGCTCCGGCGGGAGGTCATCCGCTGCACCGTGATCCCGTCCGGGTTCAGCGCCACGCGTGGCCGGCTGACCAGCAGCAGCACCACGGCGAGCACGGACAGCAGACCCACGATGACGATCGAGGTCAGTGCCGCGTAGTCGATCTGGGCGAGGCGCAGCCGGTCCGCGTTGGGCACGCGTTCGGTCAGCACCGCGCCCGCCGCGATCCATAGCACGACGATGGCGGCTGTACCGATGTCGTGCGGGGAGGCAGGGGCGACAAATGCGCCGTCGTCGAGCTGGAACGACGCGGGCCGGCGCGGGACGGCTCTGAGGACGGTCAGGTAGTACAGGCCGACGGGAACCGCCAAGCTGGCCGCGGCACCTGCGACCCAGACCAGCAGACTGACGCCCGCCGGCCACTTCTGCCAGGTCATCGGGGTCAACCAGAACGTCGCCGCCAACCGCAGCGCGAACGCCAGCAACCCGAAAGGCAGGGCGAGTATGCGAATCCGGTTCACCGACACGCGAGCAGCGTA
The DNA here is from genome assembly GCF_042871425.1 of Micromonospora sp. NPDC005806. Classification (NCBI taxonomy): domain Bacteria; kingdom Bacillati; phylum Actinomycetota; class Actinomycetes; order Micromonosporales; family Micromonosporaceae; genus Micromonospora; species Micromonospora sp. NPDC005806. The sequence goes on along the minus strand of NZ_JBIAIL010000019.1, from coordinate 95,284 downwards.
GGACCACCGCACCAGCCGGGCGAGGAACGTCACCACCGCCTGCGCCACCGTCAACCTGCGCGTCGCTCGCCTCCCGCTCGGGTCAACGGCAGGTGCAAGCTCATGCCTCCTGCCTCGTGGGCAGCAGCGAATGGGCCAGGTCGACCGCGGCGGCCACGTCGTCGTCAGGCGGGTACAGCAGCGCCCGGCCGACCACCAGTCCGCGCACGCCGGGCACCCGCAACGCCCGCTGCCAGCGGGCGTAGACCACGTCGGGGGCCTCCGTCGGATCGCCGCCGAGCAGTAGCACGGGCAGGGTGGTCGCGGCCATCACCCGGTCCATCTCGTCGATCGCCGGCAGCTTCAACCAGGTGTACGCCGAGGTCGTCCCGAGCGCCTGCCCGACGCTCACGCTCTTGATCACCGCCTCGGGGCTCAGGTCCACCCGCACCCGCCCGTCGGCCCGGCCGACCCACAGCGGCTCGACCAGGGCCACCGTGCGGCGCGCGGCGAGCGCGCTGACCGCCCGGGCGCAGGCCTGCAGTGTGGAGGCGGTGCCGTGGTCGTCGGGGTCGATCCGGCACAGCATCTTGCCGCCGTCGTAGCCCATCGCGGCGATGGTGTCCGCGTCGTACGCGGTGAACCGGTCGTCCAGCTCGAACGCGGCGCCGGAGAGGCCGCCGCGGTTCATCGAGCCGATCGCCAGCCGGTCCTCCAAGGCCCCGAGCAGCAGCAGGTCCTCGAGGATGTCGGGGGTGCCGAGCACCCCGTCGACCCCCGGCCGGGACAGGGCGAGCCGCAACCGGTCGAGCAGGTCGGTACGACCGGCCATGGCCATCGGCCGGTCCCGCACGCCGAGGGCGGCGCGGGCCGGGTGGTCGGCCGCGATGACGAACAGCGGCCGGTCGTGGTCCGGCCACGGTCGGCGGGTGCGCCGGGCCGCCGCCTCGGCGATCGCCTGCGGCCGGTGCGCGCGGGTGAGGGTCAGTGCCTCGTACTCGGTGCTCACCGGTCTCCTTCCGGGACCCGCGCCCCGGTGACCGCGGCGAGGTCCAGCTCGTCGGCGTGGATCTGCAGGTCGCGCTGCGCCCGGTGCACGTAGTCGGCGAAGGCGACGTTGGTGGGGCTGCCGCCGAGGACCCGGCCGGACGTCTCGACCTCGGCCAGCGGCGTGCCGATCTGCAGTGGATAGCTGTCCACTCCGACCCGGCCGATGGTGGGCACGTCGAGCATGCGGCGTCCTTCCGCCGGGCCGGCGACGGCGTCACCGCCGGCTCGAACCTGGTCATTGATTGGTAACAGTGGCCGTGGGTTGTGTCAATGTGTTGTCCTGACATCCTTCAGCTCTGCTCCGTGACCGTTTGGGTACAGTGACGCCAACATCGCGCCCCCGACCCCCTGGGCATCCGTGACGAGGAGGTCCCCGTGACCGGCCCCGAGATCGTCGTCGACCGGAGCAGCCCGGTCCCGCTCTACTTCCAGGTCGCCGAGCAGTTCACCGCCGCGATCCAGCGCGGCGACCTGTCGCCTGGCGACCGGCTGGACAGCGAGTTGCAGCTCGCCGACCGGCTGGGACTGTCCCGCCCCACCGTCCGGCAGGCCATCCAGCACCTGGTGGACAAGGGGCTGATCGTGCGGCGCCGGGGCGTGGGCACCCAGGTCGTCCGCAGCGAGGTCCGCCGCGCGGTCGAGCTGACCAGCCTGCACGACGACCTCGCCCGGGCCGGGCGGCAGCCGTCCACCTCCGTGCTGGAGCTGACCACCGTGGACTGCCCGACGGCGGTGGCGGCCGCGCTCGGCATGACCGCGGGCACCCCGGTGCAGCATCTGCGCCGGCTGCGGTTCGCCGATGGCGAGCCCCTCGCGGTGATGGAGAACTGGCTGCCGCTCGACCCGGTCCGGCTCTCCCTGGAGGCCCTGCAGGCCCGTGGCCTGTACGCGATCCTGCGCGCTGCCCGGGTGCGGGTCCGCAGCGCCCACCAGCGGATCGGCGCGCGGGCCGCCACCGCCGCCGAGGCGCAGATGCTCGGCGAGCGGCGCAACGCCCCGCTGCTGACCATGGCCCGCACCGCCTACGACGACCAGGGCCGCCACGTCGAGCACGGCGCGCACATCTACCGGGCCTCCCGGTACGTGCTGGAGGTGACCGTCGCCGAGCGGTGACGGTGAATGTTTCGCACTGATTTCAGTGACAGGTATTTACGTCGTCAGGCTGTCATGACATTGTGGCCGACAACCACCGCCGGTGCGTACCCGCGGCCGGCGGGGCGACCCGCGAGTCTCTTCGAAGTCACCGTTGCGAAGGGAACAGCCCATGTCAGTCACGCCGAGACGCGCCACAGGCGTGCTCGCCGCCCTCACCGCCGTCACCCTCGCCGCCACGGCCTGCGGTGGCGGTTCCGAGCCCGCCGGCAATTACGCCAAGAACATCACCCTCACCATCGCCGCCAACTCCATCGTCGGCGGCAAGAACTCCAGCGGTGCGGAATGGATCCAGAACTGGGTCATCCCCAAGTTCGTCGAAGCCCAGAAGGCCAAGGGCGTCACCGCGAAGGTGACGTTCGTGCCCAGCGGCGTCGATGACGAGCAGTACAAGACCAAGCTCGCCCTGGACCTTCGGTCCAAGGGCGGCGCCGACGTCATCTCCGTCGACGGCATCTGGGTCGGCGAGTTCGTGCAGGCCGGCTACCTGAAGCCGCTGTCCGACGTGGCCGGCGACCAGGCCGACAAGTGGGACGGCTGGTCACAGATCCCTAAGAGCGTGCAGGGCCTCAGCACGTTCGAGGACAAGCGGTACGGCATTCCGCAGGGCACCGACGGCCGGGTGCTCTACTTCAACAAGAAGCTGTTCGCCCAGGCCGGCCTGCCGGCCGACTGGCAACCCAAGAGCTGGCAGGAGATCCTCGACGCCGGTACCAAGCTCAAGGCGTTGCCCGGGGTGACCCCGATCCAGATCAACGCCGGCACGGCGATGGGCGAGGCGACCACCATGCAGGGTGCGCTGCCGCTGCTCGTCGGCGCCGGCGGGGAGATCTGGAAGGACGGCAAGTGGGCCGGCGCCAACCAGCCGGTCAAGGACGTGCTCGACTTCTACACCAAGGTCTACGGTGGCGGCCTCGGCGACCCGAAGCTGCAGCAGGAGGCCAAGGGCCGGGACAAGTCCTTCGAGGAGTTCGCCGCCGGCAAGATCGGCATCCTGGCCGAGGGCGACTACTTCTGGCGCAGCGTCATCAACCCCAAGGACGGCATCGCCAAGATGCCCGACCGGGACAGCACCGTCGGGTACGCGATGATCCCGGCCAAGCAGCCCGGCGCCGGCATCCGGGGTCAGGACTTCGTCAGCATGTCCGGCGGTGGCGTCGACGTGCTCAACCCCAACTCGAAGTACCCCTCGCAGGCGTTCGAGCTGCTGGCGTTCATGCACTCGGCGGAGGCCACCAAGGCCCAGCTCGCCGGGGATGCGCGGATCACCTCCCGGACCGACGTCAACAACGAGGTGCTCGCCGGCGACCCGATGCTCAACTTCGTCGCGTCGAAGGTGTTGCCGCTGACCGCGTACCGGCCGCCGCTGGCGGTCTACCCGCAGGTCTCGGTGGCGCTGCAGGAGGCGACCGCGGCCGCGGCCTCGGGCAAGAGCGCCGACGAGTCGGCCTCGGCGTACCAGAAGAAGGTCGAGGGGATCGTCGGTGGTCCAGGTAACGTCTCGTCCTGACGAGACGGTCGAGGGAGCGCGCCCGGCAACGGGCGCCTCCCCCGCCCCCGACGCCGCCGGGCTGGGCCCGGCCCGCGCCGCCGGGTTCCTCGTCCCGAGCATGGTGCTGATCCTGCTCTTCCTGGTGCTGCCGGCCGCTTGGACCATCTATCTGGGCGTCACCAACTACCGGCTCACCGGGCTGGCCGCGGCCCACCCGGAGGTCGTCGGGCTGGACAACTACACCACGGCGCTGGGCGACGAACGGTTCCGCACCTCGCTCCTGCTGACCCTGCAGTTCGTGCTCGGCTCGGCGGTGATCGGCCAGGCCGGCCTCGGCTTCGCCATCGCCTTCGCGCTGCGCGACCGGCGGGGCCCGCTGCGCCGGGTGGTCGAGGCGTTCATCCTGCTGTCCTGGATCCTGCCCAGCTCGGTCGTGGCCTTCCTCTGGATCGCCCTGCTCGACCGGGACGCCGGCACGCTCAACGCCCTGCTCCACACCCCAGGCGCGGCGTGGCTGCTCGACCACCCGATGCTGTCAATCATCATCTTCAACACCTGGCGGGGCACCGCGTTCTCGATGATGCTCTATGCCGCCGCGTTGGAGAACGTGCCGCGGTCACACCTGGAGACCGCCCGGCTGGCCGGCGCGTCCACCGGGCAGCAGCTGCGCGACGTGGTGTTCCCGCGCATCCGGGGCCACGTGCTGACCAACCTGCTGCTGATCAGCCTCTGGACGTTCAACGACTTCACCCCGTTCCTGATCACCGCCGGCGGCCCCGAGCAGCGCTCGGAGATCCTCGCGGTCTACGTCTACAAGGTGGCGCTCTCCGGCGGCGAGCTGGGCTTCGGCGCCGCCATCTCGTTCATCATGCTGCTGATCAACCTGGTCATCGCGCTGATCTACCTGCGCATGCTGGGCCGGCGAAGGGAGCGGGCGTGAGCACCGTGGCGGACCGGCCCCGGACCGACGGCGCGGCGGGGATCGCCGTTCGGCACGTGCTGGCCCGCATCGGGCGCTACGTCTTCCTCTGCCTGGTGCTCGCCTTCTTCGCCCTGCCACTGCTCTGGCTGGCCACCGCGCCGTTCGACGACACCCCGACGATCGGCGTCTCGCTGCCGCAGTTCACCCTCGCCAACTTCCGCGCCCTGCTGGACAACCCGTACGCGCTGCCCTCGCTGCTCAACTCGGTCTGGCTGGCCGGCGGCACCGCCGTGCTGGTGGTGGTCTTCGCCGCGCTGGCCGCGTACGCGCTGAGCCGGGTCCGGGTGCCGGGCCGCGACGCGCTGCTCTACGGCCTGCTGCTGCTGTCGTCGATCGTGACCGGCACCGCCACCATGGTGCCGTTGTTCGAGCTGGCCGTCCGGGTCAACCTGATCGACTCACGGCTCGGCGTCATCCTGATCCTCACCGGCGGTCTGCTGCCGGCGGCGATCTTCATCCTCAAGGACTTCATGGACGCCACGCCCACGTCGTACGAGGAGTCGGCGCGGGTCTTCGGCGCCAGCCCGTTGCAGATCATGCGGCACATCGTGGTCCCGGTGGTCCGGCCCGGGCTGGCCACCGTCGGGGTGTGGGCGGTGGCGAACGTGTGGGGCAACTTCCTGGTGCCGTTCCTGCTGCTCGGACCGGACAAGCGGCCCGCCGCCGTGATCATGTACACCCTCTACACCGAGGGCGGCCAGGCCGACCTGCGGCTGCTCTCCACCTTCTCGCTGCTCTACTCGCTGCCGGTGGCGCTGATGTTCGTCTTCGTCAGCAGCAGGTACGGGTTCCGCTTCCACGGAGGGATCAAGCGCTGATGTCCGCCATCACCCTGCGCGAACTGACCAAGGTCTACCCCAACGGGGTACGCGCCCTGGACGCCCTCGACCTGGAGATCGCCGACGGCGAGTTCTTCGCCCTGCTCGGCCCGTCCGGCTGCGGCAAGACCACCCTGCTGCGCACCATCGCCGGCCTGGAACTCGCCTCCGTCGGCACGATCCGCATCGGCGACCGCGCGGTGACGAACCTGCCGCCCGGGCAGCGGGACGTGGCGATGGTCTTCCAGGACTACGCGCTCTTCCCGCACATGACCGTGCGGGACAACATCGCGTACCCGCTGCGGATCAAGAAGGTCGGCCGGGCCGCCCGGCACGACAAGGCCGCGGGCACCGCCGACGAACTGGGCCTGTCCGCGCTGCTGGACCGCCGGCCCGGGCAGCTCTCCGGCGGCCAGCAGCAACGCGTCGCGCTCGCCCGGGCGATGGCCTGCCACCCGCAGGTCTTCCTGCTCGACGAGCCGCTGTCCAACCTGGACGCCCGGTTGCGGCTGGAAGCGCGCACGTTCCTCAAGCGGCTGCAAGGTGAGCTGGGCGTCACCACCGTCTTCGTCACCCACGACCAGGCGGAGGCGCTCGCCCTCGCGGACCGGATCGCGGTGATGGAGGGTGGCCGGATCCGGCAGGTCGGCACCCCCACCGAGGTGTTCCGCCGCCCGGCCAACACCTTCGTCGCCGGGTTCATCGGCTCGACCCCGATGAACCTGATCCCGGCCCGCGTGGACGGCGACGAACTGGCCGTCGCCGGGGTGCGGCTGCCGGTGCCCGAGGAGGCCCGCGGTCTGCTCACCGAGGCGGAGAGCGTGGTCTACGGCGTCCGGCCCGAATACCTCGACTACTCGCCCGAGCCGGTCCCCGGCGCGCTCACCGGCCAGGTCGTGGTGGTGGAGAACCTGGGCAGTTTCTCCCTGGTGTCGATGGACGTGCCCGCCGACGACGACGCGACGACCAGCGTGCAGGTCGTGGTGCCGGAGGGACAGGAGCCGGCGCCCGGCGACAGCGGCTGGGTGGTGCCCCGAGCCGGGCGCTCGCTGGTCTACCGAAACGGTGAGCTGGTGACCGGGACGGCGGCGCCATCGGTGCCGGCACCGCGTACCGGCGTCGGCGCGGACGCCTGACCATGGTCACGCACCGGGGGACCTGGACGTTGTCGGACCGCGCGGAGAGCATCATGCGGGCCCTGCCGGTCACCGTGGCCCCGGGGACCGCCGCGCTCACCGTACGGCTCGACCACCCCCGGGACGCGGGCGTGCTCGACCTCGGCTGCCTCGGACCGGACGGCTTCCGCGGCTGGTCCGGCGGTGCCCGCGACGAGTACACCATCACCGCCGATTGGGCCACCCCCGGCTACCTGCCCGGCGAGCTGGAACCCGGCGAGTGGCAGGTGCTGCTGCGGCTGCACCGGATCCCGCCTGACGGCCTGCCGTACGAGGTCACCGCCACCACCAGCAGCACCCCGCCGGGACCACCAGCCTCGGCAGCGGCGCCGCCCCGACCGGAACGCCCGCCGCGCCCGGCGCTGCCCGAGGTGGACGGGCGGCGGTGGCTCGCCGGCGACCTGCACGCGCACACCGTGCACAGCGACGGCAACCACACCATCGACGAACTGGCCGCCCTCGCCGTCTCCCGGGGCCTGGACTTCCTCGCCGTCACCGACCACAACACCGTCAGCCACCACCCCTGGCTCCCCGAGTCGGCGCGCCGGTACGGGATCACCCTCGTCGCCGGGCAGGAGGTGACCACCGACCGGGGGCACGCCAACGTGTTCGGACCGGTCGGCTGGATCGACTTCCGGGAACCGGCCGACCACTGGCTCGCCGCGGCGGAGCGGGCCGGCGGGCTGCTGTCGGTCAACCATCCGCTCGGCGGCGACTGCGCCTGGCGGCAGCCGGTGACCACCCGCACCCGCCTCGTCGAGGTGTGGCACTCCGGCTGGTGGGACCGCACCTGGGGGGCCCCGCTCGCCTGGGCGCAGGCGTGGCGGCCGGACGTCGTACCGGTCGGGGGCAGCGACTTCCACCGGCCCGGCGCGGACGCGCTGCCCGGCGCGCCGACCACCTGGGTGCTCGTGGACGGCGACCCGACCGACGAGGCCACGGTCCGCGACGCCCTGGCCGCCGGCCGCACCGCCATCTCCGCCGGCCCCGACGCGCCGCTGCTGCTGCGACTCGGCGACGAGCTGCTGGCGCTGGGCGCGGACGGCGCGCTGCTCGGCTACCCGGACGGCCGGCACCGGGTCGTCCACGGCGACCGGTGCCTGCTGCCGGCCGCCGACGGGCTGCACGTCCTGGAGTCCCACCGCATGGAGGTGATCGCACTGTGCGGCTGACCGGACGTACCAGAGTGGCCGGGGCCCCGGTCAACTACGGCATCTACCAGCCGACCGACCCCGAGGTCGACCCCGAGGACCTGCTCGCGTCGCTCGCCGCGGACGGCTACACCGGCGTGGACTCCGGGCCGATCGGCTACCTCGGCACCGGCGATACGCTGCGCCACCGGCTCGCTGCCACCGCGATCGGGCTCGCCGGCGGCTGGGTCGACCTGCGCTTCGCCGACCCGGACGGCTTCGCCGAGGACCTGGCCCAGCTCGACGCGGCACTGAACGTGTTCACCGCCGTCACCGTCGACGACCCGCGCTTCGCGCCCCGCCCGACGCTGGCCTGCCCGGGCGACCCGGCCCGGATGGCCCGCCCCGGCACCCCGCCGGACCTGGCCTCCGCGCTGCCCGCGAGCGAGTGGCCGGGCTTCGCCGCCCGGGTGCAGCAGGCCGTCGACCGCTGCCGCGACCGGGGCCTGGAACCGGTGTTCCACTACCACCTGGGGACCCTGGTGGAGACCGAGGCGGAGGCCGACCGGCTGCTGGAACTCACCGACGTGGCGATCTGCCTCGACACCGGGCACCTGACGCTGGCCGGCGGCGACCCGGTCGCGGCGGTCCACCGGTGGGCCGGCCGGATCGGCCAGGTGCACCTCAAGGGCGCCGACCTGGGCGTGCACCACCGGGTCCGGGACGCCGGTGGCGGACTCGCCGAGGTGGTCGCCGCGGGCGGGTTCTGCGCCCTCGGCGCGGGCGACGTCGACCTCGCCGGGGTGCTGCGCGAGCTGGACCAGACCGGCTACACCGGTTGGCTGGTGATCGAGCAGGACGCACCCGCGCAGGGCCGGGACCTGGACCGGATCCGCGCGGACCAGCACGCCAACCTGCGCTGGGTCGAGGGGGTGCTGCGATGACCGAGCCGGGCAAGCGGATCCGGATCGCGGTGGCCGGGCTCGGCGTGATCGCCCGTACCGTGCACCTGCCCCTGCTGCAACGCCGCACCGACCTGTTCGACGTCGTCGCGCTCAGCGACCTCTCCCCCGCGCGGCTGGCCGAACTGGGCGACCGGTACCGCGTCGAACCGGCGCGCCGGCACACCGACGCGGCGGCGATGATCGACGCGGGCGGCTGCGACGCGGTGCTGCTGGCCACCTCCGGCTCGCACGGCGAGCTGGCCGCGACCGCGCTGCGCCAAGGGCTCCCGGTGCTCTGCGAGAAGCCGCTCGCCTACACCCTCGCCGAGGCCGACCGGCTGGCCGGGGCGGACGCCGGGCTGATGGTGGGTTACATGAAGCAGTACGACCCGGCGGTCGCCGAGGCGGCCCGGCTGCTGGACGTGATCGGCGGCCCGGAGGCGGTGCACGCGGTCGAGGTGACGGTGCTGCACGCAGCCGGGGAGCAGCAGCTCGCCTTCGCCAACCTGCCCCCGGCGCCCCGGGACCTGCCGGACGCGGCGGTGGCCCGGCTGCGGGAGGACGACGCGCGGCTGCTCGACGCCGCGGTGGGCGCGGACGCCGGCGCGCGCACTCTCTACCAGATCCTGATCAACAGCATCTCGCACGACCTGTCGCTGCTGCGGCTGTTCACCGGGGCACCGGCCACCGTGGACCAGGTGGCGACCTGGCCGTTGCCGGACGGGCCGGCGGAGCCGTCGGTGGAGATCTCCGGCCGGCTGCCCGCCGGCGGCCGGTACGGCATCCGCTGGCTGAACCTGCCGGACTGCCCGGCCTACCGGGAGACGGTGACCCTGCACCACGCGCGAGGCGCACTGGAGCTGGTCTTCCCGTCGCCGTACCTGCTCAACGCGCCGACCACGCTGACCGCGGTGGACCGGCACGACGGTGGGGAGCGGCGGGCGCAGTTCCGGTCGGTGACCGAGGCGTTCGAGCAGGAACTGGTCGCCTTCCACGCGATGGTGACCGCGGGCGCGCGCCCGCTGACCGGCGCCGCCGAGGGCGCGGCCGACCTACGCACCAGCCAACAGGTGGTACGCCGTTACGGGGAGCTGACCGGGGCGGCGATCGGCGGAGAGGCGGGGAACTGATGCCCACCGAGATCATCGTGGTACCGCACACCCACTGGGACCGGGAGTGGTACGAGCCGTTCCAACGGTTCCGGCTACGTCTCGTCGCCCTGCTCGACGAGGTGTTCGACCGGATGGCGCAGGACGAGCGGCAGCGGTTCACCCTGGACGGTCAGCTCGCCGCGGTCGACGACTACCTCGAGGTACGTCCCGAACGCCGCGAGCAGGTGGAGGCGCTGGTCCGGGCCGGGCGGCTGGCGATCGGGCCGTGGCAGATCCTGCTGGACGAGTTCCTCTGCTCGGGCGAGAACATCGTCCGCAACCTGGAGCGCGGGCTGGCCCGGAGCGCCACCCTGGGCGGGGCGATGCCGGTCGGCTACCTGCCCGACATGTTCGGCCACATCGCGCAGATGCCGCAGCTCCTGGCCGGCGCAGGGCTGGCCCACGCCTGCGTCTTCCGGGGCGTACCGGACCGGGTGCGGTCGCACACGTTCGGCTGGCAATCCCCGGACGGCACCACGATCCGCACCGAATACCTGCCGGGCGGTTACGGCAACGCGGCCGGGCTGATGGACGACCCGCGGCTGGTCACCCGCCGGGCCGCCGACCTGGCCGAGCGGCTGCGCGACTGGCGGCCCGACGGCCTGGACACCCCCGTGCTGGCCATGTACGGCACCGACCACGCCGCACCCGCCCCGGACGCCCCGGACCTGCTCGCCACGGCCGCGGTCGACGGGGTACGCCTGCGCCTGGGCACCCTCGCGGAGTACTTCGCCACCCAGCCGACCACCGTGGACGGGCTGCCCGTGGTGGCCGGCGAGCTGCGCTCACACGCGCGGGCGAACATCCTGCCCGGCGTGATCTCCGTACGCGCCCACCTGAAGCAGGCGATGGGCCGGGCCGAGCGGCGGGTCGAACGGTACGCCGAACCCCTCGCCGCGCTGTACCACGACCCGTCGGTGCAGCGGTTCCTGGGCATGGCCTGGACCCGGCTGATCGACGCGAGCTGCCACGACTCGGTGACCGGGTGCGGCTGCGACGAGACCGCCGAGCAGGTGGCCGCCCGACTGGCCGAGGCGGACCAGCTGGGCCGGGCGGTCTGCGACCTGGTGGGGGCACGGCTGGCCACCGCGGTGCCGAGCGACGGATACCTGCTGTTCAACCCGACCCCGGCGACCCGCACGGCGCTGGTCCGGCTGGACGTCGAGGCACCCGCGGACGGGCCCGTCGGCCTGGTCGACGCCGACGGCACGGTCGTCCCCGCCCAGGTCCTCGACCGGGCTCGGACGCTGCTCGCCGACGACCTGGTGCCGGCGGCCGAGTTGCCGGCGATCCTCACCCGGGTGCACGGGACCGAGCTGTACGGGCAGGAGATCACCGCCTGGTCGGTGTCGCCCGCCGACGCCACCCTCACCTTCCAGGTCGCGCAGCACGGCGACCCGTCGTTCGACGTCGAGGACGTCCGGCTGGCGCTCGCCGCCGTCACCGGCCCGGACCGGTGGCGGGTACGTATCGTCGCCGCCCCCCGGGCGACCGTCGCCGCGCTGGTCACCGCGCCGCCGCTCGGCCTGGCCGCGGTCCGTCCGGTGGCCCTGCCCGATCACGCGGCGGCGCTGCCGGGTCCGGCCGCCGGGCCGACGCTCGCCGACCCGGCGCAGGGCGGCACCTGGCCGGTGACGGTGACCGACCGGACCGTCGACAACGGCCTGCTCCGTGTCGAGGTGGCCGAGGACGGCACGTTGCGGCTGTCCACCCCGGACGGATGGACCGTCGACGGGGTCGGCCGGGTCGTCGACGGCGGCGACGTGGGCGACAGCTACAACTACGCCCCACCGGCCGCCGACGAACTGGTCGACAAGCCCCGGGCGGTGCGCACCGTGGTGGTGCACGACGGCCCGGTGGTCGCCGTGCTCGACGTGGTCCGCGAATACCGGTGGCCGGTCGGCGCCGACGTGGACGCCGGCTCCCGCCGCGTGGACCGGGAGACCACCATCGTCACGACCAGGGTGGAGGTCCGGGGCGGTGAGCGCTTCGCCCGGCTGCGGCTGAGCTTCGACAACCGCTGCGACGACCACCGGGTACGCCTGCACCTGCCGCTGCCCGCACCGGCGGCCGCGTCGTACGCGGAGGGTCAGTTCGCGGTCGTCGAGCGTGGGTTGACCGCCGAAGGTGGCGGCGGCGAGGTGCCGCTGCCGACGTTCCCGGCCAACGGGTTCGTCGCCGCCGGCGGCACCGAGGGGTCGCTCGCCGTGCTGCTGACCCAGCCGACGGAGTACGAGCTGGTCGACTCCGGTCGGGAACTGGCGGTCACCGTGCTGCGGGCGATCGCGATGCTGTCCCGTAACCGGCACGCCCTGCGGGACGAGCCCGCCGGCCCGCAGCTGCCCACGCCCCTCGCACAGTGCCGGGGCGAACGCCACGTCGACCTCGCCGTGCTGCCGTTCCGGGGCGACTGGAACACCGCCGGGGTGGCGGAGGCGGCCGAGGCGTACCGGCACGAGCTGCTGCCCTTCCCGGGTGCCGGCGATCCGGCCGCCGGGCTGCCGGCGCCGGTGACCGGGCTGACCGTCGCCGGGGACGGCGTGACCCTGACCAGCGTCCGGGACCGGGACGGCCGGGTCGAGCTGCGGGTGGTGGCGAGCCGCGACACCACCGCCGTCATCGGGACCGGCCGTGACGTACGCGGCGCGTGGCGGGCCGACCTGCGCGGCCGGCCGGGCGAGCCGCTGCCGGTCGACGGCGGCCAGGTCCGGCTGCCGCTGCGGGCGTGGGAGATCGCCACGCTCCAGCTCGACCTGGCCGGCTGAGGCCGCCGAGGGTCGGGCGGACGCCGCCCGGCCCTCAGGCCGCCGGGGTGGCCGCGCGCAGCCAGGCCTGGGCGATCAGCGCGTGCCCGAACGGCGTCGGGTGCACGCCGTCGCGGGTCCACACCCGGTCGTCCACCTCGGCGGCCTGGAACAGGTCGTCCACTGCGACCAGCGTCGCGTCGAACTCGGCGGCGAGCTTGCGGACCACCTCGACCTTCGGGTCGAGGTCCGCCCGCCAGCCGCGCTGTTCGTCGTCGAGCGGGACGAGGAACGGCTCGACGAGGACCAGGCGCGCGCCCAGCCGGTGGGTGCCCTCCAGGATGTGCCGGTAGTCGCGGGCGAAGTCCGCGGCGTTGGTCGGGTCGTCCCGGGTGTAGCGCTGCCAGGTGTCGTTGATGCCGATCAGGACGGACACCACCTGCGGGGCGAGGGCCAGGCAGTCCTGTTCCCAGCGGGCGCGCAGGTCGCGTACCCGGTCGCCGCTGACGCCCCGGTTGAGGAAGGTGGCCCGGTGGCCGGGGTGGCGGGCGGTGAACCAGGCCCCGGCCATCATCGCGTACCCGGTGCCGAGGTCGGCTCCGCAGCTCCGGTCCCGGCCGGCGTCGGTGATGCTGTCGCCGATGAAGAGCACCCGGCCACCACGCGGCACCTCCGCCGTCATCCGCCCGTCTCCTCCCCGCTCGACGTCGCTCACATGATCATGCCGCAGCCGTCCGGACGTCCGTCGACCGGCTCCCGTCCGGTCCGCGGCGAAATCCCTCCGTGCGGCTGTTGCGTTTCGCCGGGCGAGCCCGATGGACAAGTCGTGGCAGTGCGGCGCGCCGGGTGTGAAAACCACCCCAAGTTGACCTTGGCCGTTGCAATCAACGCACAAACGGTGGTTGACTGCTGCACCATGCCAGAGCCGAGCATCACGGACAGGCCGGTAATTTCGTGAGAAGCACCGATATCACCCCAGCCGTCTCGGCGGGTCACCGCCGGGCGAGCTGGCGGCAGCGGGCGGCGCGCTGGTTGGATCCGACGGTCGCTCAGTGGGACGTCACACCACAGGAGACGCCCGAGCCGCCTCCGTCAAGCCCCGAGGAGGTGCCGTCCGGCCCCTGGCCGGCGATCTGCGAGCAGTTCGCGATGCGGATCATGGCCTCCGCGTACCAGATGGGCTCCCACCTGGAGGCGGTCGAGGCCGACGAGCAGGACCCCGACCGGCTGGAGCGGCTCTACCGGATCGACCACGCGAACACCCGGATCCGGCGGCACGCGGAGAACCTCCAGGTCCTGCTGGGCCGCCGGGTCGAGGACGCCAACCCGCAGACCGTGACCCTGGTCGACGTCGTCCGAGCCGCCAGCTCGGCCATCGAGCACTACCCCCGCATCCAGGTGGGCCACGTGCTGGACCTGGCGGTGGTCGAGTTCGCCGCCGACGACGTGATCCGGGTGCTCACCGAACTGCTGGACAACGCCACCCGGTTCTCCCCGCCCACCTCCCCGGTGATCGTGTCGGCGTTCATCACCGAGGACGGCAGCGTCCTGCTGCGGATCGAGGACGCCGGGGTGGGCATCCACCCCGATCACCTGACTCAGCTCAACGCCCTGCTCGGCGGCCAGCCGATCACCCCGGTCACGCTCGACCCCGCAGCCCATCTCGGGCTCGCCGTGGTGGCCCACCTGGCCGTCGCCCAACGGCTACGGGTCGCCCTCACCAACCGGCCCTCCGGCGGCACCACGGCGACCGTGTTCGTCCCCGGCGCGTTGCTCTGTGAGATTCCCACCGCGCCGGGTGCAGACCCGGCCGGCGCGCCTGTCCCGCCCCCGGCCTGGCCGCCCCCGCCGGCCGGGGGCGGGACCCACTCCAGGAGTACCCAGATGGCCCCGCCCCACGACGGCACCAACTCGCCCACCATGCCCCTGACCACGCTGGGCGGACAGGCCCGCGCGCAGCAGTCATCCGGCGGGCTGCCCCAGCGGGTGCCGGGAAGCGTCCGTGACCAGTCCCCGGCGACGGCGCCGTCCCCGGCGGACCCCGGCGCCGGATCTCCACCCGAGGCATGGCCGGACGAGACGGCGGCCTTCGCCGCCGGCGTCAGCGACGCCCTGACCACCAGCGACGAAGGACAGCAGCGATGACCCACGCATTCCCCCGCAGCGGTACGACGACCACGGGCCCGGGGGTACCGGACTGTGCCTGGCTGATCCGGCAGTTCGCCGAGGACGTACCGGGGGTCACCCACGCGATGCTCGTGTCGCTGGACGGCCTCCAGCTCGCCGCCTCCCGCACCGTCGACCGGGACCTCGGCGACCAACTCTCCGCGCTGACCGCGGGCCTGCTGAGCATGGCCGACCGCAGCGCGGCCCTGCTGGACCTCGGCTCCTCCGAGTACCTGACCGTCCGGCTGCCACGCGGGCACCTGCTGTTCATGCGGGTCGGCGAGTCGGCGGGCCTCGCGGTGGCCGCCGCCCCCGGCTGCGACCTGCGGGTCGTCTCCTACCGGATGACCCAGTTCGTCGGCGCGGTGTGGCACGCCCTCACCCCGGCCGTCCGCCACGAGCTGCACCGGATGACCGCCAGTCAGTCCCGCTGACCCGGCCGAAAGAAGCTGATCATGCCGATGAGGTACTGGAAGGTGCGGCCGTACGTGCTGACCGCCGGCCGGACCCGCACCCGGCAGCCGCTGCTGGTGCACACCCTGGTGTCGGTGCCCTACTACGACGCCGTGTTCGCCTCCGGCCTGCTGCCCGAGGCCCGGTCCCTGTACGAGCAGGCCCGCCGGGCGGCGCGCTCCGTCGCCGAACTTTCCGCAGTCTGCGGGATGTCACTGGGCGTGGCCCGGGTGGTCGTCGACGACCTGGCCGCCACCGACCGGCTGCTGATCCACACCGACCACGACAACGTCGACTTCCGCCTCCTGGAGAGACTGCGCGATGGCCTCCGCAAGCTTGCCTGAGCCTCCGCTGCTGACCTCGGCGAAGATCGTCATCGCGGGCGGCTTCGGCGTCGGCAAGACCACCTGCGTCGGGTCCATCTCGGAGATCCCGCCGATCAACACCGAGGCGTGGATGACCGCGGCCAGCGAAACCGTCGACCGGATGGACCCGGGGATCGACAAGAAGACCACCACCGTGGCGATGGACTTCGGCCGGCTGACCATCGGTCCCGACCTCGTGCTGTACCTGTTCGGCACGCCGGGACAGCCGCGGTTCTGGCCGATGTGGGACGACCTGTGCCGGGGCGCGGTCGGCGCGCTGGTGCTCGCCGACACCCGGAACCTGGCCGCCTCGTTCCCGGCCATCAACTACTTCGAGCAGGACAGCGACGTGCCGTTCGTGGTCTGCGTGAACCTCTTCGACGGGGTGCTGCACCACCCGCTCGACGAGGTCCGCGAAGCGCTCGCGCTGTCCGCCGCTGTGCCCCTGGTCGCCTGCGACGCCCGCGACCCGTCGTCGGTGGCCCGGGCGCTGCTGGCGGTCGTGGAACACACCATGTCCCGCACCGCCCGGCCCACTGCCGGCTCGCTCGCAATGCAGTAGCTCAACCTGGAGGAACCATGCGCAAGATCCTGATCGTCGGGGCCGGACAGTCCGGGCTCCAGCTCGCCCTGAGCCTGCTCGCCGAGGGCTACGACGTGACCGTGATGTCCGCCCGCACCCCGGACGAGATCCGCCGGGGCTGGGTGATGAGCACCCAGGCCATGTTCGGCACGGCGCTGGCCACCGAGCGCCGGTACGGACTGGACCTCTGGCAGGACCGGGCGCCCCGGATCGAGGGGCTGCAGGTGTCGCTGTCCGCGCCGCCCGGCGAGCGGGCGCTACGGATCGCGTGCCTGCTGGACGAGCCGGCGCAGAGCACCGACCAGCGGGTGAAGATGGCCGACTGGCTGGAGCTGTTCGAGCAGCGCGGCGGAACCGTGCTCTACCAGACGGTGACGACGTCCGACCTGGACGGGCTCACCCGGCTCGGCCGGTACGACCTGACCGTGGTGGCCGCCGGCAAGGGCGACCTGGTCGGCGCCTTCGACCGGGACCCGGAGCGCTCGGTGTACGACGCGCCGCAGCGTGGGCTGGCCGTGGCGTACGTGCACGGGATGACCCCGGACCCGCTGCTGCCGGTGCCGCACGTCGGCTTCAACGCCGTGCCGGGGCTGGGCGAGCTGTTCGTCATCCCGGCGCTGACCCACTCCGGACCGTGCGAGATCCTGTTCTGGGAGGCGGTGCCCGGTGGACCGCTGGACCTGTGGACCGACCGGCGGGACCCGGCCGAGCACCTGAAGCTGACCCTCGACCTGGCCCGCCGCTACACGCCGTGGGTCTACGAGCGGTGCACCGACGTCGAGCTGACCGACGGGCGGGCCACCCTCTCCGGCCGGTACACCCCGACCGTGCGGCGGCCGGTGGCGGACCTGCCCTCGGGCGGGCTGGTGCTGGGCATGGCCGACGTGGTCGTGGCCAACGACCCGATCACCGGGCAGGGCAGCAACACCGCGGCGAAGTGCGCGTACTCGTACCTGGGGTCGATCGTGGAGCGTGGCGACCGGCCGTTCGACCGGGAGTGGATGACCCAGACCTTCGAGCGGTTCTGGGCGGGCGCCGGCGAGGCGGTCACCGGCTGGACCAACGCGATGCTCCAGCCGCTGCCGCCGCACGTGCAGCAGATCCTGGGGGTCGCCGCGGAGAACCCGGTCGTGGCCCGGCGCTTCGCCAACGGGTTCAGCGACCCGAACGACTTCCGGGACTGGTTCATGACGCCGGACGCCGCCGAGCGGTACCTGGCCGCCGCCGCCGGCTGAGCGACCGAGCCGGACTCGAGCCGCCCGCCGGGACCCTCCGCCCGGCGGGCACCCTCCGTGGCGGTGGGCGGCCGGACCCAGGTCCAGCCGTCCATCGCAGCCCCAACCGCGCTGACTGCGGCCATGCCGTTCATCAGGCGAAACAGTCCGTTCGGCCCTGGTGAAGCGACGTCGGACCTGCTGCCCTGGATGGCAGGACCAGTCGGTTGGTCACCAGGACCAGAATCGAGACCGGCATGGACGGCAGCCACCTCCCGCGCACCGGGCGCCACCTGATCCGCGCCCTCCTGGTCGGCGTCGTCACGGTGCTGCCGCTCACCGCAGCGGCGCCGACCTCGGGCCACACCACCGCCGCCCCGGCAACCGCCGCCGCCCGCACCGCGGCCGTCGCGGGGCCGGACCCCTCGCCCGGCAGCTTCACCGGACTGGGCTTCGACGCCTGCACCGCCCCGTCAGCCGAGACCATGCAGGCGTGGTCGGCCTCGCCCTACCGGTCGATCGGCATCTACTTCGGCGGTGTCAACCGGGCGTGCGCACAGCCCAACCTGACCCCCTCGTGGGTCGCCGCCCAGCAGGCGGCGGGCTGGCATCTCATGCCGATCTATCTCGGATTGCAGGCGCCGTGCACGACGTCCACCAAGCGCTATCTCATCGAACCGGCGAACGCGGCGGCGCAGGGACGCGCACAGGCGGAAGACGCAGTCGTACAGGCGGAGGCGCTCGGCCTGGCACCGGAGAGCGTACTCATCTTCGACATGGAGGCGTACCGGACCGACGATCCGGCCTGCCGCTCCGCCGTGCTCGCCTTCATGAGCGCGTGGACGGCGCGGCTCCACGACCTCGGCTACCTCTCCGGCTTCTACAGCAGCCTGGCCTCAGGCGTCGCCGACCAGGTCGCCGCCTACAACACGCCCGGCTACGTCCGCCCCGACTACCTTGACCTCGCCCGCTGGGACGGGATCGCCACCGTGTCCGACCCGGCTGTCCCCAGCTCGTACTGGTCGCCGCAGCGGCGGATGAAGCAGTACCGGGGCGGCCACGACGAGACCTGGGGCGAAGTGACGATCAACATAGACAACGACTATCTGGACGTCGCTCCTGTTCCGGGAACCCCCTTCGGCGACTTCACCGGTAACGGCTGGTCCGACCTGCTGACCCGCCAGCCCTCCACCGGCAACCTCTACCTCTACGCCGGCAACGGGACGTCCCTCGGTAGCCGCACGACCATCGGCACGGGGTGGAACGTCATGGATGCCATCATCCGGACCGACTTCACCCGGGACGGTCATGAGGATGTCATCGCCCGCGCCAAGGCGACCGGCTATCTGTGGCTGTATCCGCACACCCCGTCGGGGTGGGCCAGTCGGATCCGCATCGGTATCGGCTGGAACTCCATGCGCGAGATCACCCCCGCCGCCGACTTCAACGGAGACGGCTATCGGGACCTGCTCGCCGTGCAGACCTCCACCGGATACCTGTTCCTCTACGCGGGCCGTGGCACGTCGTTCGGTGCCCGGACGGCGGTCGGAACCGGCTGGAACAGCATGGACGAACTCGCGGGAATCGGCGACGTCAACCGCGACGGCTATCCAGACCTCCTCGCCCGGCAGAAGGCCACCGGCTATCTCTTCCTCTACCCGGGACGGGCAGGTGGGTTCGGTACCAAGCTGCAGGTCGGAACCGGCTGGAACAGCATGCGTGACCTGGTCGGCATCGGCGACTTCGACCGTGACGGCTACCCGGATCTGCTCGCCGTCGAGAAGTCCACCGGCTACCTGTATCTCTACCGCGGTCGGGGCACCGGCTTCGCCACCAAGATCCGGACCGGTACGGGCTGGGGCGGAATGCAGCCCCTGTTGTGATTCGGACGAGGCCCGGAGGCACAGAGCGGGCGCCCGGACGACGTACGCCTGCCGCACCCGCGCCCCGTTCGAACCGCAGGGCACTGAACACGCCCCGTGTCCAGGTTCCTTCCCGCCGCTCCCCGGGTAACCGTCGGACTGCGGCAGCGGAAGCAGAACGACGAACGCCGGGCACGATGGTCCGACTCCGGGAGGAAGGCGCCGGAAATGTCCAGCCGCAGGACCACAGGCACCTGCCCGGCGACGACATGGGGGTAGCCATGACTGACCGTCAGCAACTGCACGAGCTGCGCCAGCGAGCCCACAACGCGGGCATCGAGGGCAACTCCAAGATGACCGAGAGCCAGTTGAAAACGGCACTGTCCAAGGTGACCAAGGGCGCCTCGCCGCAGGCGGCGAAGCAGGCCGCGAAGCGCTGACGACCGGCGTACCGCGAGGTCGGGCGGGCGGGCACACCCTGCCCGCCCGGCGCCTGATCAGCTCATCGCGCCGGCTCGGCAGGTCCACACAGTCCAGGCCGGCGCACCCGTCAGGCCGTTACGTGCGCGCTGTCGCCGCCGGTCGCGGCGAACGAGGTGCCGCTGACCATCCGCGCCTGGTCGGAGGCGAGGAACACCACCAGCGGCGCCACGTCCTCCGGCTGCACCCAGGGCACGCCCAGCGGCGTCTTCGCCCGCAGCAGTTCCATCGCGGTCTGCTCGTCGGCGGCGGCGTCCCCGGACGGCGTCCGACCGCCCTCGGCGATCGCCTGTGCGTACCGGTCCTCGTGCCGGGTGAGGGTGGTGTCGACCAGCCCGGGGATCACCGCGTTCACCGTGATGCCGTGCCCGCCGAGCTCCAGCGCGGCCGACTTCACCAGACCGATCAGGCCCCACTTCGAGGCCGCGTACGCCGACCCGTTCTTCGTGCCGTGCTGCCCCTGGGTGGAGGAGGTGACGACGATCCGCCCGCCGCCGCGGCGGACCAGCAGCGGGGCGAAGGCCCGCAGCACGTTCGCGGTGCCGGTCAGGTTGACGTCGATCTGGTCGTGCCAGTCCGGGTCGGCCATCTCCAGCAGCGGCTTGAACGCCTGGATACCGGCGTTGGCGAAGACCACGTCGACACCGCCGAGGTCCCGCTCGACCGCGTCGGCCACCGCCCGCACGGCGGCGATGTCCCGCTGGTCGGCGGCGTGCGCGGACCAGCGCGCGCCGGCCGCGCTGACCAGCCGGCCGGTCTCGGCCAGGTCCTCCGGGGTGGCGGGCGGGAAGTCCAGGATCGGGCTGACCGGCCCGGCGACGTCGACCCCGGCCACGTCCGCGCCGGCCGCGGCGAGGGCCACGGCCGCGGCCCGGCCGATGCCTCGCGCGGCGCCGGTGACCACGGCGACCCGCCCGGCCAGCGGTCGCGTCGATTCCGCCATCCCGTCCCACCCCCGCCCGGTACGCCCGGTTACACCGGCTCATTTGCACGGTAGACCGCGTGGGACGGCCGCGCCGGGGATCGGCCGGCGGCGGATCACCGGGTCGGCGGTGCGGGATGTCACGGCGGACCGGCCGCCGGCGCCGCGCCCTGGCGGGCAGACTGGGGCGGTGGACAGGCGATTGCAGGAACTGCTCGGCGTGGACGTACCGGTCGTGGCGGCGCCGATGGCTGGTGGACCGACCACCACCGGCCTGACCGCGGCGGTCGGCTCGGTCGGCGCGTTCGCGTTCCTGGCCGCCGGCTACAAGACTCCGGCGGCGGTGGCGGACGAGATCGCCGCGGTGCGGGGCAGCGGACTCCCGTTCGGGGTGAACGTCTTCGTGCCCACCCCGGTGCAGGTCGGCGAGGCGGAGTTCCGCCGCTACGCGACCCGGATCGCCGCCGAGGGCGCACCCTACGGGCTGGATCTCGCGGCCGCGGCCCGCATCGAGGACGACGACCACTGGGCGGCGAAGATCGACCTGCTGGTCCGCGACCCGGTGCCGGTGGTCAGCTTCACCTTCGGCCTCCCGTCCGCGACCGTCGTGCGGGAGCTGCGGCGGGCCGGCAGCCGGGTGCTGGTCACGGTGACCGATCCGGCGGAGGCCTCAGCCGCCGTCGCGCTCGGGGTGGACGGGCTGGTCGCGCAGAGCGGGAACGCCGGCGGCCACTACGGCACCTTCACCCCGGACTCCCCGGCAGCGTCCCGCCCCCTGCCGGAGCTGGTCGGCCTCGTCGCGGACCAGACCGGGCTGCCCGTCCTCGGCGCGGGCGGCGTGTCCGGCGGGGAGGACGTCCGGGCGGCGCTCGCCGCCGGTGCCGCCGCCGTCCTGGTCGGCACGCTGCTGCTGCGCGCGGAGGAGAGCGGCACCAGCCGCACCCACCGCGACGCGCTGGCCGATCCCCGGTGGGACCGGACGGTGGTCACCCGGGCGTTCACCGGGCGGCCGGCCCGCGGGCTGCGCAACGACTTCATCGATCGGTACGACGCGGAAGCCCCGCTGGGCTACCCCGCGCTGCATTACCTGACCCGGCCGCTGCGCACCGCCGCCGCGCAGGCCGGTGACGCCGACCGGCTGCACCTGTGGGCCGGGACCGGCTGGCGCTCCGCCCGGGCCGCCCCGGCGGCGGAGATCATCGCAGAGCTGACCCGGACGCTCTGACCGGCGGGTCAGTCCCACCAGAAGGATCAGGAGTTCATGCCGAGGAGCTGCTCGGCATAGACAGTCAGCGTGCCGGCGCCCTGCCAGACGTTGTCGGGACAGAAGGCGAAGTGCTCGGCGGCGACCCGCAGGGCGTGCCGGGGTGAGGTGGGTGGCGCGGCGACGCTGAGGTGGAGGGTGTCGAACCCGACCCCGACCACCCGCGCGCCGAACCGTTCCTCCCAGCTTCGGACGACGGCGGCGATCTCGCCGGTGTCTTTGGTGTGGTTGGCCGGGCCGGACCAGCCGGTCAGGGCGAGCGTGTCCGCACCCCGGCCGGCCGGCACCAGGCCGAGCCGGGCCGGGGTGCGGAGCAGGAACTCCGCGTACCGGTCGGCGAAGTGGGCGGCGGGTCCCGCGGATTCTCCGGGCAGCGCGATCCCCGGCCAGGTCTGCCGGAACGGGGCGGTCACCGCGGCCCGCTCGGTGGCGGAGAGCATGTCGTCCTCGTCGGTGTCCGTGCAGTCTTCCCACCACCGGGCCAGCAGGTCCGCCGCGTCGTGGTGCTCCGGCGACGACATGCCGGCCGGGTGGACCTCGCCGTCGGCCCAGGGTCGGCTCTCCTCGCGGGGCAACCCGGTCAGCAGCAGCGGCCACAGCCCGGACTCCCGATGCCGGGACCGCATCCGCGCCCAGCGGTCCGGCTCGATCGGGGCGTCGCTCAGCCAGTACCGCGGCGGTCCGCCGCCCTCCGGCTCCACCACCCGGCCGGGCGGCAGTGTCCCCGGCGGGAGGAACTGAGCAACCGGGGCAGGTCCTCG
The DNA here is from genome assembly GCF_042871425.1 of Micromonospora sp. NPDC005806. Classification (NCBI taxonomy): domain Bacteria; kingdom Bacillati; phylum Actinomycetota; class Actinomycetes; order Micromonosporales; family Micromonosporaceae; genus Micromonospora; species Micromonospora sp. NPDC005806. The sequence continues at coordinate 72,597 of NZ_JBIAIL010000019.1, read as the reverse complement.
ATCATGGCGGGAGCGTACGGGACCGCTGCGACACGGACTGTCAAGCGGTGGACTCGGCCAGCAGCTCCAGTAGGTGTCGGTACGGCTGCCCGGTGGCCCGGGCCAGACCGATCTCGCAGGTGCGGTTCACCGAGGCGTACCCGTCGAAGGACCGCGCGGCGACCGCGGCGGCCTCGGCGCGGGTGGCGGAGGCGGTGAGCTCCGGGTGCAGCAGCCCCCGGTCGCCGGCGAAGCCGCAGCACTGCCAGCCCTCGGGCACCACGACCTCGTCGGCGATCGCCCGGGCCACGGCGAGCAGCGGCTCGTCCAACCCCAGGCGGGTGGACGAACAGGTCGGGTGCAGGGCGAGGGAGCCGAGCCGGCGGCGGACGGTGAGCCGGGGCAGCAGCGTGGTCGCCGCGTACTCGACGGCGTCGACCACCCGCAGGTCACCGGCGTCGGCGACCAGCTTGGTGAAGCCCTCGGTGCACGACGCCGCGTCGCTGACCAGCGGCAGCGCCCCGTCGCCGCTGGCCGCCCGCAGCGCCGGCGGCACCCGGTCCTGCACCGCGCGGTAGCCCGCGATCAGGCCCTTGGAGGACCAGGGCGTGCCGCAGCACACGGTGGCGATGCCCTCGGGCACGAGCAGCCGCGCTCCGGCCCGTTCGGCGAGGGTGAGCAGCGCGGCGGCGACCCCCGACCCGCCCTCGGCGGGCGAGAAGAGGGTGCCGAGGCAGGACGGGACGAAGACCGCGTCCGGGTCGTCGACCGGGTGCGGACGGCGGACCGTGCCGCCGCGCGGCAGGTCGCGCCGCCACTGCGGGACCCGCTCGGCACCGAGGACCGCGCGGGCCGCGCGGGTGGCGGCCTCGGGCAGCGCGGGCGGCAGCGCACCGGCCAGGTCGAGGCCGCGGGCCATGCCCCGGGTGGCCGCGCCCCACCGGGTGGCGGCGCCCCGCCAGCCGGCCTGCGCGACCCCGCCATGGCGTTCGGCGCGCAGCCGCTTCACCAGGTCACCGGTGTTGATCAGCACCGGGCAGGCGGTGGCGCACATACCGTCGACCGCGCAGGTGTCCACGGCGTCGTAGTCGTACGCCTCCGTCAGCTCGCGTGCCAGGGCGAGGTCGCCGTCGGCGCGGGCGGTGGCGATCTCCCGGCGCAGCACGATGCGCTGCCGGGGGGTGGTGGTCAGGTCGCGGCTGGGGCAGACCGGCTCGCAGTAGCCGCACTCGACGCAGCGGTCGACCTCGGGTTCGACGGTCGGCACGGTCTTCAGGTGCCGCATGTGGATCTCGGGGTCGTCGCTGAGCAGCACCCCGGGGTTGAGCACGGCGTCCGGGTCGCAGAGCGTCTTCAGTTCGCGCATCACCGCGTACAGTTCGTCGCCGAACTGGCGGCGCACGTAGGGGGCCATCACCCGGCCGGTGCCGTGCTCCGCCTTGAGCGTGCCGCCGTGGCCGAGCACCAGGTCGACCATCTCCTCGGTGAAGTCGGCGTAGCGTGCCGGGGCCTCGCCGCCGGAGAACCGCTCGTTGAGCATGAAGTGCAGGTTGCCGTCCTTGGCGTGCCCGAAGATCACGCTCTCCTCGTACCGATGCCCGGCGAAGAGGTCGGCGAGGGCCGCGCAGGTCTCGGCGAGCGCGTCCACCGGGACGGCGATGTCCTCCAGCAGCGCGGTGGTGCCGGACGGGCGGGCTCCGGCGACGGCCGCGTACAAGCCTTTGCGGATATGCCAGAGCGCGGCGCGGGCCGCCGCCTCGCCGCTGAGCCGGGCCGGGGCGGTCAGCGGCAGGTCGGCCAGCACCGGCCGGGCCGCCGCCAGCCGCGCGGCGAGGGCGTCCGGGTCGGATTCCTGCCACTCGACCAGCAGCGCGGCGTGCTCCCGGACCGTCAGGCCGCGCAGCGCGGCGTCGGCCTTCGGGTCGGTCTGGGCGACCCGCAGGGAGGCCGCGTCGAGCAGTTCGATCGCCGCCGGCCCGGCGGCGACGAGGGCCGGCATCGCGGCCATCGCCGCGCCCAGGGAGTCGAAGACGAGCAGGCCGGTCGCGGCGTGCCGGTGCACCGGTACGGTGTGGAGGGTCGCCGCCGCGACGAAGGCGAGGGTGCCCTCGCTGCCCACCACGAGCCGGGTGAGCAGGTCGGCGGGCGAGTCGTGGTCGAGGAAGGCATTCACCCCGTACCCCATGGTGTTCTTCATGACGTACTGGGCGCGGATGCGGCGCACCGAGTCGGGGTTGCCGCGGACCCGGTCGCGCAGTCGGAGCAGGCCGGCGTGCAGCTGCGGCTCGGCGGCGCGCAGCCGGTCGTCGGCGTCCGGGACGCCGGTGTCGAGCAGGGTGCCGCTGGGCAGCACCAGCAGTACCGACTCCAGGGTGCGGTAGGTGTTGAACTCGGTGCCGCAGGTCATCCCGCTGGAGTTGTTGGCGACGACGCCGCCGATGGTGCAGGCGGACTCGCTGGCCGGGTCCGGGCCCAGCTTGCGGCCGTACGGGGCGAGCCGGGCGTTCACCTGCCGCAGCACCACGCCGGGCTGCACCCGGACCCGCCGGCCGTCGTCGAGGACGTCGAGGTCGCGGAAGTGCCGGCGGGTGTCGACGAGGAGCTGGTCGGTGACCGCCTGCCCGCTGAGGCTGGTGCCGCCGGAGCGGAAGGTCAGCGGCGTGCCGGAGCGCCGGCTGTGCCGCAGCAGCGCGGCCACCTGCTCCGCGTCGGCGGGGGTGACCACCGCGCTCGGGTGCAGCAGGTAGTGGGAGGCGTCGTGGGCCAGCCGCAGGCGGTCCGCGGCCCGCGTCCGCACCCCGCCCGGGACCGCCGCCTCCAGTCCGGCCCGCCCGTCCCTGCTCAGTTCCGCCATGATCGCCGCACCTCCCCGCCCCCACCCTAGTCAGCGCGGGGCGCCGCGCCAGAGGCCCTTGCCATCGCATCGACCTGGGTGGATACTCGCCGCTACAGCGTTCGCCGAGGTCAACCCCGAACCGACCGCGGCGAAAGGGGCATGGACGCCGACGCAACCGGCGGCCTGCACCGTCCTAGGAGGAGACCGTGAGCATCCGCCGTAGCCGACTGACCCCCCTGCTCGCCGCGACCGTCGGCCTGGTGGCCGCCGGCGCGTTCACCGTCCCGGGTGCCGCCTCGGCCGCCCCGCGGACCTACACCGCCGACCAGCTCTCCCGGGTCGACGCCGCCGTCGCGGCCTCCGGCGTCGAGGGCATCGCCTGGCACATGGACGTCGCGTCCGGTCGCGTCGTGGTGACCGCCGATGAGAGCGTCTCCGCCGCCGAGCTGGCCACCCTGAAGAAGAGCGCCGGCACCGACGCCGGCGCGATCCGGGTCGACCAGGCCCGGGGCACCTTCCGTCCGCTGCTCTCCGCCGGCAACGCCATCTACGGCGGCGGCTACCGCTGCTCGCTCGGCTTCAACGTGGTCAAGGCCGGCGTCTACCACTTCCTCACCGCCGGGCACTGCGGCAACGTGGCGGCCACCTGGTACACCAACTCCAGCCAGACCACTCTCATCGGCCCCACTGTCGGCTCCAGCTTCCCGGGCAACGATTACGCCCTGGTCCGCTACGACAACGCGTCGCTGACCCACCCGGGCGGCTACACCGCGGCGAACGCCTTCGTCGGCGAGGCGGTCACCCGCACCGGGTCGACCACCGGCACGCACAGCGGCACGGTGACCGCGTTGAACGTCAGGGTTCGCTACGTCGGCAGCGGCACCGTGAAGGGCATGATCCAGACCACCGTCTGCGCCGAGCCGGGCGACTCCGGCGGCCCGCTCTACGACGGCACCAAGGCGCTCGGCATCACCTCCGGCGGCAGCGGCGACTGCCGGGTCGGCGGCACGACGTTCTACCAGCCCGTCACCGAGGCGGCCAGCGCCTACGGCGTGACCGTCTACTGACTTACCACCCGCCCGGCAGCGAGGACCCGTACCCGTCGGGGCGCGGGTCCTCGTCGTGTCGCCGTCCGCTGGCTAGGCGCTGGCGCCGGCGTACGACCGCAGCGCCCGCCGCCACGCCCAGGTGGCCAGCACGACCGAGCCGGTCGCCACCGCCGGGGCGAGCAGCAGCAGGTACGCGTCGAGCCGGCCCAGCAGGGCCGCCGCCGGGTAGGTGGTCAGGAACGCCACCGGCACGATGGTGAGCACGGCCTGCGCGGGGTTGCGGTACAGGTCCACCGGGAAGCGCGACAGCTCGACGAAGGCGAAAGAGACCCGGTCGAGCTCCTCGGCGGCCACCAGCACCACCGACAACGCCATCAGCACCACGGTGAGGGCGTACATCAGCAGCATCGCGCAGGCCAGCAGGAACAGGAACGCGGCTAGCGCGGCCGGCGACACGCCGCGCCCGGACAGCACCATCCCGACAGTGGCCAGGGCCAGGCCCAGCACCGGATCGAGCAGGTTGTTGACCCGTACCTGCCGCAGGCTCACCAGCAGCTGCGCGTCGAACGGCTTGGTGAGCAGGAAGTCGAGGGTGCCCCGGCGCACGTAGTCGGTCATCCGCTCCAGGTTGGGTTGCAGCAGCGCCTGACGGATGCCGTTGAGGGCGAAGAACAGGCCGATGACCACGAGCACCTCGGCGTGCGTCCAACCGGCCACGACGCCGGTGAACCGGAAGTAGACCGAGGCACCGGCCGCCGCCCACACCATCCAGAAGGTGCTCAGCGCGACGTTGGAGAGGAAGTTGAACCGGTACTCCACCTCACTGGCCACCGCCGCCCGCCAGCAGATGCCCAGGACGCGCGCGTGGCGGGTCCACCGGCTCATCCGGCCACCGCCTGATAGCGGCGTACGCCGTGCCGCCAGATGATCCGGTACAGCAGGGCGAACACGGCGAGCCAGCCGAGCCCGACGGCGAAGCCGTACGCGGTCTCACCCGCGTCGAGGCGGCCCATCAGCAGCTCCACCGGGAAACCCATCGCGGTGCGAAACGGCAGCACCATCGCGGCCGTGCGCAGCCAGTCCGGCATGAGCGCCAGCGGAGCGATCCAGCCCGAAGCGAACGAGCCGAGGCCCCACCACAGCAGCCACACGTTGGACGTCTGGATGCTCCAGAAGCCGATCAGCGCGAACGTCGAGGCCATCAGCAGGCTGACCGCGTACGCCAGGGCCGTGGCGGCGGCCACGGCGACCAGCCGGGCGGGCGTGACCGGGTAGTCCAGGCCCGGCACGAGCAGCGCGGCGAGCACCAGGGCCGGTGCCAGCACCGTCAGGAACACCAGCCGGTGGCCGAGGTCGGCGGTGGCGTACTGGTGGAAGGGATGCACCGGACGCAGCAGCCGCACGGACAGGTCACCGCTGCGCATATCCGCGTCCCACTGCCACACCACCCGGTCGCCGGAGAGGTTCCACAGCAGCGTCGCGGCCGCGTAGTAGGACAGGAAGTCGCCGCTGGTCCAGCCTGCCGGCGGGCCGCCCTCGGCGACGACGGTGAGCCACACCGCCATCGTCAGCAGCGGGAAGAAGCCAGTGAGCAGCGACAGCACCACCCCGCCCCGGTAGGTCGACGCGACCAGCGTCGCGCTGCGCACCAGCGGCGGGTACGCGGTGAGGATCTCACGCATGAGCGAAGACCGCCCGGATGATGTCCTCCACCGGCGGGTCCTCGATTGCCACATCCTCCACCGGCAGGGTGGTCAGCAGCCGGGCCGCGACGGCGGCCGTGTCGGCGCGCGGCACCGTCAGGGTGACCACCGCGCCGTCGACCGCGGACACCTCGCCGAGGCCGGCCCAGGTCGCCGCTGGCAGGGCCTCGCGCAGGGTGACCCGGACCAGCCGGTGTGGCGAGTGCGCCTCGACCAGCGCGGCGAGGTCGCCGTCAAAGCGCATGGTGCCGCGGTCAATGACCAGCACCCGGCGGGCCAGCGCCGTCACGTCGCCCATGTAGTGGCTGGTGAGCAGCACCGTGGCGCCGTGCTGGGCGTTGTAGTCGCGCAGGAACGTCCGCACCGCCGCCTGGCCGTTGACGTCCAGGCCGAGCGTCGGCTCGTCGAGGAAGAGCACCTCCGGTCGGTGCAGTAGCGCGCCGGCAAGTTCGCAGCGCATCCGCTCGCCGAGACTGAGCACCCGGACCTGCTTGGTGAGCAGCGGCGCGAGGTCGAGCAGGTCGACCAGTTCGTCGAGCGCCGACCGGTACGGCCCCTCGGCGAGGCCGTATATCGCCCGGTTCACCTCGAAGGCGTCGGCGGCGGGCAGGTCCCAGAACAGCGCGTTGCGCTGCCCCATTACCAGCGAGATCCGGCGTAGGAACGCGGCTTCCCGGCGGTGCGGAGTGTGCCCGAGCACCCGTACCGAGCCGGCGGTGGGATGCAGCAGGCCGGTGAGGCATTTCAGGGTGGTCGTCTTGCCGGCGCCGTTCGGGCCGAGGAAGCCGACGACCTCGCCCGCCGGGATCGTGAAGCTGACCCGCTCGACCGCGCGGACGGTGACGTGCTCGCGCCGGACGAAAGAGCGCAGCGAGGCCCGCAGCCCGGGTGGTCTTCGGTGCACCCGGTAGTGCCTGGCCAGGTCGCGCACCTCGATCATGGTCCGACCCTAGCCGGGCGCGCGCGCCGATCGACATCGATTTTTTTTCCCGGTTTCCGGCGGCATCCGCCGATGGGGTACGACACCCGCCGTCATGCGCCCCGGGTGATCGCCGCGTCGAGTCTCCGGCAGTGGAACGAACTGGGTGACGCGGTCAGCTCTGCCGCAGGGCCGGCATCGGCACCGGGACGGCGAGCGCGGTCGCCCCGGCGCCGGCGCCACCCTCGCAGGTGTTCGGCGGCACGGTGCCGATGCCGCGGGTGGCGGGACGTTCGGCCGCCCAGAACATGAAGCCGAGCATGCCGGCGGTGGTGCCGGCGCCGTTGGGCGCGACGCTCTGCACGTACGGGGCGGCGGCCTGCTGCACCGAGTTGGCGTAGTTGACGCACTCGGGCAGCGGCTTGCCGCCGTACGCGAGATAGACGCCGCCGGTGAACTTGGCCGGGGCGAGCGGCGGCACCGGCGGGCTGTACTGCGGCTTGCCGTCGACGTGTTCCTGCCAGTTCGCCTGCGCGGTACCGGCCGAGGCGGGCCGGGCGGACACCATCGCGTTGGCGTAGTCGAGGACCGGGGCGTCGGTGCGCAGCCAGTCGGCGGTGGCCTTGCGGTTGAGGGCGATGAGCCAGCGGTCGCCGGCGGCGACGTCGATGGTGAGCCGAGCCTCGGGCCGGGCGCCGGTGGCGTCGTACGGGTGGACCGCCCGGTAGGCGTCGATGAAGGACTGCAGCCCCGCGAGGTCGGGATCGGTGTTCTGCTCGTAGTCGATCTCGATGCCGACGCCGAGCCGGGTGGCGGCCGCCGCGGCCCGCTGGCCGAGCAGGGTGGGGTTCTCGGCGAGCGCGGCGTCCCAGTCGTCGGTGTAGGTGATGCCGCCGAGGGAGAGCATCACCCGGACGCCGCGCGCGGTGAAGTACTGCACGACCTCGGAGGTCATGCCGCGCGGCACGCCGTCGAGGGTGGTGCCGTCGGTGGTCTGGTGCAGCAGGTCGAGCGGGTTGACGAAGCTCAGCACCACCAGGTTGACCGAGGGGCGGCCGTCGCCCCGGTCGATGAGCCAGTGGTTCTGGCTGTCGAACTGGGCGACGGTGCGCGCCGTGCCCCAGGTGCAGTAGTCGTCGCCGCAGTGCCAGGCGCCGTCGACCTGGACCGGGGTGGCGGCGAGCGGGGCGGGGGCCGGTCGGGGTGGTGGCGCGGCGGCGGCCGGGGTGGTGGTGGCGAGCGCGAGCAGGAGCGCGGCCAGGGATACCGAGCGTCGCATGAGGACCTGCTTCCTAGTTGTTGCTCGTTGTTGAGCGGTTCGGATGGTTCGCTCTCCGCTCGGCTATTGCCGGGCTGGAGTCCTGGACCGGCAGTCTGGTCCGGTGGCGATCGGTCCGGTCCTGCAGGATCTGCTTCACCCTGTGGTGTGGGGTGTGCAGGGCGATGTCGGCGTCGCCTGCTCGCTGCAGGATGTTGATCGCGGCGTTCACGTCGGCCTGCCACACCACCCCGCACCAGGTGCAGTGAAACCGGTCCCCACTGCGTCGGCCGAACCGGCCGCAGCGGTGACAGGCTTGTGAGGTGTAGGCGGCGTTGACGGGAACGAGCACAGAACCTCTGCGCTCCGACACGCTTGCCAGGGCCTCGGCGGTGACACCTTTGGTCCACGCAGCGAGGCGCCGATTGACGTTCTTGCCGAGCGTCTTACGACCGCCGAACTTTCGGGTGAGGTCTTCGGCGATGACGGTGGCGGCCTTGTCGACGACCCGATGCACGGCGGTGAAGATCTCCGTGCGCACCTGGGCGCGGTGCCGGGCGGCCTGCCGGTCCCGCTTTACGGTCCCGAGGTTGTTGATCTTGATCCGGTGCGCTTTCGCGTGGTCACCACGCAGCGCGGCAGTGTTCGCGATCGAGCGCAGCTTCGCCCGACGGCGATTGCGTTCCTTCAACCTGTCCGACTCGCTGGACAGCATTTGGCCGAGACGGGTGCCGTGGGGGTCGCCGTCGGAGTCGGTCAGGGCTTCGGTGTAGCCCTTGTCCACGCCGACCGTCGCATCGCCGGACGGGCGCTGCGAGGACCTCATCTGCGACGCGTCGATCTGGTAGTGCACCTCGACCCGGCCACCGCGCAGGATCAGCCGAAGCGTGCCCTTCGGAGCCACGGTCGTGGACAGCGGGATCTTGACCATCTTGCGACGTTCCAGACCGGGAACCGCCAGCCACAACCGACCCCGCCCATCAGCAATGGTGTGGTGCTTGTCGGCGCGCACCACGATCTGATCATGCGTACGATTGCGGCCACGCTTCCAGTGCATACGCATCTGCCGAGCCAGGAACGGATCCCCGGCCCACCGGTCAGCCTTCAACGCGGTGAACATCCGCGTTCGCTCGGCAGGATCGTTGGTGCGCCGGATGACCGCCCGCCGGACCTCGACCTTGGCCGCCGCCAGGTTCGCTCCGATGTCGGCCATGGCGTCGCGGACGGTTTCCTTCCACGCATTCGCCAACACACCGAACTGCACGTGCGTGCCGTCAGCCAACCACCGGTCACGCACCTGCCTGTCCCGCAGCCCGGACCCGACACCGGCGATCGACCCGTAACGCTGCCACACCTCGCTACGAATCCGGCCCAACCGACGGGCCTGCTCCACCAGCGCCGCGTACTTGCCCGGGTTCAGACGCGTCGAGTAAGCGATCCGGGTGACCTTCACCGATCGCCCTCCACGGTCAAGTCCGCCCCCTTGAGCTCTCCCTCAGAGCGGCGCGGCCCGTCCAGCCACCCCGAGAATGTGGGCACGATCGCCAGCAGGTCCTCGACCAACTCCTGCTGCGGGACACCGCGTCTCCGGTCCACCCGCTTGGCAGACTCGCCAATCTGATAGACGCTGCTCACGACCATCCATGATAGACACACCTGGAAGGCAAGCTGGTGACTCGCCGCTCTTCCTCGATTGACCAGTACGCCTTGTTTACAGTAAGACGCTGATCCCCGTCAATGCGTGTCGGCGACCTCGGCGCGGACCCACCGCTGGAACGCGCGGGCCTCGGGGCCGCTCGGCGCCGGACCGCCCCGCCGCGCCGCGATCGCCCGGCCGACCAGCTCGGCGTGCCACCCCCGCTCGACCACCCAGCGTCCGGCGTCCACCTTGGGCAGCCACCGCCCGGTGCGGACCCGGGCCAGGGAGCGGCAGGCCCCGAGGACGGCGTCCTCGGTGCCGGGTGCCGGGCCGTCACCGTCGGGGGTGGGCAGCGCCAGCCACCAGTTCAGCGCCTCGACCAGCAGCCGGCGCAGGTCCTCCGGCGCGAGGTCGGCAAAGACGTCGACCGCGGGCGGGCCGAGCAGCGCCAGTCCGGACTGGCGCAGGATGCTGCGGTCGAGGGCGTACCAGAACCGCCCGTCGGCGGCGGGCCGGTCGGCCGGGTCGTAGGTGGCGCGGAACGGCATGGTCGCGCCGGTGTTGAGCTCGACCTCGAAGCCCGGCTCGGGGGTGCCGGAGGCGGCCACGTCGCGCCGGTAGCCGACCAGTTCCAGGCCGCGCGCCGGGCAGGCCAGCGCCTCATGCCGCAGCCGGTCGACCAGCGCCCGCTTCGCCGGGCCGGCCACCGGCTCGGCGACCACCAGCGCCACGTCCACGTCGCTGCGCCCCGGCTGGTACGCGCCCAGCCCCACCGAGCCGGCCGCGTACGCGCCGATCAGGTTGGCGCCGAGCACCGCCCGGGCCCGGTCGACCAGCGCGGTCAGATAGTCGCGTACCTCGTCGCCCATGCCCCTGCCCGGCGCCCCGACCGCGGGTCAGACCGGCCCGGCGTACGCGCGGACCGGGCCGCGGACGGTCACCCCGACCTGCGCGCCGGCGGGCAGGGCCCCGCCCTCGTCGAGGGTGCGGGCGGTGAGCAGGGTGCCGTCGGCCAGCCGGAGCGTGGTCAGCGCGTCGTGCCCGTGGAAGGCCTGCCGGACCACGGTGGCGACCGACCCGCCGGTCGGGGCGAGCCGGAGCTGTTCGGGGCGGATCAGCACGGTGACCGGGCCGTCGGCGGCCGGGCCGCGCAGCGGCAGCCGGCCCAGCGGGGTGACCGCCACGTCGGCGTCGACCGTGGCCGGCAGCAGCACGGCGTCGCCGACGAACCGGGCCACCCACGGGGTCGCCGGGTCGCGGTAGACCTCGGCCGGCGCCCCGCACTGCACGATCCGGCCGGCGTCCAGCACCGCCACCGCGTCCGCCATCGACAGCGCCTCCCCCTGGTCGTGCGTGACCAGCACCGCGGTCGCCCCGTCGGCCCGCAGCGCCTGCCGTACGTCGGCGCGCAGCTCGCCACGGAGCTGCGCGTCGAGCGCGCTGAACGGCTCGTCGAGGAGGACCAGCGGCGGGCGGGGCGCGAGGGCCCGGGCGACCGCCACCCGCTGCTGCTGGCCGCCGGAGAGCTGATGCGGCATCCGGCCGCCGTACCCGTCGAGCCCGACCAGCGTCAGCACCTCCTCGATCCGGCCGCCGCGACGCTCGGCCCGGTCCAGGCCGTAGCCGACGTTGTCGGCGACGGAGAGGTGCGGGAAGAGCGCGCCGTCCTGCGGCACGACGGCGACCCGGCGGCGGTGCGGCGGCACGTGGCCGCGCGCACCGGCCACCTGCCGGCCGGCGACGTCGATCCGGCCGGAGTCGACGCGTTCGAAGCCCGCGACGCAGCGGAGCAGGGTGGTCTTGCCGCAGCCGGACGGGCCGAGCACCGCGAGCAGATCGCCGCGGGACACGTCCAGGTCGATCCCGGCCAGCGCGGGGACCTGGCCATACGCCTTGGTCACCCCGGTCAGGGCCAGCATCCGCTCGGTCATCGGGCACCTCCGGTGAGTCCGGTTCGGACGGCGAGCAGCCAGGTCGGCACGGCGGCGAGCGCCACCAGGATCGCGGCGTACGGGGCGGCGGCCGCGTACGCCGCGGAGTTGGTGTGGCTCCACAGCTCGGTGGCGAGGGTGTCCATGCCGGTGGGGCGCAGCAGCAGCGTGGCCGGCAGTTCCTTCATGCAGGTGAGGAAGGTCAACGCCGCCCCGGCGCCGATGCCGGGCAGGGTCAGCGGCAGGGTGACGGTGCGGAACACGGTGAACGGGGTCCGCCCCAGTGACCGGGCGGCCTCCTCCACGGCCGGCGGGCTCTGCGCCGCGGCGGAGGCCACCGCGCCGACGGCGAGGGGCAGGAAGAGCGTCGCGTAGGCCAGGGCGAGCAGCCAGACACTCTGGTAGAGCGGGTACGCGACGTTGACCGCGAAGAACACCAGGGACAGGCCGATGACGACGCCGGGCAGGGCGTGGGCGAGGTAGGTGAGCCGGTCCAGCACGGTGGCGACCGGGCCGGGAGCCCGCGCGGTGAGCAATCCCAGCGGCAGGGCGAGCAGCATGGTCAGCCCGGCGCCGGCGAGGGAGACCGAGAGCGACGCGCCGGCCGCGGCGGCGACCTCGGCGAGCGAGCCAGGGCGGGAGACCCCGGCCGCCAGCCAGCGGGCCAGGCCGGCGGCCGGCACGCCGAGGGCGAGCCCGTGCACCGCGAGCAGGCCGGCCAGCGCGGGCCCGCGCCAGCGGGCCAGTCGCAGCCGTACGGGGGGTCGGGTCGTGCCGCTGGCGTACCGGGCGTGGCGGGTACGGGTGCCCAGTTCGGCGCCGAGCAGCAGCACGGTGAGGACGACCAGCACGGTGGAGAGCACCAGCGCACCGGTGCGGTCGAAGCCGAGGTTGAAGGCGGTGAAGATGGCCCGGGTGAAGGTGTCGACCCGGACGATGGAGACGGCGCCGAAGTCGCTGAGCACGTAGAGGGCGACCAGCAGCGCGCCGGCGGCGACGGCGGGACGGATCTGCCGCAGGGTCACCCCGAACAGGGTGGCCCACGGTCCTCGGCCGAGCGACCGGGACACCTCCTCCTGCCCCGGGTCGGTTCGCTGCAGCGCGGCCACCGCCGGCAGGAAGACGTACGGGTAGGAGCAGAGGGTGAGCAGCAGCGCGGCGGCCCAGAAGCCCTCGAAACCGGTGACCGTGGCGGTCCACGCGAAACCGGCGACGTACGTCGGCACGGCCAGGGGCAGTGCGGCGAGCAGCCCGACGGCCCGACGGCCGGGCAGGTCGGTGCGGGTGACCAGCAGGGCGGTGGCGACGCCGAGCACGGTGCAGGCGGCGGTGACCACGGCGGCCAGGGCCAGGCTCCGCCCGGCCAGCACGGCGACGCGGGCGGTGAACAGCTCGGCGACGATCCGCTCGCCGCCCGCCTCGGCCGCCCGTACGCCCAGGTAGACCAGGGGCAGGAGGGCGATCGCCACGGCGGCGGCCGAGGCGGCGGTGAGCGCGGGCCGGCGGATGAGCCGGCGCGGCGACCGCCGGGCGGAGGCCCGACGGTCGCCCGCCAGGACGGCGCTCAGGCCAGCCCCGCTTCCTTGATCATGGTGACGGTGGCGTCGAGGGTGTCCAGGTCGTTCAGGTCGATCTTCGGTGCGTCGAGGGTGGCGAGCTGCGGCAGCCCGGGCGCGGCGGGCACCCCGGCCGCGAGCGGGTACTCGAAGGTCTGCGTGGCGAAGTAGGTCTGCGCCTCGGTGCCGAGCAGGTAGTCGACCAGCGCCCGGGCGTCCGGGTCCTGCCCGGCCCGCTCGAGCAGGCCGATGCCGGCCGCGTTGACCAGACCGCCGGTGTCGCCGTCGGGGAAGAAGTGCAGCTTCGCCTTCAGCGCGTCGGGGCTGCCGCCGCGCTCCTTGGCCAGCTCGTACACGTAGTAGTGGTTGACCAGGCCGACGGCGAGGGTGCCGGCGTCGACGTCGGCGACGATCTGGACGTTGTTCTCCCGGATCTGCGGCTGGTTGGCCTTGAGCCCGGTGAGGAACTCGCGGGCCTTGGCCTCGCCGTGCTGAACCCGCAGCGCGGTGACGAACGCCTGGAAGGAGCCGTTGGTGGGTACCACCCCGATCCGGCCCTTCCACTTCGGGTCGGTCAGCTCGAACACCGACCTCGGCAGTTGCGCGGCGGGGACCTGGTCTGCGTTGTAGGCGAGGACCCGGGAGCGGCCGCTGACGCCGACCCACCGACCCGCGTTGTCCCGGTACACCGCCGGCACCCGGTCGAGCTGCTCGGCGGAGAGGGGCGCGAGGAGGCCGGCCTTGCCGACCGCGCCGAGCGCGCCGGCGTCCTGGGCGAAGAACGCGTCGGCGGGGCTGCGCTCGCCCTCCTCCAGCAGCTGCGCCGCCATCTGCGCGGTGGTGCCGTAGCGGACGTCGACGTCGATGCCCGTGGCCTTCTCGAACTTCTCCAGCACAGGCTTGACGAGGGCTTCGCTGCGGCCGCTGTAGACGGTGAGTCGCTTGTCGCCGGGCTTGCCCGGATCGCCGTCGGAGCCGCCGCACGCGGTCAGGGACAACAGGCCGGCCAGAGTGCTGGCCAGAACGAGACTGGGACGAATTCGCACAAGTAAGGCTTACCTTACTCACCATCGTCGAAGCAAGCCACCCCCCTAATCGCTTGTAAGGTGAGGCTCCCCTAACCTGTCCGCCATGCGCGTCCTCCCCGACATCGGGCCGGCGCCGTTCGTCCGCGCCCTGGCCGGGCACGGCGACCGGCCGGCAGTGATCACCGCCGACGGCCGGCTCAGCTACGCCGAGCTGGCCGCGCGGGTCGAGGCCCTCACCGCCCGGCTCGGCGCCACCCGCCGGCTGGTGCTGCTCGCCGGCGCGAACCGGGTCGAGGAGCTGGTCGCGTATCTGGCGGCGTTGGCCGGTGGGCATCCCCTGCTGCTGGTACCCGGCGACTCCGAGGCCGCAACCGCCGAGCTCACCCGGGCGTACGACCCGGACGTGGTGATCCGACGTCGCGACGGGGACCTCGTCGTCGACGAGCGCCGCCCGGGCACCCGGCACGAGCTGCACCCGGAGCTGGCGCTGCTGCTCAGCACCTCCGGGTCGACCGGCTCCCCCAAGCTGGTCCGGCTGTCCTCAGCCAACCTCCAGGCCAACGCCGAGTCGATCGCCGCGTACCTGGACATCCGCGCCACCGACCGGGCCGCCACCACCCTGCCGCTGCACTACTGCTACGGCCTGTCGGTGGTGAACAGTCACCTACTGCGCGGGGCGGCGCTGATCCTCACCGGGCTCTCGGTCGCCGACCGCTGCTTCTGGGAGCTGTTCCGGGCCGAGCGGGGCACGACGCTGGCCGGCGTGCCGTACACCTTCGACCTGCTGGACCGGGTCAGCTTCGACCGGATGCGCCTGCCGCACCTGCGCTACCTCACCCAGGCCGGCGGCCGGCTCGACCCGCAGCGGGTGGCCCGGTACGCCGCCCTCGGCCGTCGCCAGGGCTGGCGGCTCTTCGTCATGTACGGCCAGACCGAGGCCACCGCGCGGATGGCCTACCTGCCGCCGGAGCTGGCCGAACGGCGGCCGGAAGCGATCGGCGTGCCGATCCCCGGCGGGTCGTTCCGGCTGCGCCCGCTGCCGGAGCACCCCGGGCCGGACACCGGCGAGCTGGTCTACACCGGGCCCAACGTGATGCTCGGCTACGCCGAACGCCCTACCGACCTCGCGCTCGGGCGCACCATCACCGAGCTGTGCACCGGCGACGTGGCCCGGCGCGCACCGGACGGACTCCACGAGATCGTCGGCCGAGCCGGCGGGTTCGTGAAGATCTTCGGCCTGCGGATCGACCCGCGACAGGTCGAGGAGCGGCTGCGCCGGGGGGGCGTCGAGGCGTACTGCGTCGGCGGGGACCGCGAACTGGTGGTGGCCGCAGCCGGCGGCCACCGGCCCGACCGGGTGCGGCGGCTCGCCGCGGCCGCGGCCGGGCTACCGGCCCGCGCGGTGCGCGCGCACGTGCTCGCCGAACTGCCCCGCCTCGACAACGGCAAGCCAGACCTGGCGGCGATCCGGGCCCTCGCCGCACCGCCACCGGCGACCGCCGCCGGTGGGGCCGGAGAGGCGCAGCTCTGCCGGCTGTACGCGGAACTGCTGGACCAGCCTGAGGTCAGCGCGGACCAGAGCTTCGTCGACCTGGGCGGTGACTCGCTGTCCTACGTGGAGACCTCCGTCCGCTTGGAGGAGCTCCTCGGCGACCTGCCCGTCGACTGGCACACCAGGCCGATCCGGGACCTGGCCCGACCGGAGCCCGCCCGGCCGGCCCGGCGTCGAATGCTGGAAACCAGCGTCGCGCTGCGGGCGTTCGCGATCGTCGCCATCGTCGGATCGCACATCCCGGTCTTCACCGTCAAGGGCGGGGCGCACCTGCTGCTCGCCGTCGCGGGGTTCAACTTCGCCCGCTTCCAGCTCACCGCCGCGCCCCGACGCGAACGGGTGCGCGCGGCGCTGCGCGGCACCGGCCGCCTCGTCCTCCCATCGGTGGCCTGGATCGCCCTGGCCGGCGCGCTCACCGGCGACTACACGCTGACCAACGTGCTGCTGCTCAACAGCGTCCTCGGCCCGCACGACGGGGCGACCGAGTGGCAGTTCTGGTTCATCGAGGCACTCGTGTACATCCTGCTCACCAGCACCGCGCTGATCGCCGTGCCGGTGGTCGACCGGATCGAGCGCCGGCACCCGTTCGGGCTGCCGCTGGCCCTCGCCGCGCTCGGTCTGGTCACCCGCTACGACCTGCCCGGCCTCGCCGCGTACGGGCTCGTGCCCGACGCGCTCACGGTGGGCTGGCTCTTCGCGCTGGGTTGGGCGGCCGCGCGGGCGAACCGGACCGCGCAGCGGGTGGTGGTCACCGCCGCGGCCGCGCTCACCGTGCCGGGGCTCTTCGGCCAGCCGTACCGGGAGGCGTTCGTGGTCGCCGGGTTCGCCCTGCTGATCTGGGTGCCCCGGTTGCCCGGACGGCCCGTCGTCAACCGGGTGGCCGCCGCGCTGGCCGGCAGCTCGCTGTACATCTACCTGATCCACTGGCAGGTGCTGCCGGTGGTCGGGCCGTGGTCCCGATGGCTGGCGCTGGCCGTCTCGCTCGCCATCGGCGTCGGCGCCGCCGCCGGGGCACGGCGGTTGACCCGGGCGCTGGCGCGGCGCCGGTCAGCCGGGGCAGCAGACGGTCAGCGCGCGGGGGACGACCCGCACCTTGAGCCGCTTCGCCGTCGACCGCGCGCCCCCGTCCAGCTCGTACGTCTTCGGGGCGGCGAAGCGCACCCGGATCTTGCGACCGCGGGTGATGCGCACGAAGGGTGACTCCTCGGAGCGGCCGGCGGCCATCCGCCCCAGCGTGCGGGCCCAGTCGACAGCGCCGCTGGCGGTGGCCACCCCGATCTCCAGGGTGCCGTCGTCGGGGCGGGCGTCGTCGAAGGCGGGGATGCCGCCGGTGATCGTGCCGACGTTGCCGAAGAGCACGCAGCTCGCCTCGCCGTCGAACCAGTCGGCGCCGTCCACCCGGATCCGGGTGCGGACACACTCGCCGCGGACATGCCGCAGCCCGGTCCAGACGTACGCGATCCGGCCGAGCCGGCCCTTGAGCTTGCGGTCGGCATCCCGGATCAGGTCGCCGTCGAAGCCCGCGCCGGCCATCACGGCGAAGTGCTCCCCGTTGAGCCGGCCCAGGTCCAGCTTGCGCCGCCGGCCGTGCAGCGCGATCCGGACCGCCTCGGGCAGGTCCGCGGGGATGCCGAGGTTGGTGGCGAAGAGGTTGGCGGTGCCGGCCGGCAGGACGCCCATCGGCACCTCCGATCCGGCCAGCGTGTCGGCGCAGCGCTGCACCATGCCGTCGCCGCCCCAGACCAGGATCAGCTCGGCGCCCTTGTCGAGCGCCTTGCGCACCTGCTTCGGCGCCTTGCGGCTCTTCGGCACCTCGTACCAGAGGAGCCGCCGGACCCCGGCGGCGACCAGGCTGGTCCGCAGTTCGTCGAGGCCGCCGCCGAGGGTCTTCCTCCGGTGGGCCACGACCGCGACGACCCCGGCCGGGCGGGTGGGGACGGCGTCGGCGGCGGGGCGGTCGACCGTGCTCGTGCTCATGGCCTCCGGTGGTACCCAGTGGCCGGCGCGCTCACGCCTGCCCGGGACGCGACGCGCCCGATTCAGATCGGCCGCAGCCTGTGATCGGGCGGGCGCTTTCGGTAGAGTACGGGCGTTGATCGTCGGCGGTGGCCGACGACCGGAGGGGTGCCGGGATGACTCGACGAGGCGAGCGGCTGACGCGGGTCGCGCTGCGCCTCGGGCTCCTGCTCGGCGGATTGATCGCGGCGTGGGGGGCCCACGAGATCGCTACGACGGGCAGCGCCTACGCCGCCGACCGACCGCCCCCGGGCCCGGTCGGGACCGCCGTCCAGTTGGTTCGGGACACGATCAGCCCGCGCCTCGGATTCCCGTCGCCGGGCACCGGCGCGGCCCGCCGCAGCCCGCCGGCCGAGGCCCACTCGCCCACCGGCGAGTCTCGCCGGCCCGAACTGCGGACCCCAGGCCACGCCACGGGTCAATACGACGAGCGACTCGGGACGCCGCCGAGCGCGCGCGAACGGACGACCCGGCCGGGAGCCCACCGATCCGGGTGGTGCGGCGCGTCGAAGCCGGCGGGCGACGCCCGCCACCAGGCCGACGAACCGCGCGGCGGGACCACGCCGGCAGCGGCGGCTCAGTCCCGCCGACCGGGCAGCGGCGACGCGCCGGGACCGGCCGCCCACCCGATCGACCGGGCCCCGGCCCTCGTGCGGCAGGGGCTGCACAAGGTCTCCCCGCCACGTGATCCCGCGCAGGATCCAGCCGGGCCGGCAGAGGACGCGCAGGATCCAGCCGGGCCGGCAGAGGACGCGCAGGATCCAGCCGGCCAGGCGGAGGACGCGCAGGATCCGCCCGGGCAGGCAGAGGACGCGCAGGATCCACCCGGCCGCGCGAAGCACGCGCCGAATCCGCCCGGCCAGGCGAAGCACGCGCTGAATCCACCCACCAACCCGCCGACGGCGCCCGCCGCACCGTCGGCCATCGCCGGTCCGGCGTCCGCGATCCCGCCCGGCACCGCCATCGGGCCGAGCAGCCGGGCCCACCCGCAGCGGGCCGCGTCGACCGCGAACTCCGCTCCCCGCTGGCGGGGATCCCCGGACAGCCCGGCCTCGTCCCAGCCCACCCGGCCACTCCAGCCCCGCCCGCTCCCGTCGGACGTCGCCCCCGCACCCGGCACGCCGGGCTCCGGCACGAGCGGCTCCGGGACCTCCGGCGTCACCCACGGCGACCCGGCCGACGCCTGCGCCACCGGCTGGATCCCGCCCGCGCAGCAGGGCCGCCGCTGCCTCCCGAGCAGCGACGACGTCCTCCCGTCCTGGTCGCCCCGACCGGGCACCCGCCCCGCCTGACCGACGAGCCGGTGCGTCCCGCCCGCGTGGACGGCACCGGAGGCTTCGCGTACCCGTCAGCCTGACGGCCCCTGGCGGCCTGCGTCGGCCCGCGGCGGTCCCCGCCCCGCCGGCGCCCCTTTCGACCTCAATCGATGCGACCAGGAGTTACCCATGAGCGTGAGCACGCCCGTCGTCCGGGCCCGGTGGTGCGACACCGGCCGAATCGTCGACCTCGTCACCGATGCCCTCTCCCCCACCGCCCTCGGCGCCTGGCTCGTCCCGGACGAGCGATGTCGGCGGTCCGTGCTCGCCGAGGTGGCGCGGATCTGGGTCGAGCACGCGCTGCTCTTCGGCGACGCGTTCCTACTTCGGGACGGCACCGCCGCGACGGTCTGGTACCACCGCTACCGACCCATCCCGGCCCCGGCCCGGTACGCCGAACGTCTCGCCCGAGCGTGTGGCGCCGACCAGGAGCGGTTCGTCCTGCTCGACCAGGCGCTCGCCGCGCGCCGTCCCGCCGATGCGCACAACCACCTGGCGCTGCTGGCCGCACCCGGGCCGGACGCGACCGGGCGGGCCGGCGCGGTGCTCGGCGGCGCCCAGCGCTGGATGGACACGCTGGGCCTGCCGACGTACGCGGAGGCCCTCACCGAGACCGACCGCGACCTGTACCGGCGGCACGGCTACGCGGACCGGGACACCTTCCCGATCCCGGGCGGCACGACCGCTCATCCCATGTGGCGCCTGTCGCCGTTCTGGCCGGGCCGGGCCGGCGGGAACGCCCGCTGGCCCACCCGCCGGGCGACCGGACGAACACGCAACGGCCGGACGAGCGGACGGGCGCTGCGCTGAGCCACGCCGTCACGCAGAGTAGTCAGAACGGGACCGGGCTCGGGCGCGACGAACGCCACACCCGGCGACCGCGGACCACAGCGGCGTCATCGCAGCTCCGCTAGCCTGGCAGGCCGAGCATGGACACGATTCGGCCGATCAGTCGGAGGGTATCGGGTGCGGGTGCTTCCTACCGGTGACAATGACAACGCGTACGGTTCCACAACCCCGCCCCCGCGGCGGAAGCGGCACCGCCTGCTGATCTTCTTGGCGATCTTCGCGCTGCTGGCCGGCTCCGGCCTGGTGGCCGGCGCCTACTACTTCGACAGCGTGCCCACTCCCACCGACCTCAAACTGCCGGAGTCGACCACGGTCTACTACGCCGACGGCCGCACCCCGATGGCCAAGCTGGGCGCGGAGAACCGCACCATCGTCCCGTACGACCAGATGAACGACTCCGCCAAGGAGGCGATCGTCGCGGCCGAGGACCGCACCTTCTGGACCAACAAGGGCGTCGACTTCACCGGTGTGCTGCGCGCCGCCTGGTCGAACCTCACCGGCGGCCAGCGGCAGGGCGCCTCCACCATCACCCAGCAGTACGCGCGGGTCGCCGCCGACCTGCGCGGGGTCACCTACTCGCGGAAACTGCGCGAGGCGGTCATCGCCTGGAAGCTGGACGACAAGTACAGCAAGCAGGACATCCTCGGCTTCTACCTGAACACCGTCCCGTTCGGCCGGGGCGCGTACGGGATCGAGTCGGCCGCGCAGACGTACTTCGGCAAGACGGTGCGCCGGGACGCGCCGCCGGCCCAGCAGCTCACCAAGGCCGAGGCGATGGTGCTCTGCGCGATGGTGAAGCAGCCGGAGGCGGACCCGAACGACCCCGAGGGCTCCCCCGGCTACGACCCGGCTCGCAACGCGAAAGCCAAGCAGAACTCGATCGACCGCTGGACCTACATCCGCGACGGCATGGCGAAGCTGGGCTACCTCACGCCCGAGGAGGCGGCGAACCTGGCGTACCCGGACGACGTGAAGCCGATCGACGAGAACGCCGGCCAGTCCGGCCTCGACCGACCCACCGGTCTGGTGGTCAACCACGTGCTCAGCGAGCTGCGCCAGACCGACCAGTTCAAGGGCAAGCCGGACGAGGTGATCCGCGACGGCGGCTACAAGATCGTGACGACCATCGACAAGCGGGTCCAGGACGCCGCCGAGGCGGCCGCCGACATCCGCCGCGACACCGCCCCGGAGGCGGTCCGCGGCCAGCCGAAGAACTGGCAGGCCGCGCTCGTCGCGGTGGAGCCGGGCACCGGCCGGGTGCTCGGCTACTACGGCGGCAACGGGGGCTCCAGCGGCGCCGACTACGCCGGCTGGTACTACGACGAGAAGGGGCAGGCGCGGGGCTTCGGCCAGCACCCGCCGGGCTCGTCGTTCAAGGTGTACGACCTGGCCACCGCCGTGGAGAACAAGATCTCCGTGAAGCAGCACTTCGACTCGCCGGACACCAAGGAGTTCCCCGAGTCGGGGCGTACCAAGTCCAGCCCGGCCGGCCCGATCCGCAACGCGGAGCACGCGCCCTGCCAGCCGAACTGTGCCCTCTGGGAGGCCACCGTCGCGTCGCTGAACGTCACCTACTTCGAGCTGACCGAAAAGCTGGGCATCGCGAAGGTCATGGACATGGCCAAGCGGGCCGGGGTCAACTCGATGTGGGAGACGGTGAAGGGTAATCCGCAGCCGCAGCGGGTGGACCTGCGCGAGCAGCCGACAGACGAGGTCGCCAAGCGCTTCTCCACCGAGGTCGGCATCGGCCAGTACGGCATCAGCGTGCAGGACCACGCCAACGGGATGGCCACCTTCGCCGCCGGCGGCAAGCGGGCCGACTCGCACTTCGTCCGGTCGGTGACCAAGGGCGACGAGAAGGTCTACACCGAGCAGCTGAAGGAGACCGACCTCGGCCTGGACAAGGAGGCGCTCGACCAGCTCGACTGGACGCTGCGCCGGGTCAAGGCCGCCAAGCTGGACAACGGCTGGGACTCCGCCGGCAAGACCGGCACCTGGCAGGCCGGGCAGAGCACCACGCAGAACGTGCACACCTGGATGGTCGGCTGGACCGGGGCGCTGGCCGCCGCGGTCTGGCTCGGCACCACCGACGGCAAGCCGCTGAAGACCAAGGACGGCAGCTACGAGGTGTACGGGTCCACCGGTCCGGGCCCGATCTGGCGGCAGTTCATGGAGCAGGCCACCGCCGCCATGAAGCTCGACCCGAACAAGTACCGGTTCGAGGACCCGAAGTTCCCGAACGACACCCCGACCGAGACCGCCCCGCCGCAGCCGGCCCCCGCCACCTCCTCGGCCAGCCCGAGCGCCCGGCCGACGCCGGACGCGGAGCCGTCCAGCCCGAGCCCGAGCCCGAGCGACCGGAAGACGCCGCTGCCCACCTGGTCGCCCCCGGCGACCCCGCTGCCGAGCCTGTCCCCGTCGAAGAGCCGACGACCGGGCTGACGGCGGTGGCGGCGGTCCGCGCTCCGGACCGCCGCCACCGGTGGAATGATCAAGCGGTGGAGCAGTCGACGGCGGACGCGGTACGGGCGGCGTGGACGGCGCTGGGCGGGGACCCGGCCGACCCGGCGACGGTGGACCTGCGCGGCCCGGCCGGGGTGCTCCCCGCCCGGCTGCCCGTCACCGACCTGGCGGTGGCCTGCGTCGCGGCGGCCGGGCTGGCCGCGGCGGAGCTGGCCCGGGCGCGGGGGCACGACCCGACCGGCCCGCTGACCGTGGACAGCCGGGCCGTGGCGGTGGCCTTCACCAGCGAACGGCACCTGCGGCTGGACGGGCGGCCCTTCACCGGCTTCGCCCCGCTGTCCCGGTTCTGGCCGGCCGCCGACGGCTGGGTACGCACCCACGCCAACTACCCGCACCACCGGGACCGGCTGCTGGCCGGGCTTGGCCTCGACCCGGCCACGCCCGACGGCGACGCCCTGGTCGACGCCGCGGCGGACCGGATCCACGCCCTGCCGGCCACCGACGTCGAGGAGCAGGTGTACGCCGCCGGCGGCCTCGCCGTCGCGACCCGTACGCCGGACGGGTGGGACGGCCACCCGCAGGCGGCGGCGGTCGCGACGGAGCCGCTGGTCCGGCTGACCACCGAGGGCGCGGCGACGCCCCGCCGGTTGCCGCCCGCGCCCGCCGGGCTGCCGGCCGCCGGGGTGCGGGTGCTGGACCTGACCCGGGTGATCGCCGGGCCGGTGGCGACCCGGTTCCTGGCGCTGCTCGGCGCGGACGTGCTTCGGGTCGACCCGCCCGGCCTGCCGGAAATCGGGGGGCAGCACTTGGACACCGGCGCCGGCAAGCGGTCCACGTTGCTCGACCTGGGCCGACCCGGCGACCGGGACCGGTTCGCGGCGCTGCTCGCCGACGCCGACGTGCTGGTCACCGGCTACCGACCGGGGGCGCTGGACCGATGGGGTCTCTCCCCCGACGCGCTGCGAAGGCACCGCCCCGATCTGGTCGTGGCCTGCCTCTCGTCCTGGGGCGGCACCGGCCCGTGGGCGCGGCGACGTGGCTTCGACAGCCTGGTCCAGGCCGCCACCGGCATCGCCGAAGTCGAACGACGGCCGGACGGTACGCCGGGCGTACTGCCCGCCCAGGCCCTCGACCACGGCACCGGCTACCTGCTGGCGGCGGCCGTGCTGCGGGCCCTCACTGGGCGCGCCCGGGATGGGGGCGCCCGGTCGGTGGAGCTGTCCCTGGCCCGTACCGCCCGGTGGCTGCGACACGACCTGCCGGCCGGGCCCGACACTGCGGGCGCCGCGCCCGAACCCGGGCCCTGGTGCGACGAGCGGGACGCCCCGGCGGGCCGGCTCCGGTACGCGCTGCCGCCGGTCTCGCTGCCCGGTGGTCCGCGTACCTGGGCGACACCGCCGGGCATCTGGGGCGCCGATCCGCCGACCTGGCTGCCGAGGTCCTGACCGGGTCGGCGCCGGTGCCGGGTCAGCCGGTCAGGGGCCCAGCACCAACTCGCGCAGCTTGCTGTCGAGGGCCGCCGCGTCCACCCCGCCCGGCCAGCCGCGGAGCAGGGCACCGCCCTTGGCGACCAGCACCACGGCCGGGGGTTCGCGGACCGCGTACGACCGGGAGATCGCGCCGTCGTCGTCGACCACGACCGGGTACTCCACCCGGTGCTCCCGCAGGTAGCGCTGCACGTCCGGCGGCTGGTCCTCGGTGACCACCCCGACGAACACGACCTCGTCCCGGTGGCTGCGGGCCAGCTCGCTCAGCGCGTCCTGCCGCTGGGCGCAGAGGGCGCACCACGAACTGAAGAAGACCAGCACGACCGGGCGGTCGGCCCACAGGTCGGCGAAGGCGACCCGGCTGCCGTCGGTGAGCGGACCGGTGACGGCCGGCGCACCCGGTGCCCCGGACGGGGCCGGTCGCAGGGCGACACCCGCCGGCGCCGGGCCGGGCAGCGCCGCGGCACCACCGGCGACCGGATCGGTCCGCGCCGACGTGCCGTCCTGGCCGAAGCAGGCGGCCGAGGCGAGCACCCCGGCCAGCGCCAGCGCGGCGGCGGCCAGGCGGAGAGGGTGCCGGCGGGTCACGACGGCACCACCGCGACCAGCGCCGGTCCCTCACTGCTGTTCAGGGTGAGGGCAATCGGGGGATGGCCGTCGACGACCAGGCGGTAGGCGTCCCGGGCGGCCACGTCGACCGGTACGGCGAACTCGCAGTACGTCGGGACGCGGGCCACCTCCAGGTCCTCCTCGAAGGTCGACACGGCCCTACCGGACGACAACGCGCCCTGGGCGAGCGTCCGGCCGGTGGCGTCGACCACCTGGAACGGCGCCCGGTTGTGGAAGTGGGTGTAGGGGCCGGTGCCGGCGCACTCCACGCCCTCCGGCCGGATGTTGATGTCCCGGACGAGCACCCGCACGGTCATCGTCGACCGGGCCTCCTCGGCGTCACCGCACGCGGTCAGCGCGCCGGTGAGCAACGACGGCAGCCAGAGCACTGCCAGCAAGCGCCGCATCTGTCCTGCTTCCTACTGCTTACTCGGTGTTGAGCGGTTCGGATGGTTCGCTCTCCGCTCGGTCGTGGCCGGGCTGGAGTCCTGGACCGGCAGTCTGGTCCGGTGGCGATCGGTCCTGTCCTGCAGGATCTGCTTCACCTTGTGGTGTGGGGTGTGCAGGGCGATGTCGGGGTCGCCGAATCGCTGCAGGATGTTGATCGCGGCGTTCACGTCTGCCTGCCACACCACCCCGCACCAGGTGCAGTGAAACCGGTCCCCGTCGCGTCGGCCGAGCCGGCCGCAGCGGTGACAGGTTTGTGAGGTGTAGGCGGCGTTGACGGGAACGAGCACAGAACCTCTGCGCTCCGACACGCTTGCTAGGGCCTCGGCGGTGACACCTTTGGTCCACGCAGCGAGGCGCCGGTTGACGTTCTTGCCGAGCCTTTTGCGTCCGGCGAACTTCTTGGTGAGGTCTTCGGCGATCACGGTGGCGGCGGTGTCGACGACCCGGTGCACGGCGGTGAAGATCTCCGTGCGCACGAGCGCGCGGTGGCGGGCGGCCTGCCGGTCCCGCTTGACGGTGCCGAGGTTGTTGGCTCTGATTCGGTGCGCTTTCGCGTGGTCACCGCGGAGGGCTGCGTTGTTGGCTATCGAGCGCAGCTTCGCCCGACGCCCGTTGCGTTCCTTCCGCCGGTCCGACTCGCTCATCAGCAGTTGGCCGAGGCTGGTGCCGTGGTGCACGCCGTCGGAGTCGGTCAGGGCTTCGGTGTAGCCCTTGTCCACGCCGAGCGTCCGCTGACCGCACGGCCGCTGCGACGTCCGCATCTGCGACGCGTCGATCTGGTAGTGCACCTCGACCCGGCCGCCGCGCAGGATCAGCCGCAGCGTGCCCGCCGGGGCGACGCTCGTGGACAGCGGGATCCGAACCTTCTGGCGGCGTTGCAGACCGGGAATCGCCAGCCACAATCGGCCGTGCGCGTCGGTGACGGTGTGATGCTGGTCAGCGCGCACGACGATCTGATCGTGCGTGCGGTTGCGGCCGCGCTTCCATTGTTTGCGCATCTGCCGCGCCAGGAACGGGTCGTCCGCCCACTGGTCAGCCTTCAGCGCCGTGAACATCCGCTTGCGTTCGGCCGGATCGTTGGTGCGCCGGCCGATGGCCCGCCGGACCTCTACCTTTGCGGCAGCCAGGTTCGCGGCGATGTCGGCCATGGCGTCGCGGACGGTTTCCTTCCACGCATTCGCCAGCACACCGAACTGGAGGTGCGTGCCGTCGGCCAACCACCGGTCCCGCACCTGCCGATCATTCAGTCCAGACCCGACCCCTGCGACCGAACCGTAGCGCTGCCACACTTCGCTGCGCACCCGACCCAATCGGCGCGCCTGCTCCAGCAAAACTAGGTACTTACCTACATTCAGGCCGCTCGAGTAAGCGATCCGAGTGACCTTCACTGGTCACCAGCCCCAGTCAGGCCCGCTCCGAGTTCCGCCATGAAGGGACGCGGCACACCCAGCCGCCACGAGAAGGCACGCACGACCACCAGCAGATCCTCCACCAGCTCCTGCTGCGGGGACAACGCCACCCGCTCGGCACACTCACCGATCCGGCAGACGCCACGCACAACAAGCAACCATAGATGGACATCCAGAGAGATTCGACAGCTAATCACTCCTCCCGACTCGTCTCCGGCTGAGCCCGGGGCGGTGTGGCGTCGCACCGCCCCGGGCCGCTGCGTGGGTCAGCCGAGCAGCGCCCGGGGCCGCTCGACCCGGCACTGGCTGGTCACGGTCCTGCTCGGGTCGCTCTCCGAGGTGGCGGTGAGCGTCACCAGGGTGGTCGCGGTCGCGTCGGCGGTGGCGCCGACCGAGACGTCGACCGGGACGGTGGCACCGAACCCGGCCGTAGCCAGTTCGTTCGGTAGCTCCACCCGCCAGCCCTGGCCGCCGACGGTCGCCGAGAGCCGGTACACGTCGGACTTCAGGTAGGCGCTGGCGTCCTCCGGGTGCTGCTGCTCGCCCGCCACGTACGTCCCGGTGTTGGTCAGGTCGAACGTGCAGTTCGCGCCCTTGCCGGTCGGCGCGCCGCGGGTGATCAGAGAGCCCTTGGACAGGGCCACGCCGTGCTGGCTCGGACCCGCGCTGTCCAGCGACCGGACCGCCACCGTGTACGACAGCACCCCGTCGGCGTCCCGGCGGAGGTTGAGCACGTAGAAGTGCAGCCGATTGGCCTCGTCCACGTACTCGTACTCGCTGCCGGAGTTGGCGCCGGCGTGGAACAACGCGTCGGACAACTGCCGGTAGTCCCCCATGGTGATCTTCTGCGGGGTGCCGTTCGGCTGGTAGAAGTCCACCATGTCGATGTCCTGCGGGTTGGCGTCGACGACCCACACGAACGGGGCGCTGTCGGTGTTCTTCGTCTTGCTGATCAGCACGCCGTTGTCCGGGGTGAACGAGTCCGCGCCCATCCGCTGGACGACCTCAACCGTGTAGTTGTTGTACCGGCCGCCGTCGCACAGCGGGTCGGTGCTGACGCTGCACGCCGGCGACCGGTCCGCGTTCATCGCGATGTTGATGCCGGTCAGCCCGCCCGGGCCGGCGTCCACCGCGCGGGCGGTGACGTCCGCGACGACCGGGCCGGAGGCGGCCAGCGCCTCACGCGACAGCCGCAGGACGTGCTCCTCGCCGAGCAGCCCGATCTTCAGCTTGTCCCGGACGGTGTGCAGCGAACCCATCGAGCCGCCGTTGACCGGGGGGATCTGCCAGCGGGTGTGCGGCCCGCCCGGACCGTTGAAGGAACCGCGCGACATCATGCTCCAGATGCCGGTGTACGCGCGGCGCAACGGGGTGCCGTACGGGTTGTTGTAGTTGTCCCCGATGCTCAGCAGGTGGCTCAGCTCGTGCGCGTAGACGCCCATGCCCGAGCTCTCCGCCTGGGTCGACGAGCCACCGCCGGCGTTCGGCCAAATGGTGGCGGCCGCCTTCCAGGAGGTCCACTCGACGTACCGGGTCTTCGCGTAGTTGGGCAGGGTGGGGTCCGGCGGGCCCCACGCGTCCGGCACGTCCTCCTTGGTCTGGAACATCATCTGGCCGAACTCCTGCCAGGTCGAGGACTCGTCCTGGCCGGCCGAGAGGATGAAGACCAGCTCGTAGCTGTTGGCCACCGCGTCGCCGACCGCCGCGCGCCAGGCGCCGAGCCCGTCGGTACGGATGTTCCGGGCACAGGTCCCCCCCGACGGGCAGGCGCCGGGGTTGAAGCCGTTGTCGATGCCGTACTGGTACGACTTCGACGGCATCTCGTACGGGCCGAAGCCGGTGAGGTCGACGCCGTACCGGCCGTTGGAGTCCTGCATCCAGTACTCGTGCAGGGTGTGTCCGCGGTTCAGGTCGCCCGGGGAGTTGAGGAAGTCCGTGTAGAACTGCGCGACCCGGTCCCGTGGCACGTTCGCGGCGCTGGCCTGCGGGTTGCCGAAGACCGAGGAGCCGGCCGGCTTGGTGATGACGAACGGCTGGTCCGGGTAGTCGAGCGTGACCAGCGCGATCTTGAAGTTCCGGACCGATCCGCGCACGGTGGGGTCGGCCCAGTTCCGGTTGGGCACCGCCTTGTAGTCGTCCCAGGTCATCGTGTCGGGGTTCTGCCAGTGCTGCGGGTCGAGCACCTGGAACGGGGCGGTCCCGTCCGGCGGATCGCCCGGTGCGGCGGAGGCCGGTCCGGCGGAGCCGGTCGCGACCAGGACGGTCGCGACGGCGGCGGCCAGCACCGAACGCCACACCGCACGCCTGGTGGCCAGAAGGTGCATCGAGTCACCTCTCAGGTCGGGGGCTCAGGGGGCGGGGCGATCGGGCGACGGCTCCGGGTCGCGCGGCGTCAGACGTGCCGCGCCGGAGTTGTCGCGATGCGGGTGCGCTCGCCGTCCCGCATGATCACGCCCGATCCCGAATCTAGGAGCCGGTGGGCGGGGCGGTCACCGTGCAGATGTCGGCAGGTGGACCGGCGACTTCCGACACGTGCAGGACCGCCGGCCGGTGCGGGCGGGCACGCCTACCCGTCGGCCCCGGCCCGCATCGCCCGCCGCATGTCCCGGCACAGCTGCGCCTCGGTCTCGGGCGACAGCGTGCCGCGCGGTGGGCGACACGGCCCGCCGTACCGGCCGGTCAGCCCCATCGCCAGCTTCACGGCCTGCACCACCTCCGGCTGGGAATCCCAGCTGAGCAGGTGGTACAGCTGCGCGTACAGCGGCAGCGCCACCGACAGGTCGCGGGCGACGCACAGCCGGTGCAGGTGCAGGCAGAGCCGGGGCAGCGCGTTGGGGCAGTGCCCGATCCACCCGGTCGCGCCGCACACGGTCAGCTCCAACAGCGCGTCGTCGGCCCCGACCAGGACGTCCAGGTGGGGACAGAGCTCGCGGACCCGGTGCAGCCGGCTCACATCGGTCTCCCGCACCGCCACGATGCCGTCGGTCTCGGCGACGCGGGCCAGCAGCTCCGGCGTCAGGTCCACGGTGGACTCCATCGGGTCGTGGGACGCCACCACCGGCAGCCCGACCGCGGCCACCTCGCGGTAGTGGGCGACGACCTCGGCAGCGGCAGCCGGGTACCCGACCGGGGGCGGCGCGAGCACGGCCTGCGCGCCCGCGGCCCGGGCCTGCTCGGCCCACTGCCGCGACTGCCGGCTGCCGTACCCGCCGACGCCCGGCACCACCGCGCAGCCCTCCGGCGCCGCCTCGACGACGGCGCGGACCACGTCGGCGCGCTCGCCGTCGGACAGGGCCCGGTACTCCCCCATCGGCCCGCACGGCGTCACCCCCTGGCAGCCTTCGTCGGCGAGCCACCGCACATGCTCCTGGAGCCGGTCGTAGTCGACCGAGAGATCGGCCCGGAACGGCGTGGGAACGGCGACGATGAGGCCCTGCCAGGGCCTGGTTGCGGCCACGGTTTTCCCTTCTCCGACCCTCCGTTCGCGCGGCGTACCCGCGCCGGGACGCCCGCCCTGGCCCCTCGGGCCGGCACCCGCACACGTTAGGGGCGTCGCTCGCCGGGGTCTTCCGACAGATGCCGGAAGACCCCGGACCGGACGGGCTACGGCTGTCGCGGTGCCGGCACGGGGGATTGCGCTTCGGCCAACATCATCGGAAGGTAAGCCAACGGTCCTACCAGCACACTCCCGGCCCGGACCGCGCGGAGACCGCGCCGGGACCGGGCCGGTCCGGGGGGGGGGGGGGGCGCATGCGCGTGGAACTGCAAGGCATCGTCGACCGGGTCGCGGCGCGGGTCCGGCGGCCGGCGTTGATCGAGGACCGGCGCCAGCGGGTCGTCGTCTACAGCGAACACACCGGGGTCATGGACGGGGTACGCCGCAGCTCGATCCTGCGCCGGCACACCACCCCGGAGGTCATCGCCTGGGCGCGGGAGATCGGGATCATGGAGGCCCGGCAGCCGGTGCGCACCACGGCCTGCCCCGAACTGGACCTGCTGCCCCGGGTGTGCGTGCCGATCCGGCACCAGGACCTGCTGCTGGGCTTCGTGTGGTTCATCGACGCGGCCGACGGGATGACCGACGAGGACATCTCGGTGGTGACCGAGGCGATGCCGGACCTGTCGCTGGCCCTGTACCGGGAGAACCTGCTCGGCGAGCTGACGTCGCAGCGGGAGGCGGAGGCGACCCGTACGCTCCTTGTCGAATCCCCGGAGGCTCGGTGCGAGGCGGTCCGCTCGCTGCTGACCGACGGCGTGGTCGCCCGCGACGGCCAGGTCACCGCCCTGGTCGCCCAGCTCGTCGTGGCTCCGGACGAGGTGCTCGACGACGCGGCCCGGATCGCCCTGGAGCACGCCCTCGTCGCCACCCGGCAGTGGGTCGGGTCGCGCGAGACGCTGCACCTGGTCCGGCACGACCACGGGGCGCTGTTGCTCTGCGGCGGGCGGAGCACCGGCCGGATGGCGGCGGAGGACGCCGCCGCGCACCTCGAAAAGGCCCTGCGCGGCGCCACCCGGGGACTGGCGTCGGTGGCGCGCACGGTCCTCGGGATAGGTGACTCCCGACCCCGCCTGTACGACAGCGTCCTGTCGTACCAGGAGGCCTTCCAGGCGGCCCGGGTGGGTGCCCAACTGCCGGCCCTGGGCCCGGTCGTCCCCTGGTCTGAGCTGGGCATCTACCGCCTGCTGTCCGGAGTGGACGCCCGCCAGCTGGACGCCGCGCGGGTGCATCCGGGACTGGGCCGGCTGTTGGACGACGAGGCCCAGCAGGTGCTGCTCGAGACCCTGGAGGCCTACCTCGACCTCGCCGGCAACGCCCACGCCACCGCCGAGCGCCTGCGGTTGCACCGCACGACGCTGTACTACCGGTTGCAACGGGTGGAGCTGCTCGCCGACACCGACCTGAAGGACGGCAACGAGCGGCTCTGCCTGCACCTGGCCCTGAAGCTCGGCCGGCTGACCGGCCGCTACCGGCCGGGGCGGTAGCCGGCCTCGCGGCCGGGCCGGGGGCGGGTCGCCGGTGCCGGGCGCCCGCCCCCGGGTCTCCTACAGGCCGGCCGCCACCGCGGCCGTCCGGCCGCCGACCACCGGCAGGGTGATCCGGCTGCGGTCGAA
Source organism: Micromonospora sp. NPDC005806 (assembly GCF_042871425.1). NCBI lineage: Bacteria > Bacillati > Actinomycetota > Actinomycetes > Micromonosporales > Micromonosporaceae > Micromonospora > Micromonospora sp. NPDC005806. The sequence continues at coordinate 41,436 of NZ_JBIAIL010000019.1, read as the reverse complement.
GTGGACGGTGATGTGGGCCCGGTTCTGCTTGGCCCGGCTGCTGTACCCGGAGTACGAGCCGAGCAGCACCACGCCGATCTGGTGGCCGGCGTCGAAGACGTAGTCCTCGGGGAGCAGGTTCAGGTCCACCGCGGTCTTCTGACCGGGCACCAGCGGCGTCGAAACGGACCGCGAGTCGACGTTGAGGCCGTCGATGATGCCCTTGGTGACCAGCTCCTGCGGGTTGCTGGCGACGTTCTTCTCCGTCCTGCGGTAGCAGGCGTCCTCGGCGAAGCCGCCCCAGTCGGCCGGCTCGCCCCAGCAGTCCTCCTCGGTCAGCGTCCGGATGCCGTCGCCGGCGGTGCTGAAGCGCTGGCGGCTGCCGTAGTCGACGAGCAGCCCGGCGAAGCTGGTGTCCTCGCCGTCGACCGTGGCGTTGATCCGCACGATCGGGGTGCCCGAGATGTGCAGGGGCGCCCGCAGCGGCGCGGAGAGGAACACCAGCCGGTTCTCGGTGTTCGCCAGCGGATCCGACGGGTGGCGGATGGCGTTGGTCTGGGTCATCGTGGGCGTGTCCTGAAAGGTCGCCGAGGCGTTGCCGGGGCCGGAGCGGACGGACAGGCCGCCCGCGTTCCCGGCGGCCGGCGCCTGCAGGAACACCTGGGTCGGCTGGGTGTCCGGCAGCGGCCAGGCGCGGGCCGTCTCCCAGACGTCCGGCGCCCGCTCGATGTCGACGGCCGGCTCCCCCATGATCCCGTTGTCGATGCCCTGGAGCCATTGGTCGAACCAGCGGTGCAGGGTGTCGACCCACGCCACGCGGCGGAAGTCGAACGGGTCGACGTGGCCGGTGCCGGTCAGCCAGAGCTTGCGCGACACACCCTGCTCGCCCAGTGCGGCCCACCACTTGCTGAAGTGATCCGGGCGGACGTTGTCGTCGTTGATCCCGTGCACCACGAAGACGCTGGCCCGGACCCGGTCGGCGTGCGGCACGTAGTCCCGCTCCGCCCAGAAGTCGTTGTAGTCGCCGGTGGCGTCGTCGCCACCCTGCCCGAGGGCCGCTCGCACCGGCGCGCAGTACGCCCGGCGAGCCGGGTTGGTGACCGTGTTGGCGAGGCTGCCCGAGTAATTGTTGGCCCGGGTGACCAGACCGTTGCTGCGGGAGTAGTCGTACCAGCTCGAGATGGCCGAGATCGGCACGATGGTGGTCAGCCCGTCCACCCCGCTGGCCGCGGCGGCGTTGGCCAGGGTGCCGTCGTACGACTTGCCGATCATGCCGGTCCGGCCGTTGTGCCAGTCGGCGACGACCTCCCGGCCGGCGGCGTCGTGCCCGGGCCGGCGCCCGTTGAGCCAGTCGATCGCGGTCGGGGCGCTGATGTTGTCGGCCCCGCCACCGGTGACCGGGCAGCCGGTCGAGTTGTTGGTGCCGATCATGTCGAGCAGGATCACCGCGTAGCCGCGCGGGACGAAGTAGTTGTCGTAGAAGAGCGGCCACTTGTCGTTCAGCCCGTCCCCGTCGACGTCGGCCTTGCACTCGCTCTCGTTGCCCCGACAGACCGTCGAGTAGTACGGGCTGGCGTCCATCACCACGGGCACCTTGAGCCCGTTCTCGCTCGCCCTCGGCCGGATGATGTCCATGGCCACCACGTCACGCGCGCCGTCGCCGTCCGTGTCGACGTCGGCGGTGACGAAGATCCGTTCCCGAACCGCGTCGGCGTATCCGAACACCGGTTGGGTGACACCGTCGGTGATCACCAGCGCCGGGCGTTCGTCGGCGCCCGGCTGGGCCAGCGCGCCGGTCGCCGGCAGTCCGGTGACCGCGACCGCCAGGGCCACCGCCGAGGCGCGCCAGGCCAGTTTTCCACTTCGCATCCGCGTGCTCCTCCTCCCCGCACCGGCCGTCGCGCCCGGGCCTGTGTCGGAAGGGCACGGGTCACCGCCGCGACGGTCGCACCGAACCTACGAATCGACGTGTGTCCAGGTCATCGGACAGCTGTGGAAGATGCCCGCCGTCGGCTCCTACGCCTGTCGCACGAGTCGGGCATCGCCGGTCGGCCACCGTCTTTCCACAGCCGACAGCCATCGACAGAGGCGCTGACCGTGCCCCTCCCCCGGGAGGATCGTCGTCACGGCCTGCCGCCGCGCCGATCAGGCGGCAGCGGAAGTCGGGGCGGCCGGCAGCAGCACGGTGACGGTCGTACCGTTCGTGGGATGCCGGCATTCGCCGGCGAAGACGGCACCGATGCGGTGGTGGGCTCCCGCCGAGCAGATCCGCAGCTCGCCGTGGTGGGCGCGGACGATGGCCTCGACCAGCGAGAGCCCCAGCCCGGTGCCGGGTGAGGTCCGGGAGGTATCGGCGCGGCGGAACCGCTCGGCGGCGTGGGGCAGGAACTCCGGGTCCATTCCGGGGCCGCTGTCGTGCACGGCGAGCCGGACCATCCCGTCTGCCCGATCGACGGAGGCGGTGATCGGCGGTGCGCCGTAGCGGACGGCGTTGTCCAGGAGATTGGTGACCACCCGGCCGAGGCGGGCGGCGTCGCCCCGGACGGCGAGACCCGGGACGATCCGCTCGTGCAGCGTGTCGGGAGCCGCGCCGACCCGGTAGCGGTCGACCAGGCCGGCCACCAGCGCGCTCACGTCGACCTCGGGCGCGGCGGCGTCCTGGACGGGTTGCACGCCGAGGGCGAGGAGCGTGTCGGCGAGGGCGATCAGGTCGGCCGTGTCGGCGGCGGCGGCCCGCAGGGTCTGCTCGAGTTCGGCGGTGGTGCGCGGTCGGCGCAGCGCGAGTTCGAGCTCGGTGGAGAGCAGGGTCAGTGGGGTGCGCAGCTCGTGGCTGGCGTCGTTGATGAACCGTCGCTCCCGCTCCAGGGCCGACTCGAGTGCGGCGAGCATGTCGTTGAGGGTGCGGCCGAGCCGGGCCACCTCGTCGTCGGTGGCGGGAACGGCGAGGCGGACCCCGGTCTCGCCGGCGGCGATCCGGGCCGCTTCACCGCGGTAGCGTTCGACGGGGGCGAGCGCGGCTCGGGCGAGCCGGTAGCCGACCAGGGAGGCGACAGCGAGGGCGGCCAGGTTCGCGAGGGCGAGCTGACCGATGAGTTCGCGCAACGCCTCGTCGCGTTGGTCGCGGCGGACCGCCGCGACGGTGACCGCGGGCTGTCCCGGCGCCGGCTGCGCACCGGGTTGGACGGGAACCGCGTACAGCCGCAGCGGGCGGGCGGTGATCGGCAGCAGGGTGCCCCGGTCGGCTCGTACCAGCTGGTGCAGGGCCCGGGCGAGCTGCCCCGGGGTGAGCAGGGAACCGGCGGGCAGGCCGGGGGCGGCGGCGAGGACGTGGTTGGTGGAGTCGAGGAGCTGCCAGTACTCCCCCGGCCCGGTCCGGGCCGCGCTGGCCAGCGGTGCGCCGGTTCGGGCGGCGTCGGTCAGCTGTGCCGACTGGGCGGCCAGGTCCTCGTCGAGGCGCAGGTCGAGGGCGTAGCGAACGCGCAGGTAGACGAATCCTCCGGCACCGGTGAGCACCACCAGCATCGCCGAGGCGAAGCCGGCGACCAGCCGGACCCGCAGCGGCAGGCGCCCCCACCGCGCGCCCCGCGTACGGGAACCGGTGCCCATCTCAGCCGCCGTCGGGACGGAGCCGGTAGCCGACGCCACGCAGCGTCTCGATGGCGTGCCGACCGAACGGCTTGTCGACCTTCGCCCGCAGGGTGGCGACGTGGACGTCGATGACGTTGGAGCGGATGTCGGTCTCGCCGTCCCACACCTCGTCGAGGATCTGGTAGCGGGTCAGGCACTGCCCGGCCCGGGTCATCAGCAGCGCGAGGATGTCGAACTCCCGGGCGGACAGGTCGATCTCCGTGTCGCCGCGGAACACCCGTCGCCGGGCCGGATCGAGCAGCAGGTCGCCGGCGCGGACCTCGCCGGTGGGCGGACCGGCGGACCGGCGGTGCAGGGCACGCAGCCGGGCGAGGAGTTCGTCGAAGGAGAACGGCTTGGACAGGTAGTCGTCGGCGCCGGAGTCGAGGCCGGCGACCCGGTCGGGAACCTCCCCGCGGGCGGTGAGCATCAGCACCGGAACGCGGTTGCCCTGTTCGCGCAGGGCCCGACAGACCGCCGTGCCGTCGAGTCGCGGCAGCATGACGTCGAGCACCACCGCGTCGTACGGTCCGGTGGCCGCGGCGAGGAGGCCGTCCGAGCCGGTGTACCGGATGTCGACCGCGTGTCCGGCTTCGCGCAGCCCCTGAGCGAGCAGATCGGCGAGCCGCCGCTCGTCCTCCACCACCAGGACCCGCACCCCGCCTCCTTCGCGTCACGTCGACCACCAGTCCAGCACACCCCGGACGATCTTCATGTGGCCTTCATGTCCGCGTGCCTACCGTCGGCAGCCGGACGTCGGAAGGGACAGCATGAACACCCGGCTCTTCTTGGAGATCAACGACCTGGCCCGGGCGACACCGTGGCTGCACGCCCCGATGGTCGGCTACGCGAAGTATGGCGTGGTGCTCTTCGCCGTCCTGCTGCTCGCGGGCTGGTGGACCGCCCGCCTGCGCGGTGCGGGGTTGCCGGCCGCGATCTGGGCGCCGATCGGGATGTTGCTGGCGGTGGCGGTCAACCAACCGATCGTGGCGCTCGTGCATGAGCCCCGCCCGTACACCACGCTGTCGGGCATCCTGGTGCTGGCCGATCGGAGCACCGATCCGTCGCTCCCGTCGGACCACGCCACCATGGCCGGCGCCATCGCGGCCGGCCTGCTCCTGGTGAGCTGGCGCCTCGGTCTGCTCGCCACGGCCGCCGCCGCCCTGATGGGCTTCGCCCGGGTCTACATCGCGGCGCACTACCCGTTTGACGTGCTGGCCGGCTTCGCGCTGGGGGCCACGGTCACCTTGCTGGGCTACCTGGTCGCCCGCGGCCCGATCACCGCCGGGCTGGACCGGCTGGACCGCACCCGGCTGCGGCCACTGTTGCGGACCGGCGGCGCGGCGGCCACCGACCAGGCCGCCATGGCACGCCGGTGACCGTCGCCGGTTCCCTCACCAGCCTCGTCGCTCACTACGGATACCTGGGCATCGCCCTGCTCGTCGGGGTGGAAGGCTTCGGCATGCCGGCACCCGGTGAGACGGCGATCATCGCCGGCGCCGGCTACGCCGCCCACGGCGGCCTGACGGTCGCCGGCGTCGCGGTGGCGGCGTTCCTGGCCGCAGTGTTCGGGGACAGCGTGGGCTACCTGATCGGCCGCACCGGTGGGCGGCAGCTGATCCTGCGCCACGGCCGGTACGTCCGGCTGACTCCGGAGCGCTTCGCCCGGCTGGAGGCGTTCATGAGCCGCAACGGGCCGAAGGTCGTCGCGGTCGCCCGGTTCGTCGAGGGGCTGCGGCAGTTCAACGGGATCATCGCGGGCGCCACCGGCATGCCGTGGCGGCGGTTCGTCGCCTACAACGCCCTGGGCGCCGCCGCCTGGGTCGGCACCTGGGTCACCGCCGGCTACCTGGCCGGGGACCACCTGCGCGCCATCGAGGCCGAGCTGCACCGCTACCAGGGGTACGCCCTGCTGGCAGGCATCCTCGCGGCCCTCGCCTGGGCGGCCTGGCGGCTGCGGCGCCGGGGTGCGGCGAGCCGCCGCTGACCCGCCGCGCGTCTTCATCCCTGCTTCATGTGTGATCTCTAGCGTCGCGGGCCATGAACGATGTGCTGGCGGTCAACGCCGTCCATCTCACCAAGACCTACGGTCCGCTGACCGCGGTCGACGACATCACCGTGCAGGTCGCGCAGGGCGAGGTCTACGGCGTCCTGGGCCCCAACGGGGCGGGTAAGACGACCTTCCTGCGGATGCTGTTCGGGCTGATCCGTCCCGACCGCGGCTCGCTGGAGGTCTTCGGCCGGTCCTGGCGCGACCACGGCGTGGGCGCCCTCACGGGCGTCGCCGGGTTCATCGAGAGCCCGAAGTTCTACCCGACCCTGACGGGCCGGCGGAACCTGCGGCTGCTGGCCGGTCTCGACGGCGGTGATGCCGCCGGCCGGATCGACGAGGTCCTGGACCTGGTCGGGCTCACCGACCGCCAGCACGACAAGGTTCGCGGCTACTCGTTCGGCATGCGGCAGCGCCTCGGCGCCGCCTCCGCGCTGCTGCGCAACCCGCGACTGCTGGTGCTCGACGAGCCGGCCAACGGCCTGGACCCCGCCGGTATCCGCGACATGCGCGACCTGATCCGACGCCTCGCCGACACCGGCCTCACCGTGCTCCTGTCCAGCCACGACATGGCCGAGGTCGAGCAGATCTGCGACAACGTGACGATCATGAAGGCCGGTTCGGTGGTGCACCACGGCTCGATCGCCGCGCTGCGCGAGCAGGCGCCCGAGCAGGCGCACCGGATCACCACCACGGACGACGACCGCGCCGGCGAACTGGCCCGGGCCCGCGGGCTGGAGGTCGCGCCGGTCGACGTCGGGCTGGCCGTACGCGGCCCGCAGAAGGACGTGGACGGGCTGATCGCCGACATCGTCGACGCCGGCATCGCGCTGCGCGGCCTCACCCGCGACGAGACACCGCTGGAGGCGCTGTTCTTCATGCTCACCGAATCCGCCCCCACCGGACCGACCGCCGACCTCGACGCCGCCACCGGAGCCCACCGATGACCGCCACCGCCGTACCCGCCATCGCCCCGACCGCACGCCGCCGGCCCGGCACCGCCACCGTCCTGCGCTGGGAGGTGGCCAAGCTCGCCGCCCAGGCGCGCAGCCGCGCCCTGCTCATCGGCGCGGTCGTCGTCCCGATCGCGGTCGTGCTGATCTTCGACACCCAACTGCCGCCGAAGGACACCATCTACGGCCGGCACATCCACACCAGCGGCTACGCCGTACCGCTGTTCGTGCTCGCCTTCGCCCACCAGTGGGTGCTGCCCCTGCTCGCCGCCCTGGTGGCCGGGGACATCTTCGCCAACGAGGACCAGCACGGCACCTGGAAGACCATCCTCACCCGCTCGGTCAGCCGCACCCAGGTCTTCTGGGCCAAGACCCTGACCGCCGTCGGCTTCAACGTCCTGGTCCTGGTCCTGCTCGCCGCCAGCACCATCGCCACCAGCCTGCTCGTCGTCGGCCGACAACCCCTGCCCGGGCTCAGCGGCCAGCTCATCGCGCCGGGCCACGCGTTGCCCGTCGTGATCGCGAGCTGGGCCACCGCCGTCGCGCCGATGCTCGGCTTCACCGCCCTGGCGATCCTGCTGTCGGTCACGACCCGTAACCCCACCATCGGCGTCGCCGCACCCGTCGTCCTCGGGATGATCATGCAGCTGGTCAGCAGCCTCGGCGGCCTCAACCAGGGCCGACGGCTGCTGCTCACCACCCCGTTCGAGGCCTGGCACGGGCTGCTCACCGCGCACCCCTTCCCTGCACCGGTCACCACCGGCGCGCTCGTCAGCGCCGGCTGGCTGGTCGTCTGCCTCAGCCTCGCCTACCGCTACCTGCGTCGCCGCGACATCACCGGAGGCTAACCATGAACGCACACCGCCTGCGGGGCATCTCCCTGGCCGCCGCGCTCACCGTCGCGCTCGCCGGCTGCGGCCACGAGGACGTCACCAAGGCCCGACTCGAACGGGCGATCGCCCCCACCTTCGCCAACCTATACGTGCAGCGCGCCGCCCTGCTCGGCGAGTCCGGGGTCACCGTCGCCACCATCGGCGCCGCCGCGACCTGCGACCGCGGCGGCCCCAAGGTCCCGGATGTCGGCCCCGGCCCCGACTGGATCTGCATGATGCATTTCCGGGACGACCAGGGCCAGATCCAGGACGGCAAGTTCGAGGTCCAGGCCAAGTCCGACGCCACCTACGTCGCCGGCGGGCCGTCGAAGCTCGTCGGCCCGGCGATGCTGACCGACAGCCATGGCCGCGACGTCCCCAACCCCGTGTTCGAGTTCGACGGCGCCTTCGACCCCGATCACTGAACCGGCGACCGCACCGCCGGACGCGAAGGTGCCGGGCACGGGGTGACCCCGTGCCCGGCACCGCCGGAGGACCTACAGGTCGCGGACCCGTACGTCGCGGAACTCGATCAGGTCGTTCGTGCCGTGGTTCTGCAACCCGACGAACCCGCTGAGGAACTGGCGCAGGTCGGTCGGCGGGTCACCGGCGCGGGACGACGCCTTGCCCGGCGTGTTGTCGAACTCGTTGATCACCAGGCCGTTCCGGATGATCGTGTAGTGCTGCCCGACCACCCGGACCTCGTAGTCGTTCCACTGGCCCTTCGGGGTCACCCCGGCCTGGTCCAGGTTGTTCGCGTCGAAGTTGTAGATCGACCCGGTCTTCTGCGGCTCACCCGTGGGACCGTCGTAGATCTGGATCTCCTGGCCGCAGTAGATCGCCACCCAGGCCTGGGACGAGCGGGCCGAGCCGACCGTGCCACAACTGCCCTCCGGCCGCTGGTCCAGCGGAGTCCGCGGGTCCGGGAACCGGGTGAAGACCCCGCTGTTGGCGTACGTGGTGCCGGCGGAGACGTCCCGGAACTTCAGCCGCAGCGAGAAGTCGGCGAACTCGTCCTTGGCGTACCAGAGCATGCCGAGCCCACCCGAGCTGCGGATGGTCCCGTCGCGCTGCAGGTTGAACGCCCCGCCGGGCGCCTGCCGCCAGTCGGCGAGCGACGCCGCGGTGCCGTCGAAGAGCGGCCGGTATCCGGCGACCTTACCGATCTGCGACTGGGCGGCGGCGGTCTGCAGCTTCTGCGCCTCCCGGTTGTCCACCACGCCGCCGGCCCGGAGGTCGTTGACCACGTCGGCGACGTGGCTGACGAACTGGCCGTGGTTCGACCAGTTCCGCTCGTCGTCGATCAGGTCGTTGATCGTGCAGCCGCCGTCGACCACGTGGTTGGTCACGCCGGTGTCGGTGTCCAGCAGCTGGACGGTCTTACGGCCGTCCGGCGCAGGGCAGCCGGTGGTGACGGTGATCTTCGCGGTGGACACCTGGCCGTCGGCGTACGTCACCTTCAGGGTGGCCTCGTAGGTGCCGTAGCCCGCGTAGGTGTGGGTCGGGTTGGCCTCGTGCGACGGCGCGCTGCCGTCACCGAAGTTCCACTCCCACGCCGCGCCGCCGGAGCGGGCCGACGAGAACCCGATCGTCTTGGGCTGGCTCGGCGCGACCGCCCGCCAGGCGGCGTCGCTGGCCCGCGGCGTCGCCTCGCCACCGGTGTACGAGACCCGGATCAGCTTCTGGTTGCCGTGCAGGCTGAAGAAGCCACCCGCGTAGTCAAGCATGTACAGCGCCCCGTCCGGGCCGAACTTGGCGTCCATCCAGGACTGGAGCTGGGTGCCGCCGCTGCCGGAGCGGATGATCTGGCGCAGGTCCTCGGCGAACGCCGGCGGGCCGTGGTCGGCGACCTTGTCCGGGTCGACGGTGACGGCGATCCGGTTGTTGGCGTTGGACTCGTCACCGATGAACCACTTGTTGTCCCAGTACGCCGGCCAGGCGACGCCGCTGTCGGTGTCGACCTTGTCCCGGTGGTAGGTCGGGCCGTTCATGATGGCCTGGCCGCCGCCCTTGAGGTACGGCTGGGTGAAGGTCTCCTCGCCCAGCACGTACGAGGGCAGCCCGCTGCCGTCGGTCCGCTTCGGGAAGACCGGGCCACCGCCCTGCGGCGAGTACCAGATCATGTTGTCCCGGATCGGCGGGAGGTTCACCAGGCCGGTGTTGCGCGGCGAGGTGTTCTTCGGGTTGTCGCAGTCGTACCAGCCGGTCAGCACGTTCGCGTCGGTGTTGTCGCGGTCGCGGTACGGCTGCCGGTTACCCATGCAGTACGGCCAGCCCTGGTTCCCGGCCGAGGTGATGATCGTGGCGGTCTCGTACTTCGCCGGGCCCAGGTCCGGGCTGGGCGCGCCCGCGTCGGGGCCGACCCAGGCGGCGGTCAGCCAGTGGTTGACGGAATCCCAGGCGATCCGGGCGATGTTCCGCACGCCCATCACGTAGATCTCCGGGCGAGTCTTGCCGCCGCCCTCCTCCTTGCCGGTGAACAGGTTCCCGGCCGGGATGGTGTAGGTGCCGTCGGCCTCCGGGTGGATCCGCAGGATCTTGCCGTTGAGGTCGTTGGTGTTACCGGCGGTACGCCGGGCGTCCTGGAACGAGGTGCCCTTGTAGTCCTGGGTCCAGTTGTTGCCGGAGTAGCCGCTGGAGCCGCCGGAGGAGTTGCTGTCCCCGGAGCCGATGTAGAGGTTGCCGCTCTCGTCGAACGTCATCCCGCCACCGGCGTGGCAGCAGCTGTGGATCTGGGTGTCCCAGTGCAGCAGGTCCTTGCGGGTGCTCTGGTCGATCGTCTGCTGCGCCGCGTCGTAGGTGAACCGGGAAACAGTCCGCTGGCCGATCCGCCGGTCCCGGTCGATGGACTCGTGCGGCATCCAGTAGGCGTACACCCAGCCGTTCTGCGCGAACTTCGGGTCGAGGGTGATGCCGACCAGGCCCTCCTCGTTCTTCACCAGCTCGCTGCCGCTGCCCCGGTTGCCCATCACGGCGAGCGTGGTGAGCAGCTTGACCTGCTTGGTCTTCGGGTCCCACTGGTGGATGGTGCCGCAGCCCAGGCCGACCTTGGGGTCGTCCCAGCTCACGACCGGCCCGGTCGGGCAGGCGGCCTTGCCGATGTAGAAGACCTTGCCGTCGGGGGCGATGGTGAGGCCGTGCGGCTCACCGATCTGGTCGAGCTGGCCGGACTGGTTGGTGGTGGTGAGCCGCTCGATGCGGTAGTTCGAGGCGATGGTGGCCTGGCAGTCCCCACGCACCAGGCCGGCCGTCCACTTGATCGCGCCGGCCAGGTGGTTCTGGAACCGCTCGTCGCTGGTCCAGCTCGCCTCGGTACGCCCCATGCCGGTGTAGAAGGACCGGCCGCCGTCGTAGTCCTGGCACCACGAGATCGGGTGGAACGCCCCGTTGCCGCTCAGGCCCGCGTTGTAGGTGCGCTCCTCGACCTGGGCGATCGTGTGGACCTTGCCGATCGGGCTGGGGTCCCAGTTGATCCACTGGTCGGACCGGGTCCAGGTCAGCGGGAGGCCCTTGTTGGCCGGGTGCTCCCGGTCGGTGACGTCGAGAGTGGCCTGCTGCACGGTGCTCTCCGGCGCAGGGCCGGCGTCCGGGCCGATCAGCCACAGCTCGGCCAGCTGGATCAGCGGCTCTCCGCTGTTGGCGGTGACGTTGAGCCGGTAGTGCTGGTAGGCCGTGGTGTTGGTGAAGCTGTACTGCTTGGTCTGGAACCGCTGCGGGAAGGTCTCGTTGCTGCGGGTGTCCAGGTCGGTCCAGGTGGTGCCGTCCTGGGAGCCCTGCAGGGTCCAGTTCTTCGGGTCCCGGCCGGGGAAGTCGTTGGCCGAGGTGAGCGCGTACCGGCTGACCGCGACCGGCTTGGCCAGCTTCGCCGCCAGCCAGCCGGTCGGCGAGAAGGTGAGCCACTTGGTGCCGGTCGACCCGTCGATGGCCCGCGCGGCGGTCTCGTTCGGCGGGTTCTCCCCGCTGGCGGTGGCCGAGACCGCCTTCTCCGCGTTGGGCAGGCCGGCGGCCGGGCGGGTGCCGATCAGGCCGGTGAACCAGGACGACTCCGGCTGGGCGCGCGCCGCGTCGTGCACGCCGACGAAGCCGCCGCCGCCCTTGACGTACGCCTGGAAGGCCGCCTCCTGCGCGTCATTGAGGGTGACGCCGTTGGCAGAGAGGAACACCACGGCGCGGTAGCGGGCCAGGTTGCCGAAGGTGAACACCCCCGGGTCGGCGGAGTCGTCGACGGTGAAGCCCTGCTGCACGCCCAGCGCGCGGATCGTCGCGGTGGCCTTGGCGACCGGGTCGTCCTGCTTGTCCACCGGGCCGTGGAAGACCAGCACCTTGACCGCCGCGGCGGCCTCGGCGGCAGCGGCGGGCGTCGGGGCGAGGGTCTGGCCCGGCAGGGCCAGCACGCCGAGCGCGAGGGCGGCGCTCGACGCCAGGGCGGCCGCCCGGCGACGGCCGCCGGGACGACGCGGGGCGCTCGACGGGGTCGGTGTGGGTGTGATCGGTCCCGTCGGGGCGGCGCCGAGGCGGCCGACCCAGCGGGAGAACCGGAAATGGCGTCTGTCGGCCATCTCGACTCCTCCTGGGTTGAAGGTTTCCGGGTTCGTCGATCGGCCGGTGAGAGTGAGGCGCTCACCGGACGAGGGCGTACGCGTCCACCGGCGCCACCCGTACGCGGGCGGCCGGTGCGGCGGTGTGGATGGCGGTGCGGTCCGGTGGCTGCCGGTCCTCGACGCTGAGGCCGGCGGCCACGGACCCGTCAGTTGTGCTGGTGCGTGCCGCCGTCGGCGGCGGGCGCCGCGGCGGCGCCGGCGGTGGTGTGCTGGTGGTCCATGCCGGGCGGCATGTTCCCGTTCTCATCCAGGACGTGCAGCATCGTCGACATGCCGGCGTCCGAGTGGAACTGCATGTGGCAGTGCAGCATCCAGTGCCCTGGGCCGACCGAGTCGCCGGCGACCACGCTGAGGCCGAACGAATCGCCCGGTCCGAGCGTCTTGTTGTCGATGATCGGTACGGAGTCGGCGAACGGCTGCCCGTTGCTGACCATCCCGGTGCGGGTGTCCGCCCAGGAGTGCCCGTGCAGGTGGAAGGTGTGCATGTCGTTGCCCACGCCGACCACGACGAACTCCACCCGCTCCCCCTTGCGGGCGACCAGGCAGCTCGGGCCGGGCTGCGGGTTCACCTCGGTGCAGGTGTCGGTGGCGGCGCCGCGGCGCAGGTTGATGTTCTGCCGGTCACCGAAGACCACCGTGTAGCTCCGGTCCGGCTTCGGGTCGCCGGGGCGGCGGACCACCAGGCCGCCGAAGAGGCCGGAGGAGAGCCCCTGGGTGCCGTGCGGGCCACCCACCACGTGGTCGTGGTACCACCAGTACCCGGCGGTGCCCTGCGCCCCGGTCTTGTTGTTCCTAGGCTGGGCGTACCAGGTGTAGGTGCGGGAGCCGCCCGACGGGACGTACGACCCGCTCTGCACCGTGCCGTCGGAGTCCTGGGTGTACTTGACCCCGTGCACGTGCAGGGAGACGCCCAGCGGGTGGGCCGGGTCGGTCCGCAGCGCCGCCAGGGTCGCCTCGGACACCTGGTTGTGCAGGGTGATGGCCAGGCACTCGCCCTCCATCATCTCCATCAGCGGGCCCGGGTAGGAGGCGGTCTCCGGGGTGAGGCCGTAGCCGAGCCGGATCTGGGTGCCGTCCTTCGGCAGCTCCACCGCGTACAGCTGGATGGTGCGGTCCGGCTTGGCGCAGCCGTCCGGACGCTCGGCGAACATCCCGGTGCGGGCGGCGGCGAACCCGCCGGCCCCGACCAGGGTGAGCAGCACGACCGCCGCGACGACCAGGATCCGCCGGGCGCCGGTACGCGGGCGCTCGGGCCGGCCGCCCAGCGGGCCGGTGGACCCGGTCGTCGGTCCGGTCTGCGGCGCCGGGTCGTCCTCGGCCAGCCGCCAGGCGCTCACCGGGCACCCCGCAGCTCGACCATGCGCTGGTAGCTGCGCTCGGCGGCACCGAGCGACCCGGGCGGGTTGGGCTGGGCGCCCGGCGCCGAGTCCTGCTCCCAGAGGAACTCGAAGCGGCCCCGGCCGTTCAGCTCGCCGAAGAACTCGGCGAACGGGATGACACCCGCGCCGAACTCCACGTCGGCGTAGGAGTTGCCCTGCTGCGGGTTCGGCAGCGGCACACCGTCCTTGACGTGGAACAGCGGGTAGCGGTGCGGGTGGGCGTTGACGTAGTCGACCGGGCGGAAGCCCGGGTACTTCCGCGCCCCGCCGTACGCCCACAGGATGTCCATCTCCAGGAACACGTACCGGGGGTCGGTCAGCTCCAGGAAGAGGTCGTACAGCCGCACGTCGGGACGGTCCGTCGCGAAGGCGAACTCGATGGTGTGGTTGTGCTGGTAGAGCTTCAGGCCCCGGGCCGTCGCGGCCTCGCCCCACGCGTTGAACTCGGCGGCGGCCGCCTGGTAGCCGGCGATGGTCCGGTTGCCGGTGGGCGCCTCCGCGGTGCCGATGGCAGGCATGCCGAGGGTCTCGGCGACGTCCAGCTCCCACTCCAGGTTGGTGCGGAAGTCGCGCAGCCCCCGGTGGCTGCCGGCCGCCTTCAGCCCGTTGTCGTCGAGCAGTTGGCGGATCTGCTCCGGGGTGATGGCGCCGACCGAACCCTGGGTGTAGCCGGCGAACTCCACCTCCCGGTAGCCGATCCGGGACAGCTCCTCGAAGACGGCGGCGAAGCCGATCTGAGCGATCTTGTCCCGGACGCTGTAGAGCTGGATGCCCACGTGTCCCTGCGGGATGAGCTTGCCCTGGCCCCCCTGGTCGGCCCCGGCCGGCAGCGCGCCGGCCAGGCTGGCCGCGCTGACCGCGACCGTGGAGCCGGCCAGGCCCCTCAGCAGCGTACGGCGGTCGATCCTGTTCCTTGCCATGGTGTCCTTCCCTTCCACTCAGCAGCAGGTGTCCGAGGCGCCGCCGGAACAGCAGGCGGTCAGCGGGGCGATCCGTACGTTCCGGAAGCTGATGACGTCGCCGGTCCCGTGGTTCTGCAGGCCGAGGTAGCCGGTGGCGCTCTGCCGCCCGGCGCCGCCCGGGTCGTCCGCCCTCGGCGGGCTGAAGACGGCGTCGGGGGTGTTGACGTACTCGTTGATCAGCTTTCCGTTGCGGAAGACGGAGTAGTGCTGGCCGACCACCCGGATCTCGTAGTCGTTCCAGGTGCCCTTCGGGGTCACGCCGGCGCCAGCCAGGCCGACCCGGTCGAATCCGTACACCGAGCCGCTCTTGTACTGGTCGCCGTCGGTCCGGTCGAGGATCTGGAGTTCGTGGCCGTACTTGATGGCGACCCACTCGGGGCGGGACTCGGCCGGGTGGTTCCGGACGTCCGGGAAGCGGACGAAGACGCCGCTGTTGGCCCGGCCGTCACCCGGGGCGTCGTCGCGCCACTGGAACTTCAGGGAGAAGTCGCCGTACGCGGAGACCGGGTACCAGAGCATGCCGAGCCCGGGCACCGGCTTGCTGGTGATCGACCCGTCGGCGTTGCGGGTGAAGCCACCCGCGCCGACGTGCTGCCAGCGGCCGAACGACGCGCCGGTGGAGTCGAGGATCGGCTGGTAGCCGTCCTTGCCCGCCGGCTTGCCGATGCCGGACCGACCGGCGGCGCTGACCAGCTTGCCGTGCTCCTGGTGGGTGATGAGGCCGAGGTGGTGCAGGTGCTCGCCGACGTAGCCCACGTAGGAGACGAACTCGCCGTGGTTGCGCCAGTCCCGGTCGGAGTCGATGACGTCGTTGATGGTGCAGTCGCCCTGGACCACCCGGTTCGGCACGCCGCTGTCAACGGTGCCGACCCAGACGGTCGGCCGGGTGTCCTTCACGCACTCGGGCTGCGGCCCGCTGGCCACCACGGTGAAGGTGACCGAGGCGGTGCCGGAGGTGTTGCCGGCCTTGTCGGTCGCCCGGTAGCTCAGCGTGTGCTGCCCCGGCCGGTCGACGGTGACCGGCGCGGTGTAGCGGGTGTAGGCCTGCCCGTCGAGGGAGTACTCGATCCGGTCCACGCCGGAGCCGCTGTCGGCGGCGGTCAGGGTGGCGGTGGCGCTGCCCACGTACGCCCCGCTGTCGTCGAGCTGCCCGGTGAGGGCGGCGTTGACGGTCGGCGGGGTGGTATCCGGGGCAGGCGGGTCGACGACCGTGAACGACGCGGTCTGCGGCGACGAGGTGTTCCCCGCCTTGTCGGTGGCCCGGTAGCTGACCGCGTGCTGACCGACCTGGCTGACGGTCACCGGCGCGGTGTAGGCGGCGTAGGGCTGCCCGTCGAGGGAGTACTCGACCCGGTCCACACCCGAGCCGCTGTCCGTCGCGGTCAGGGTCACCGTCGCGCTGCCCACGTATGCCCCGTTGGCGTCCTTCTGGCCGGTCACCGCGGCGGTGACCGTCGGCGGGGTGGTGTCCGCCGGCGGCGGTTCGACCACGGTGAACGACACCTGCTGCGCCGACGACGTGTTGCCGGCCTTGTCGGTCGCCCGGTAACTCACCGCGTGCTGGCCCGCCTGGTTGACGGTGACCGGCGCGCCGTAGGCGGCGTAAGCGCCGCCGTCGAGCGAATACTCGACCTTGTCCACCCCGGACTCGGTGTCCATGGCGGAGAGCGTGATCGTGCCGCTGCCCACGTAGGCGCCGTTGGCGTCCTTCTGGCCGGTGACCGAGGCGGTCACGGTCGGCGGGGTGGTGTCCGGGGCGGGCGGCTCGACCACCGTGAACGACGCGGCCTGCGGCGACGAGGTGTTGCCGGCCTTGTCGGTGGCCCGATAGCTGACCGTGTGCTGACCCGGCTGGCTGACGGTCACCGGGGCGGTGTAGGCGGCGTAGGGCTGCCCGTCGAGCGAGTACTCGACCCGGTCGACGCCCGAGCCGCTGTCGCTCGCGGTCAGGGTGACCGTGGCACCGCCCACGTACGCGCCGTTGGCGTCCTTCTCGCCGGTGACCGCGGCGGTGACCGTCGGCGGGGTGGTGTCCGCCGGCGGCGGCTCGACCACCGTGAACGACACCTGCTGCGCCGACGAGGTGTTCCCCGCCTTGTCCGTCGCCCGGTAGCTCACCATGTGCTGGCCCGCCTGGTTGACGGTGACCGGCGCGCCGTAGGCGGCGTAGGCGCCCCCGTCGAGCGAATACTCGACCTTGTCCACCCCGGACTCCGTGTCCATGGCGGAGAGGGTGACCGTCGCGCTGCCCACGTACGCCCCGTTGGCGTCCTTCTGACCGGTCACCGAGGCGGTCACGGTCGGCGGGGTGGTGTCCGCCGGCGGCGGCTCGACCACCGTGAACGACACCTGCTGGACCGGCGAGGTGTTACCCGCCTTGTCCGTCGCCCGGTAACTCACCGTGTGCTGACCCGGCTGGTTCACCGTCACCGGCGCCGAGTAGGTGCCGTACGGGCCGCCGTCCAGGGCGTACTCGACCCGGTCCACGCCCGAACCGCTGTCGGACGCGGACAGGGTCACCGTGGCACTGCCCACATATGCCCCGTTGGCGTCCTTCTGGCCGGTCACCGCGGCGCTGACGGTCGGCGGGGTGGTGTCCGAGGAACCGCCGCTGACCACCAGCAGACCGGTCATGCCGCCGTGGCCGGGGATGGAGCAGAAGTACCGGTAGGTGCCCGGGGAGAGCACCACATCCACGGTCCAGCGGCCCCCGTTGGCGTCCGTCGGATCGGCGAGGATGTTGACGTCGACGTCGCTGTTGTACCGCGGGTCGCCGGTCTCGAACGTCAGGGTGTGCTGCATTCCCGTGGTGTTGCCGGTGGCGGGGCTGTTCTCGAAGACGAGGGTGGCCGGGCCGGCGACGGCGGTGGTGGGTGCCGACCGGTAGGCCAGAAAGTTGTCGCCCGCCGTCCAGGTGAGCACCTGGGCCTGCAGTGGCGTCGTGGCGGCAGCCGGCGCCGACCGTTCCGGGTCGGTCGGCCGTGCGTTCGCCGGGGACGAGGAGAGGCCGGTGGTCAGCAGCGCCAGCGCGACGAGGGCGGCCACCGATCTCCGGAGCCGGCTCAGCGAGCGCCGGCGCCCCGGTGGGTGTGGATTCATGGGTGCCTCTTTCACGGTCCGGGAAGCAGCGGGCGGAACGTGCGTGGATGTCATCGGTGCGGCGGAGCTGGCGATGCCGGCTTCGAGCCCGTCGGCCCCTCCCAGGCCGCGCGGGATCCCCGGCCGTGGCCGGCGGCCACGGTCGTCCTGTATGGATGACGGAGTGCAGCGTGCCGACGGCGGGAACCGTCGTGCACTAGGAGCTGGTGGGGTTGGTCGGGTACGGACGTCGGTCGACCCGTGGCGCGTGCCGCGCCGGGCCGCCGTGGGTGGCGTTGACCCGGGGTCGGCCATTACTGGCCGGTCGTGGCCGCCCGACGTGTTGCGCCGCCGAAGGGCCACAGTCGAGAGCTACCGTGCCGGGCAGTTCATCTCGACGAAACATATTGATGGTGCCCGACACTACTGACTTACCTTCAGCGTGTCCATAGCTTTCGTCAGATCCGTGACTACTTTTCTACGAGACAGACGAAAGTGGCTGGCGGATTCCTACCGCCACGCCTCGGCCGTCGCCAGGGCACCGGCGGCCTCCACATAGCAGGCCGCGGTGAGCCATGCCGAGGCGAGCGCCGCCGGGTCACCGTGGGCCAGCCGGCCGAACGCATCCCGCTCCCGGCCCTGCCCCGCCCGGCGCAGCGCGGCCAGCGCTCCGGCCGCCGTCGGGAGCTGGGCGTCCAGCAGCGCCCGGAGATCCCGGTCCGGGTCCGGGATCAGGGCCGTCCGGCCGGCGGCCACCACCCGGCGCAGGTGGTGGGTGAGCAGGTGCAGCGGGGGCCGGGCCGGTTCCGGCGGCGCCGCGCCGGCCGGCTCCGCGGCCGGCAGGTCCGCCCGTTGCAAACGGTCCACGCCGAGGTCGACATGCCCCTCGTAGCGGTGCGGCAGCCAGTCGGCGGCGATCGCAAGGCCGTGCACCCGCCGGGGGCCGTAGAAACGGCCGATCAGGCGCACCGGCCGGCCGGCGGCGTGGTCGACCAGGGCACGGAGGTTCGCCACGTAAGGCAGCACCGGGTCGTCCTGGGGGGCGAGAACCAGGACCGGGCCGGACCGGGACGGCTTATGCAGCAACAGGCCGCGCCGGTCCCCGCCGATCACCCCGTCAAGGAACGCCAGGTCGTGCCCGGCGGGCCGCTCGTGGACCGCCCGCTCCCGCGCGGACAGCCAACGGCCGGCCTGGTCGGCCGGGGGTTCCCGCCACAGCCCGGCCACGGGCTCCGCCCACCAGCCCCGACCGTCGGTCCGCACCGCCCGCACCGCCCGCCCGTGCCCGAGCCGCCGGTCAACCGAGGCGGACGCGTCCGCGGCGAGGATCCCGGCCCGGCTCAGCTCCCGCAGGCTCAGCCGCACCTCCCCCAGGTCGACGGGCGCGTTGGCCGGGTTGCGCGCCGCGCCCGGATCGCCGGGGCGGGCCTGCGCCACGCTCCACACGGTCCCCCGCTGGTCGACCAGGTAGGTCACCGCGCCCACGTGCCCGGTGCGGGTGCGCAGCGGCTCGACGCAGAGGCCGTACAGGCGCAGCTCGCCGACCCCGTGGTAGCCCCGGCGGGCGACCCCGCGGACGGCGACCGGGTTCCCCTGGCCGCTCCGCAGGAGATGGCAGACCAGCAGGGCCTCCCGCAGGTCGTCGGCGAGTTCGGCGAGCCGGAAGTCCGGGGCGGGGCGGCGGGCCGCGCGGAGCTGCTCCACGATCCGGGTGCCGGCCGCCGCCAGCCGGGGCAGGCCGGCGGCCCGGGCCTGGTGGACGGCGCGGAGCAGGTCCGCCTGGAGTACCGCGCCGGCACCCGGCAGGCCGTGCGCCAGCACCCCGGCGACCGCGCCCTCCGTCAGCTCCACCGCCCGCAGCTCGGCCGTGGTGACCGGCCGCTCCTGGTCGCCGTCCGGCGTCACCTGTTCGCCGGGCGACCCGGCCGCCGCGAGGGCCGGGAGCTCCTCCTCGACGGCGGGCGGCGGCTCACCGGCGGGGTCCAGCACCGGGGCGGCGGCGAGCACGGCGGTGCGGTGCAGGCAGCGGGGTGCCAGCAGGCAGGTGCAGACGACCCGATCGGCGGCGTCGACGGGCGCGGTCAGGGTGACCGTGACCTGATCGTCCACGGTGACCACCGCGCCGTCGGCGGTGGCGGTGACCGTCCAGCCCGACACCCTCTCGACGGTCTGGTCCAGCTTGGACCGCAGCCGTCCGGGCAGGGCGGCGACCGCCTCGGCGACGACCTCGGGGGCGACCGCGGGCAGGCTCATCGGACCTGATCTCCGATCCAGCGGGCGAGTTCGGTGGGGCTCAGCGCGGCGACCGGCATCCCGGCCGCCACCAGCTGCCCGGCGACCGCGGTGCTGTAGCGGGGTCGACCCGTGTCGTCGAGGCTGGCGCAGCCGAGCAGTTTCACGCCGTCGTCGGCGAGGGCCCGCACGGCGGCCAGCAGGCCGCCGATGCTGTGCCCCTCCTCGAAGTCGCTGACCAGCACCACCATGGTGCGGGCGGGCGTGGTGACGAGCTGGCGGGCGTAGCGCAGCGCCCCGGCGATGTGGGTGCCGCCGCCGACCCGTACCTCCAGCAGCAGGCTCAGCGGGTCGGTCACCCGGTCGGTGAGGTCGACCACCTCGGTGGAGAAGGTGACGAAGTGGGTACGCAGGCTGGTCACCCCGGCGAGCACCGAGGCGGTCAGGGCCGCCCAGATGGTCGACGGCTCCATCGAACCGGAGACGTCGACGAGCAGGATCACCTGCCAGTCCACGGTCCGCCGGCCGCGGGTGCGGAAGACGATCCGCTCGGGCGTGAGGCGTACCGCGCCGTCGGGGTCGCGGTGCGCGCTGGGCAGGTTGGCGCGCAGGGTGCCGTCGAGGTCGATCCGCCCGCCGGGCCGTCGGGTACGCCGGGGCGTGCCGATGCCGGTCAGCGCCGGCCGTACCCGCCGGGCCAGCTCGGCGGTCAGCTCGGCGACCAGGTGCGCGACCAGCGGGCGCAGCCGGTGCAGGCGCGCCTCGGGCAGCCCGCCAGCCAGGGCGAGGACGGTGTGCAGCAGCTCCACCGAGGGGCGGACCTGATCCGGTGGCACGGCCAGCAACGCGTCGGGGCGGCCCGCCTCGGCGGCCCGGGCCAGCACCTCGTCGCGTACGGCGGTGCCGAAGAGCGTGGTCAGTTCCTCGGCCCAGTCGCGGACCTGCGGATACGCCCGGTCCCGTCCGCCGCCCGACCCGACGGTGTGCGCGCCCTCGCCGCGCCCGGCGCCGTACAGCTCGTCCAGTGCGGTGGCGAGCCGGCGGGCGTCCGGTGGCAGGTCGTCGGCGCGGCGACCGAGCAGCAGCCGCCACCGCTGTGCTTCGGGGATCCGCCGCCCGTCCGCCCGGCCCGGGCCGTCAGCCGTGCCGGCCGGTGCCGGGGCGGACGTCACCGGGGCGGGCGGGGTGAGGCCGAGCGCGGCCAGGGCGTCCCGGCCCGCCTGGTCGACCGCGAGCCAGCCGGCGAGCGTGGCGGGTTCCACGGCGAGGGTGGGCCCGACGTCGCCGATCCGCTGCCGCACGGCGTCCAGGAGCCGGTCCCGGTCGGCGGGGCTGAGCACCTCGAAGCCACCACGCAGCGCGGGTAGCCGCCGGGTGAACCGGTCGTCGTCCCAACCGTCCACGATGTCCAGCAGCGGGGTGAGCGTGTCCCCACCGGCGGCGAGCAGTGCTCCGGCCAGGCTGAGCGCACCGCGCAGCCGGTCCGTGCACTCGGCGCCGGACAGCTCGGTCCAGGAGGCGAGCGCGGTACCGAAGGCGCCCGGCGCCGCGACGCCCACCACCACCCGGACCGCGTGGGCGGCGCCCCGCATCAGCGGGGACCCGTCCCGGGTCAGCCGGGTCAGGGCGTGGTCCAGCCGCAGCAGGTGGCCCGTCTCGTCGGCGTGCCGGGCAAGGGCCAACAGGGCTCGGGCGTCGGCGGGATCGCCGGACCCGGCCAGCCCGTCGACGGCGGCGACGGCGGCGGTGTGCAGCGCGGCCAGCAACTCCTCGAGACCGGGCGGCGGGTCGGGCAGGGCCGGGATGTGCCCCCGGTGCAGCCGGCCGACCAGCGCGACGGCGGCGCCGAGCTCGGCCAGGGTGGCGGTCCGGGTGACGGTGGTCCTCAGGTCGCCGAGCCGGGCGTCGACCGCCTCCGGCAGGCCGCACTCGGCCGCCCGGGCCAGCCCGTCGATCGCCTCGGCGGCGCTCGGCCCGCCGGCGCGGAGCTCCCGACCGCGCTGCCGCGCCAGCAGTCCGGCCGTCGCCTGGGCCAGGGTCACCCCGTGCCGGGCGGCGGCGGCGAGCGCGGCGTCCGTGCCGGGCGTCCAGTGCACGCTCCACCGGGTGGTGAGCGGATCGGGGCCGGCCAGGTCGGCGTCGACCGGCTCGGCGTACGGGATGCGGCAGGCGCGCAGCCGGCGCAGGGCCGTCTCGCGGCGCCGGTCCAGCGGCGAGCGGAGCGGGTCGAGGCGGAGCTGCCGGGGCGGGGCGTCGGGGCCGGGGAGGCGCAGCTCGCGGAGCAGGTCGAGGACGGCCGGGCGAAGGCCGCAGACGGGGGTCTCCGGGCAGGGCCGGCCCCGGCGGTCGCCGACGAGGACGTGGTGCATCGCCGCGGCGACGGCCCGGCCCCGGCCGACCGGCTCCCCCTGGGCCAGGACGGTCTGCAGCGCCTCGACGAGCTCACCTCGGCCGGGCGCGGGCAGGCCGCGCAGCCGGGCCAGGTCGGTGGCGAGCCGGGTGATCTCGGCGGCCTCCACCGGACCGGTGGGGTGGCCCTGCCCGCGCAGCTGCCGGGTGATCTCCACGGCGACGGCGCGCAGCCGCTCCATCAGGTCGGCGGGGTCGCCGCCGCTGTCGTGCACCGCCTGCTGCCAGCGCGGGTCCCGGATGCCGGCCCGGTAGCCGGAGCGCGCGTCGAGCAGGTCGAAGGAGTACGGCACCAGCGAGACGACCGGCGTCGGGCCGGGCGTCCCGGCGGCGGCGTCCCAGGCCGGGTCGTCCAGCCCGGGTCCGTCGCCGGCCAACGCCGGGGCATGGAAGGCACCGACCACGGCGGCCACCCGCCCGGGGGTGGCGGCGAGCCGCCGCCGCATCCACGCCTCCCGGTGCAGGTCCAGCGCCGCCACGCCGCCGCCCGCCTCGGCGTCGGCCCGCAACGCCCAGCCGACCGCCAGGGCGGCCCGGCGCAGCGCCTCCGGCGGGGAGCCGGGGGCGACCGCCTCCACCCACCGGTCCCACAGGTCGTCACCGTCCCGCCCGGTGAGGCCGGCCCGGACGGCGTCGCCGTAGCCGGGCACGCCGCCGGTCGGGTGCCTGTCCGGTCGGCACCGCCAGGCCGGGTCGGTCAGCGGCAGGTCGCAGCAGTACGCGGGGACGCCGCTCCGCCGTGCCCAGCGCAGCGCGGCCAGCTCCGGGGAGAAGTCGGCGAACGGCCAGAAGGCGGGTGGCCCGTCGCCGGCCGCGGCGGCCAGCGCCACCGGGGCGGTGGTCTCCGGATGGGCGAGCCAGTCCAACCAGGGTTGCGTCTCCTCGGGCAGCTCCACCAGCACGGCGTCCGGGGCGGCCGCCTCCAGCAGCGCCGGGACCGCGGCGGCGAGGGCCGGCGAGTGGTGGCGTACGCCTATGAGGACGGTCCGCCCGGCGTCGGCGACCCGCGCGACGGCCGCGCGGGGGTCCTCCCGGACGGCGGAGCGCTCAATCACGCAGCACGTCCCGGTGCTCCCAGAGCTGCCGCCAGATCCGGCCGCCCGCCTCGGCGCGGCGGCGCAGCGCACCGTCCCAGTACGCCAGCAGTCGCGCCTGGTCGGCCGGGTCGTCCTTGCGGACCACCCCGACGAGGTGGCCGGGGAGCAGCGACAGCGGGTCCGGTCCGGGCAGGTACGCCGCCGACAGCCCGATCGACGCGGCCACCGCGACCGCCTCGGCGGTGCTCATCACCGACGAGGGACGTTCCACCTCCCACCCTTCGACCGTGCTGCCGGTCCGCAGGTCCCGGAACGCGGTCACCAGCGTCTCCAGCACCGCCTCGTCCACCGTGTACGACGCGCCGACCCGCTCGATCGCGGCCCGTGCCTGGCGGGACACCAGCGCCACCTCGGCGTCGAAGTCGACGATCGGCGGGACCACCTCGAAGTTGAACCGCCGCTTCAGGGCGGCCGACATCTCGGAGACGCCCCGGTCGCGCAGGTTCGCCGTGGCGATGACCGAGAAGCCGGGGGCGGCGTACGCGACGGCGTCCTCGCCGCCGCCCAGCTCGGGCAGGACGAGGCGGCGGTCGGAGAGGATCGACACCAGGGCGTCCTGCACCTCGGGCAGGCAGCGGGTGATCTCCTCCACCCGGGCGATCGCCCCGGTGGTCATCGCGGTCAGCACCGGCGAGGGCACCAGCGACTCCCGGGACGGGCCCTTGGCCAGCAGGAGGGCGTAGTTCCAGCCGTACCGCAGGTGCTCCTCGGTGGTGCCGGCGGTGCCCTGGACGGCGAGGCCGCTGGTGCCGCAGATCGCCGCGGCGAGCAGCTCGGAGAGCATCGACTTGGCGGTGCCCGGCTCGCCGACCAGCAGCAGCCCCCGCTCGCCCGCCAGCGTCACCACGCACCGCTCCACCAGCGCGCGTTCCCCGACGAACTTGGCGTCGACGGCCCGGCTGCGACCGTCGGGCGCGGTCACCGGACGGCC
Organism: Micromonospora sp. NPDC005806; assembly: GCF_042871425.1. Classification (NCBI taxonomy): domain Bacteria; kingdom Bacillati; phylum Actinomycetota; class Actinomycetes; order Micromonosporales; family Micromonosporaceae; genus Micromonospora; species Micromonospora sp. NPDC005806. Next base: position 17,266 of record NZ_JBIAIL010000019.1, on the reverse strand, counting down.
GGCGGAGCCGGCGATGAAGGTCACCACCGCGCGCGGGGTCAGCCGCCAGCCGGCCGGCCGGGGGCCCGGGTCGGCGGCGGCGAGGAACTCCAGCTCGTCGGCGCACCGGTGCTCGGGCGGGTCGATCTGACGGGCGGTCACGGCTGCTCCTGCAGGTCGAGGTAGCGGGGCGGGTCGCCGGCGGTGACCCGCCGCCAGGCGTGGTGGAACAGGTCGGGCAGGGACCGGTCGACGACCGGCCGGCCGTCCCCGGACGGGTAGAGCGGGCGCTTCCAAGTCTCCAGCGGCACGCGGGGATGCTTGGCGGGTTGCCAGCCGCCGGGGAGGAAGACGCCCCGGCCGGCCCGTTCCCGCTTGGCCGACACCACCAGCCCGGCCTCGACCAGGGCCGCCTGCGCCTGCTTCAGCGCGGCCGGCTTCCACCCGTTCCAGGTGCGCACGTTGACGTCGGTCGGGTCGGGCAGGGCGAGCAGTTGCAGGTAGTAGGCGGCGTGGTCGCGGGCCAGTCCGGTGTGCCCGGCCACCGCGTCCACCAGCTCGGGCACGGCGACCCGGGGGTCCCGGTGATCGCCGACCGCCCCGTCCGGGGTGGCGACCACCGCGTCGAGCCGGGGCGACAGCACCAGCCGCAGTGCCAAGGCCACCCCGTCGTGCTCGCCGACGAAGCCGAGCGCCGGGTCGTCGGGGCCGGTCAGCCGGGCCGGGGCGAGGTGGTGCAGGACGTGGTCCCCGGTGGCGTGGCCGGCCACCAGCACCGGCCCGACGGTCGGCGGCTGGTCGGCCGGGAACCAGGCGGCGCCGACCAGGAGCTTCGGGTTGCGCAGCCGCTCACGCAGCAGGGCCACCGCCCGCGGCAGCGCGGCCCGCAGCGGGTCGCCCCACGGCAGCCGGTACGCCAGCCAGAGCAGCGCGGTGGTCCCCGACGCCAGCCACTCCTCACCGAACGGCGTGCCGGTGGCCGCGGTGGTGCGGACGCGTCCCCAGTCCAGCGTGGTGCTCTCCCCGTCGGTGGTCAGCCAGCTCCCGGGGCCGGGCTCGGCGATCGTCTGCAGCAGCTCGGCCACCCGCCGGGCGGGCAGGATCCGCGCGGCCTCGGTGAGCAGGTGCTCCGGCACGCTCACCCGGGCGCCGCGCAGGGCCAGCCACCGGTCGGCCAGGGCGTCCACGTCCGGCCCGGTTCGCCACAGCTGCGCCGGGTCGGCGGGCATGGCGGCGTCGAGCAGCGCGAGCCGGTCCGCCGGGGACAGGGCACCGAGCGCGGCGCGGCCCAGCTTCGCCTGGGCCATCGTGACGCCGAGCACCCCGCGCTGCTCGAGGGTGAGGAAGTTGGCCTGCCAGTCGGCGAACCCGGGCAGGGCGGCGAGGAGCAGGGCCGCCTCCGCCCGGGTCAGGCCGGTGCGCGCCACCAGCCGGTCCACGCACTCGGCACGCCAGGCCGCGGGCCCCTGGTCGGCGAGCAGCCGGCAGAACGCCCGGATCCGCTCGGCGCCGCGCCAGCCGGCTGCGACGGTCTCCGCCTCGACGGCGACGCCGGTCGGAGGCGTGAACCGCCCGTCGGGGCGCAGTTGCACGGCTCGCCGCCGGTAGCCCACGTACGTCCCCTGGTCCCAGACCCGGTCGTGCTCGGCGAGCAGCACGGTGACCTGGTCGCCGTCGCGCTGGACCTCGACCCGATCGTGCGGCGGCACGTCCGGCTGGCGCACGAGCAGCGTACGCACCGGGCCGTCGGCCAGGGTCGGGTCGGCGAGTGCGGCCAGCAGGGCCCGCAGGGCGTCCCGCTCGGCCGCCCCGGTCACCGGGGAGGCGGCCCGCAGCGCCAGCGCGCCGAGCCCACCGAGCGCGTCCAGCCACTCCGGACAGATCGCCGGCACGCCGTCGGCGGCCCCGCCGCGCAGGACGTCGGCGATCCCCCGCACCTGCGGCAGGATCTCCGTCCGTTGCCCCGCCGCGCCGTAGCGGTAGCGATACACCCGTTGGTCGAGCAGCCCCGCCCAGGCTTCCCGCAGCGCCTCGTCGTGGACGGTGTCGGCCGGCGCCGGCCCGGCGACGGGGTCGGCGGCCAGCAGCGTGGCCAGCTCGCCGAGCCGCCGGCGCAGCCGCACGGCCCGCACCACCAGATCGGCGAGCGCCGAACGCAGCGCGCGGGCAGTGACCTCGGGCAGCACGCTCGCGACCCGGGCGGCTGCCGCCTCGGTGAGGCCGGTGGTGCCGGTCAGCGCCCCGTCGATCGCCAGCAGCCGTTCGGCGTCGGCCGCGGTGAGCCGCCGCAGCCGGGCGGAGCCGCGCTCGTCGCGGGTCCGCAGCGCGTGCCACCAGCCCAGCGGGGGCAGGTAGCGGGAGGGTCCGCCGCGCTCCAGCGGCTGCCGCCCGTCGGCCGTCCACACCGTCCACCGGGGTTCGTCGTTGACCCGCGGCTGCGTGGTGACCGGGAGCAGATCGCCGCCGGGCATGCGGAGGGCGGCGACCAGCCGCTCCGCCCGGGGTGCCCAGTCCGGGGCACCCTCGGGCCGCCAGGTGACCGTCCGCCCGTCGATCGCCTCCCCCAGCTGGGTGCCGTCGGGCAGGGTGACCAGCCGCCAGCCGACCAGGCCGTCCCGGAAGCCCAGCGGGGAGTCGGCGTACCCGGCCGGCGCCGGGCGCAGTTCACCGGCGTCGGGGACCAGCACCGCCCCGTCGGGCAGCGGCGCGGCGAAGAAGGCAGGCAGGCTGTGCCGGCCGGTCTCGCCGGTCGTCGGGTCGTACTCGCGCCAGCGCCACTCGCCCGCGGCGCCGGGCGGCTCGCACCGCCAGTACGCCCGGCCGTCGCCGGCCACCAGGTAGGTCGCCGCGGGACCGCTGGTGTCGCCGGCGTACCAGGGCCGCGAGCCGGTGGTGACCCCACCGTCGGGCAGTGGCAGCGGGAAGGCCCGGCGGCCGAAGAACACCTGCCCGGCGGTCTGGCCGGGTTCGAAGACCGTGTCCGGGTCGGCGGACCAGTAGCCGGCCCGCACCCGACCGCCGTGCCAGTGCACGAGGAGCTGGTCGCCGACCAGCTGGCACCCGGTCTGGGCGTACGAGGTGCGGGCGTACGAGCTGTCCGCGGGCGGGTAGCGGAACAGGTGCTCGGTGGTCGACCCGTCCGGCTCGACCACGTGCGCGACCTGGTTGTCGTGCACCACGAGCTGCGGCCAGGCCGCGCCGAAGCGGCGGCCCAGCTTCCCCGACTCGGCCGCCTCGTACGCCGGCCAGCCGAACTCGACCAGCAGGCCGGCCCGCAGCGTGCGGGCCAGCACGGCCGGCACGTCCACCCGGGCGAGGTCGCCCAGCGCCCGCGGCGCGAGCGCCGCCCCGGCGGGCGAACAGATCCCCACCACCTGGTCCCGCAGGTCGGCCAGCCCCTGCACGGTGCCCGTCGTGGCGACCCGGCTGACCCGCTCGGCCAGCACCTCGGCGAGCACGTCGCGCAGCCCGGCGACGCCGAGCACCTCGGCGACCACCCTGGTGGGAAGCGGCCCGATGCCCCCGTTGCGCCGGTGCAGGTCGGTCAGCGCGTCGACGGCGGCCGCCCCGAGCAGCAGCCGGATGGTCGGGTCGGCCGCGACGGCGGCGAGGTCCCGCCGGCCGGGCTTGTCGTCGTGCGCCCACCTGGTGACGTTGACCTGGTGCGGCTCGACCGCGACCGGCACGCCGCCGGCCAGGCACGCGTCGAGCACGTCGAGGTCGCACCGGTGGGCGGTGCCGGTGCCGAGCGCCACCGGACGCCCCTCGGCGCGCAGCCGCGGCGCGAGCCGTTCGACCGCCGCGACCAGCCGGGCGCTGCGGCGCTGGTGTCCCCGCTCGCGCATGGCCAGCAGCCGCTCCAGCCAGCGGCCCGCCGACGGAACGCCGGGCCCGCCGGCCTGCACGTCGGCCAGGGCGCCGGCGGCGTCCAGCAGGTCCAGCCACGGCTCGGTCAGGTCGGTGGACCAGCCCGGCGGCTCCGGCAGCAGCTCCAGCAGGCGGGCCCGCACGGCAGCGTCCTCGCGCGCGGCCCGCACCAGCGGCTTCCGGTACGCCTTCCAGAAGCCCTCCTGCGCGCGGGCCACCGCCGGGAGCGCCAGCAGCTGGACGATCACCTCGTCGGCCTGTCGCTCCGGGTCCAGGCCGGCGGCCTTCGCCAGCCGCCGCAGGTCGTCGGCCATCCCGGCGTACGGGGGCAGGCCGCCGGCCACCCGGCGCACGGCGAGGGTCCGGACCAGGTCGTACGCCTCGGCGGCGGGACGGCGGGCGGACACGCCGCGGGCGTACTCGGTGAGCATCTTCGCGGTCAGCGCGCCGGCGAAGGCGAACTCCAGGTGCACCTCGCGCAGCCGCTCCTCGTCGACGGTGAGACCGTGCACCTGCTCGGCGCGGCGGGCGTCGGTAAAGCAGCTGCCCGCCATCCGGGTGTTGTCGGCGGCGAGGAAGGCGCGGCCGGCCTGCTCCCAGAAGGTCGGCAGGAAGTGCGGCGCCGCCGCGCCCAGCCGCTCGGCGAGCTGCTGGTAACCGTCCCGGGCGTTGCCGGGCTTGGACATCGCCGTCCGGGCCAGCCGGCTCATGTCCTTGACCAGGGCGAGCGCGTGCCGGCCGTTGGCCGGGTCGTTGACCAGTGCCCAGGCGGGGAAGCCGACGCTCCGACGGCGCGCGGTGCCGACGGGGGTCGGGTCGCCGGCCCGGGTGAAGCCGAGGAACTCCATCGACAGGTCCTCGGCCTCGCCGAGCGCCGTCCCGGCCAGCCGGACCACCGTGCGGCCGGTGAGGGCGGGGTGGGCGTACCGGCGGGCGGTGACCACGTCGGTGCCCGTGTCGGAGCGGTCCCCGGGCAGGATCGCACCCGCCTCCAGCAGTGCCTCGGTCACTTCGGCTCTCCGTCCTCGTCGACGACCCGGCCGGCGTGCAGCGCCGCAGCCATCCGCATCCCTTCCGACCAGGCCACCGGCCCGACATCGGCGGGCCCGACCGCCTCGCCGGACGGGTCGGTGAAGCAGAGCGGTCCCGTCTCGGTCTCCCAGCCCGGGTCGCCGTCGCCGATCCACACGGAGGCGACGACCGGTACGCCGTCCTCCCAGACCTTGAGCGTGGCGGTGCCGCCCTGGACCCGGTAGCCGACCGCCGTCGCGCGCGCCTGCACGTGCCGCAGTTCCTTGTACCGGGCGGCGGCGTACCGGGTGAGTTCGCGGCGGCGGGTGTCCTCGTCGTCGGGTCGCGTCCAGACCTCGCGGAAGAGTTGCAGCGTCCCCTGTCGGACGCCGAGGTCGGCGGCGAACTCGCGGAGGTCGGCCAGGTCCGGCAGGCGTACCGGATGGGGCAGGACGACCTGCGTGGTGGTGAGCCGTCCGGTCTCCCCGTCCAGGTCGACGATGCCGAGTCCCTTGTCGACGTCCGCGTCGCGCAGCAGGCCGGCCCGCTCGGTGTCCCAGTGCCCGGCCTCGTCGACCGGTACGACCACGAGGTCGCGCAGCGGGGCGCGCCAGGCCTGGTCGGCCCACACCTCGCCGATCAGCGCGGTGGGCACCGGCAGCGAGCGGACCAGCCACTGCTCGACCTGCTGGCGGCAGGAGGTCTCGTGGCGGACCAGCCATTCGTTGAGCTGGCGCAGCCCGAGGACCGCCTCGGTGTCGCGGACCGCCTTGGGCAGGCTCCTGAGCACCCTGCCCTGGCGATTGCGCGCCACGATCTTGCCCTCGTCGAGGCTCACCTCGTAGTCGACACCGGCTGCCAGCCAGCCCATGTTGGTCTCCTCCCCGCCGCGCGGTAGGCGGGATTGTGCCACCGGGCACCGACACGGAGTGGATCAGGAGGTGGCGTACCGGTTGACCAAAATTCCGCAGTCGTATGCCCCCGGGAGTCGGCCACGATGAGATATTCATCGATCTTTGCTACTGATTGGTAGTGGACGGAACATCTTGTGGTGACATCCACCAAACGACGACCTCGGCCCTCCGTTCGGCGCCGGTCGGCAACCCGTCCGGCTTGCCCGGGCCGGCATCTTTGACCGAGGACGAAGATGCGCCATCCGCACAGCGCGGCAATAGCGGCGAACCGACCGGGCGGCCGTCCAATGAGGAGCAGGTTAGCCCTGATCAGCGCCTATAGAAGATCGTAGCTTCCTTAATTCGCGGTGACGGCGCGACGACCGAGCGGAGTCGGTTGCCCGGGTCACCCATTGATCCCGGCCGAAGGCCGTGTGATTGTGCACCAACGAGTCGCCGACCCCCGGCGACCCGGACGGTCGATCTGTCGAACCGGGGCCACGCCGGCAGTCCCGGAGACCGGCCGTCACCCGCCTCCCTGCACCGCGCCGCACGCCCCCACCGGGCTCCGTGCTGCGCGCCTAGGAACAGGAGCACACCCCCTTGAAGCTCTCACCCCGCCTCGCCGCGCTATCCGGCGCGGCCGCGGCCGGCCTGATCGCCGCCGGCACCGCCGCGGCCGTGCAGGCCGCGCCCCCCAGTCCCGTTCCCGACGCCGCCCAGGCCCGCGCGCTCGCCGCCAGGTCGGCCAGCGCCCTGGTCGCCAGCCGCCCCGCCTACCTGCACGCCAGCGCCGACGAGGCGTTCGTGCAGAAGCAGGTCATCTCCTCCGAGGGCACCCAGTACGTCGCCTACGACCGCACCTACAAGGGCCTCCCGGTCACCGGTGGTGACTTCGTGCTGGCGACTGACGCCGGCGGCAACCTGAAGTACGCCTCGGTCGCCCAGCAGCAGGCCATCGGCAACCTCGCCACCACGCCGAAGCAGACCTCGGCCGCCGCCGAGAAGACCGCCCGGGCCCAGCTCAAGACGGTCACCGCCGTCGAGGGCACCAACCTGGTCGTCTACACCCTCGGCGCCAAGCCGGCGCTGGCCTGGGAGAGCACGGTGCGCGGCACCAACGCCGACGGCCCGAGCCGGCTCACCGTCGACGTCGACGCCCTCACCGGCGAGGTCCTGCGGACGCAGGAGCACGTGATGCGCGGCACCGGCACCGGCGCGTGGAACGGGCCGAGCCCGCTCACCCTCAACACCACGTTGTCGGGCAGCACGTACTCCATGAAGGACCCGTCGCTCACCAACCTGAGCTGCCAGGACGCGGCCACCAACACCACGTTCACCGGCTCGGACGACGTCTGGGGCAACGGCACCGCCACCAACAAGGAGACCGGCTGCGTCGACGCCCTGTTCGGCGCGCAGACCGAGCACAAGATGCTCTCGGCCTGGCTGGGCCGCAACGGGGCGGACGGCAACGGCGGCTACTGGCCGCTGCGGGTCGGCCTGAACGACCAGAACGCCTACTACGACGGCACCCAGGTCCAGATCGGCAAGAACACCGCCGGTGGGTGGATCGGCTCGCTCGACGTCGTCGCCCACGAGATCGGCCACGGCATCGACGACCACACCCCGGGCGGCATCTCCGGCAGCGGCACCCAGGAGTTCGTCGCCGACACCTTCGGCGCGGCCACCGAGTGGTACGCCAACGAGCCGTCCACCTACGACGCTCCCGACTTCCTGGTCGGCGAGAAGATCAACCTGGTGGGCAGCGGCCCGATCCGCAACATGTACAACCCGTCGGCGCTGGGCGACCCGAACTGCTACTCCAGCAGCATCCCGACCACCGAGGTGCACGCCGCGGCCGGCCCCGGCAACCACTGGTTCTACCTGCTGGCCATGGGCAGCAACCCGACCAACGGCCAGCCGACCAGCACGACCTGCAACGGCAGCACCGTGACCGGCCTCGGCATCCAGAAGGCCATCAAGATCATGTACAACGCGATGCTGCTGAAGACCACGTCGTCGTCGTACCTGAAGTACCGCACCTGGACGCTGCAGGCGGCGAACAACCTCTACGGCAGCACCGGCTGCACCGAGTTCAACACCGTCAAGGCCGCCTGGGACGCGGTCAGCGTGCCGGCCCAGACCGGTGACCCGACCTGCTCCGGCACCACCACCCCGCCGCCGACCGGCTCCTGCTCCGGGCAGAAGCTGGCCAACCCCGGCTTCGAGTCCGGCAACGTGAGCTGGAGCGCCACCTCCGGCGTCATCACCACCGACGCCGGCCAGGCCGCGCACGGCGGCTCGTGGAAGGCGTGGCTGGACGGCTACGGCACCACCCACACCGACACCCTGTCCCAGTCGGTGGCGATCCCGTCCGGCTGCCGGGCGACGCTGACCTTCTGGCTGCACATCGACACCGCGGAGTCGACGACGACCACCGCCTACGACAAGCTGACCGTCAAGGCGGGCAGCACCACCCTGGCCACCTACTCGAACCTCAACAAGGCCACCGGCTACCTGCAGAAGTCCTTCGACATCTCGTCGCTGGCCGGCACCACCGTGAGCATCTCGTTCAGCGGCGTGGAGGACAGCTCCCTGCAGACCTCCTTCGTCGTCGACGACACGGCGGTCACCCTGTCCTGAGCACCACCGGAGCGGCCGGTCGTCGTCCTCCCGACGACCGGCCGCTTCGTCGTGTCAGTCGTAGAGGGCGGTGCCCTGTCGTGGGCTGGCGGGAGCCTGAGGTCAGGCGGGCCGCTCCGCCGGGGCGGCGGCGTCCCCGCTCCGGTTGAGGCGGGCGACCACGCCCTCCATCGCCTGGCTGAACATCTCCATCTGCCGCACCGACTGCTCCGGCAGGCCGCCGAGCCGCGCGGCGAGGGCGTCGACGTCGGCCCGCGCCGAGGCGCTGACCTGCGCGTCGAGCTCGGCGAGGGCGGCGTTGGCCGCCGCCACCACGTGCCCGCAGACGGTCTCCCAGCCGGTCCCGGCCAGCGCCGGGTCGACGGTGACGGACTCCAGCCGGCCACCCTGGACGGCCACCGCGCGGACCTGGCCGTCGGCGGCGGTGCCCTCGGCGCGTAGCAGCTCGCCCGGCTCGCCGTCGGCGTGCCCACCGGCCCGCGAGCGCATGGACGACAGCGCCTGCTGGGTCTGGGTGAGCAACTCGTCGAGGCTCGCGGCCGCGGAGAACGGGTCGTTGGTCATAGCCGCGCTTTCTTCACGTCTTTCCGGAGCACCGTGACGATAGCAACCGGTCCGACGGCGACGCGGTCCACACCGCTCAGAACGTCCGCCGGTACAGCGAGGTCGGCGTCTGAGAAGCTGTGCGACAGGTTCTGCACGTACAGCTCGTCGACGCCGATCCGGCCGAGCAGCCGGACCAGCTCGGGCAGCTCGGCGACGGTGTCCCGCATCGCGACGAAGACGACCCGGAGCCACGGGGTGTCGCTGCCCCCTGCCCGCTTCGCCGCGACCAGGCCGGCCAGGTTCGCCACCACCGTGTCGAAGTCCGCCCCGTCGCGCACCCGCTGGTACGCCTCGGCATGGGCACCGTCGAGCGAGACGTGCATCCAGTCCACCCCGCTGGCCACCAGCTCCTCCGCCCGCCGCCGGGTCAGCAGCGTGGCGTTGGTGTTGAACCCGACGTAGATGTCCCGCTCGACCGCCGCCGCGATCATCTCCATCAGGTACGGCGACAGCAGCGGCTCGCCGAGCCCCTGGAGGGTGAGCCGCCGCAGGGCGGGCAGGTCCTCCACCAGCCGATGGAACAGCTCCGGCCGCATCGCGCCGGCCAGCTTGTTGACCGGCGGCCGATACCGGACCAGGCACATCAGACAACGCAGGTTGCAGGCGGAGGTGACCTCCAGTTGGAGGTTCGTCGGCAGCGGCGGATCGTCGACGGCGACCGGCATGCCCCCGGTTGCCCCGCGGCGACCGGGGCAAACCACCCCGCCCGCCGTCGGGTCACGCCCGCTGGCGCACGGCGAGCGTCTCCGCGCCGAGGTCCGCTTGGAGCAGGCGGAGCGCGGCCTCGGCCGGCGAGCCGACCGCCGCCGGGTAGGTCATCAGCCGGTGGCCGGCGTCCCCGGGCAGGTGCAACATCTCGAAGTCGAGGTCGAACTCCCCCACCACCGGATGCCGGAGCCGCTTGGTGCCGGAGACGCAGGTCTGCACCGGGTGCCGGGACCAGAGGGCGGCGAAGGCCGGGCTCTTCATCGACAGCTCGCCGATCAGCTCGGCGAGCTCCCGGTCGTCGGCGTGCCGGCCGGCCACCAGCCGCAGCGCGGCGACCGCCCGGGCCGCCTCCTCCTCCCAACGGACGTGCAGGTCACGGGTGTGCGGGTCGAGGAAGAGCATCCGGGTCAGGTTGGGCCGGTCCACCGGCCGGTCCGGGGCGTCGGGATCGAGGTGGCCGGCGAGGAGCCGGTGCGCGAGGGAGTTCCAGGCCAGCACCTCGGTACGCCGGCCGAGCACCAGCGCCGGCACCTCGGTCATCGCCGCGATCAGCTGCCGTACTCCCTGGCTGGCGGTGTCGGGGCGGGCCGGCCGGCGACGCCGGCCCGGGCGGGGGCGGGCCAGGTCGTGCAGGTGGGCACGCTCGTCGTCGGTGAGCCGCAGTGCCCGGGCCAGCGCCTCGATCACCGCGTCCGACGCGTTGCCGCTCTGCCCCTGCTCCAGCCGGGTGTAATAGGTGATACTCACCCCCGCCAGCTGGGCCAACTCCTCCCGCCGCAGTCCGGGGACCCGTCGTGCGCCGTACGAGACGACGCCGACGTCCTCGGGGGCGAGCCGGGCGCGCCGGCTGCGCAGGAATTCTCCGAGCTCCCCGGCTCCCGGGCGGTGCGGTGCGTGCATCGGCCCATCATGCCCGGCCCGGTGCGCCGTTGCCTGTCCCTATGGGTGCCAGGCAGCCGCAGACCAGGCGGTGCAGGGTCCTGGCTGGCGGCGCCGGCCGGGCCGACGGTGGTCGCGGGTCGCTCCTGGGCGACCCGGCTACCTGAGAGAGGATCTCCGATGACCCGTCTGGACTCCCCCGCCGTCGCGCCGTACCCGGTGCCGACCCGGCGGCCCGGGCTCGCGTTGGCCGTGCTGCTCACCGCGAGCTTCACGCTGGCCGTGGACTTCTCGATCCTGACCGTCGCGCTGCCGGTGATCGGCCGGGATGTCGGGTTCGGGCTGGACACGCTGCAGTGGATCACCACCTCCTTCGCCCTCTGCGCGGCCGGGTTCACGCTGCTGTTCGGCCGGATCGCCGACCTGTTCGGCCGGCGCCGGCTGTTCCTCGCCGGCATCGCGCTGCTCGGCGTCTCGTCGCTGGTGGGCGGGCTGGCCATCGCCCCGGGAATGCTGATCGCGGCACGGGTCGCCCAGGGCCTGGCCACCGCTGCGGTCGTCCCGGCGGCGTTGTCGCTGCTGACCACCGCGTTCCCGGAAGGACCGGCACGAGACCGGGCGCTCGGCCTCAACGGCGCGCTGATGGCCGCGGGCTTCACCACCGGGGCGATCGTCGGTGGCCTGCTGACCGACCTGTTGAGCTGGCGGTGGGCGTTCTTCGTCAACGTGGTGGTGGCGGTCGCGGTGCTGGCCCTGGCGCCGCTGGTCCTGGCGGAGAGCCGGCCACCCCGGCGGCCCCGGCTCGACCTGCCCGGTTCGGTCACCGTCACCGCCGGGCTGCTGGCGATCGTGTACGGGTTGACGGCCGCCGGTGAACACGGCTGGACCGACCGGCGGGCCCTGGCGGCGCTGGCCGTGGGGGCGGTGCTGCTGGTCGCGTTCGGGGCGGTGGAACGGCGGGTCGACGCGCCGCTGGTGCCGGCGGCGGTGCTGCGTCGGCCGACCGTACGGTGGGGCAACCTGCTCGGCCTGCTCGCCTTCGCCACCGAGACGTCCCTGGTGTTCCTGCTCACCCTCTACCTGCAGTCGGTGCTCGGTTTCCCGCCGCTGGTCGCCGGCGGCTCCTTCGCCGTCCTCGGCGTCGGCACGGTGCTCGGCGGCATGCTGGGGCCTCGACTGGTGACCGCATGGGGCGGCCGGCGGACCATCGTGGCCGGCTTCCTGGCGCAGGCCGCCGCAACCGCGCCGCTGTGCCTGCTCGGGCCCGACCGGGGATGGATGGCCGTGCTGCTCGTCACCACGTTCCTCGGCGGGGTGGCCAACCTGGTGGTGATCGTCGGCTTCATGGTGACCGCGACGTCCGGCCTGCCCGACGGCGAGCAGGGCCTGGCGACCGGCATCGCCACACTGAGCCAGCAGGTGGGGATCACTGTCGGCACGCCGGTCATGTCCGCGGTGCTGGCCGCGGTCGTGCACGGCCTAGGCACCGAGGGCGCCGGGGCGGTGTTGCGCGGGGTCACCACCGCCGTCGGGGTGAACGCCGGCCTCTGCCTGCTCGGCGCCGGGCTCGCCGCGCTCCTGCTCCCCCGGCTCCAGCCTGCCGGTCGGGCGACCGTGGACTGAGCGGCGTGGTGGCGCGGGATGAGACGCGCGGAACGCCCGACCGGTCTCCCGGTCGGGCGTTCCGCGGACCGCCGGGGAGGTCGGTCCGGTGGTGCGTTCCGCGGACCGCCGGGGAGGTCGGTCCGGTGGTGCGTCAGCGCAGGCGCAGCTGCTGGCCCGGGAAGATCAGACCAGGGTTGGCACCGACCACGCGCTTGTTGCGCTCGTACAGCGCGTGCCAGCCGCCGGCGACCTTGTGCACGCCGGCGATCTCGGACAGCGTGTCACCGCGCTTGACCACGTAGGTGCTGCCGCCGCCCGCGCTCGGCGCGGTACGCCGGTGTTTGCGGGTGGTCGGCCGGTCGCTCCGCGACCGGTCCTTCGTGGCCTTCTTGTGCGACTTCTTCGAACCCGAGCCCGGCTTGGCCGAGTAGTGCTTGGTCGAACCGGCCTTCTTGCCGCAGACCGGCCAGGCACCGATGCCCTGACCGTCGAGCACCTTCTCGGCGATGGCGATCTGCTCGCTGCGGCTGGCGAGGTCGGCGCGGCCGGCGTACTTCTGCCCGCCGTGGCCGTTCCAGGTGCTCCTCGAGAACTGGAGCCCGCCGTAGTAGCCGTTGCCGGTGTTGATGTGCCAGTTGCCGCCGGACTCGCACTGGGCGATGGCGTCCCAGTTCACGCTGGACGCACTGGCCGGGGCGGCCGGACCGAGGATGGCGGCGGCACCGGTGGCCGCGCCGACGACGAGCGCCCCGACGGCGATCCGACGCTGAGTGGTCCGGCGGTGACGGGCGACGTGTTCACTTGCCATGTGGTTTTCCTCCACGCCGACGAGGTGAGCTGTCGGGTTCGGGCCGAGGAGCCCGGCCGCCGGACGGCGGCTTCACCCCGAGGTGTCGAGCACCGAGGAACGAGTGGGTCCCCCGCTCCCGCCTGAGGTCCAGGTCCCGACAGGCCGGCGGCGGGATTAGGCGTTGCCGGCCCGTGGTGTCCGCGATCGCGAACGGAGACGACGTTAGGGACGGTTTGGGACGATCGCCCACTTCTTGTGAAGTTCTTCACCCGGCCGAGCGACGGCCTCCCGTTTCGAGTTGCGGGCGGACCCGACATGCCTTACACGCGGACACATCACCCACAGTGGCCGTCCACGCCGGCTCCGCACGCGTCCCTTCAGTACGTCAGTCCGTAGCGCTGCGGGAAGAGCGGAACCTGCCCGTCGCCGGCGTTGATGGGTTGCTGGCTGACCGAGTTCATCCAGGTCATCGGCAGTTTGCCGGTGGGCGCGTAGCCGCCGAAGAGGACGTCGGCCACCCCTGCGCCCTCGGTGCCGGGCAGCCAGGAGGCAAGCAGCGCGGTCCAGTTCGGCAGCTCCGCCGCGACGTCCAGCGGTCGGCCGGAGACCAGCACCACGATCACCGGCACGCCGGCCTTACGCAGCGTCGAGATGGTGCGCAGGTCCTCCCGGTCCAGGCTCATGCTGCCGGTGCGGTCGCCCTGCCCCTCGGCGTACGGCGTCTCGCCCACCACGGCGACCGCGGCCCGGTAGGTGCTGTCGATGCCGGTGCCGCGTTGGTTGTAGGTGACCGTCGTGGTCGGACCGACGGCGGCGCGGATGCCCTGCAGGATCGTGGTGCCGGGGGTGATGTTGCCCGACGAGCCCTGCCAGGAGATGGTCCAGCCGCCGCTCTGGTTGCCGATGTTGTCGGCGTTCTTGCCGGCCACGAAGATCTTGTTGTTGTCGCGGGCCAGCGGCAGGATGCCGGCGTTGTTCTTCAGCAGCACCTGGGACTGGCGCACGGCCTGCCGGGCGAGCGCCCGGTGCGCCGCGCTGCCGACCGTCGGGGTCCAGCTCCGGTCGGTGTACGGCCGCTCGAAGAGCCCGAGTTCGAACTTCTTGGTGAGGATGCGCCGGTTGGCGTCGTCGATCCGGCTCATCGGCACGTGCCCGTTCTGCACCTCGGCGCGCAGGGTGCTGATGAAGGTCTTCCAGGCGGTGGGGACCATCACCATGTCGATGCCGGCGTTGATCGCCGTGCTGACCTCGGCGGCGGTGAAGCCGGCGGTGCCGTCGATCTGGTCGATGCCGTTCCAGTCGGACACGACGAAGCCGGAGAAGCCCAACTCTCCCTTGAAGACCGTGGTGATCAGGTACTGGTGGCCGTGCAGCTTCACGCCGTTCCAGCTGCTGTAGGAGATCATCACCGAACCGACGCCGCGCTGCACCGCGGCCTGGAACGGCGGCAGGTGGATGGCCCGCAGGTCGGCCTCGCTGAGCTGGGTGTTTCCCTGGTCGTCGCCACCGGTGGTGCCGCCGTCGCCGACGTAGTGCTTGGCGGTGGCGAGCACCGAGGTAGGCCCGCCGAGGGTGCTGCCCTGCAGGCCCGTGACCAGGGTGGACAGGCTCGACACCAGGTCCGGGGTCTCGCCGAACGACTCGTAGGTGCGGCCCCACCGGTCGTTGCGGGCGACGCAGAGGCAGGGGGCGAAGTTCCAGTCGACGCCGGTGCCGGAGATCTCCTCGGCGACGACCTGGCCGATCTGCTGCACCAGGGCCGGGTCCCGGGTCGCACCGAGCCCGATGTTGTGCGGGAAGATCGTCGCGCCGAACACGTTGTTGTGCCCGTGCACGGCGTCCGCCCCGTAGATCATCGGGATGCCGAGCGGGGTGGCGAGGGCGGCCTGCTGGAAGTTGTCGTACATGTCGGCCCAGGACGTGGCGGTGTTCGGCGAGGGCGCGGAGCCGCCGCCGGAAAGGATCGAACCGAGCCGGTAGCGGGTGAGGTCGGCGGCGGTGACCGAACCGCGCTCGGCCTGGGTCATCTGGCCGATCTTCTCGTCCAGGGTCATCCGGGCCAGCAGGTCGGCGACGCGGGTGGCGACGGGGAGCGTGGGGTCCTGGTACGGCAGACCGGCCGCGGCGGCCGGCGCGGGCGCGGCCAGGGCGGTGACCGCGACGAGGAGCAGGACGACGGCGACGGGATGGTGGGGGCGACGGGTCACGGGTCGCTCCTTTCGGAGGAACACTGAGGCCGTTGTCGGCACCCTACGCCCGACAACATCGACTGTGAACAATCCATGGCGGTTCCGGAACCGCCGGGCCGCCCGGCACCGGGGCGGGCTACCGCGAGCAGGGTTCGCGCAAGCTCGACCGGTACGGCTGCTGCGCCGGTCAGGTGTGAGGCGGGGGTATTCCCGCGCGCCGGCACGCCTGGCGTGAGATTGCTGACTTTTGTTTCCCTAAGTCAGCCGGGTAGCGTCATTGGCATGGCCGACTTTCTCGCGCAGCGTGACACCTGGTCCACCGCCAACTGCTCGATCGCCCGCGCGCTCGACGTGGTGGGCAACCGGACCACCCTGCTCCTGCTGCGCGAGGCATCGTTCGGCACCCGGCGCTTCGACGACTTCGCCCGCCGGGCCGGGGTCAGCGAGCCGGTGGCCGCCGCCCGGCTCAAGCAGCTCGTCGCCGACGGGCTGCTGGAACGGCGGCCCTACCGGCAGCCGGGCCAGCGCACCCGGGACGAGTACGTGCTCACCCCCAAGGGGCGGGACCTGCTGCCGGTGCTCGCCGCCCTGCGCCAGTGGGGCGACGCGTACGCCGTCGACGAGACCGGCCCGTCGGTCCGGGTGGCCCACCACGACTGCTGCGCCGCGGTGCACGTGCGGCTGCGCTGCGAGGCCGGACACGACGTGCCGCCCGGCGAGGTGGACGTGCTGCCGGGCCCGGGCCTGCTGCCGTCCTGACCGCCTGCCCTTTCCTTCCACACCCTCAGGAGTGAGACATGAAGATCGCTGGACGCGCCGCCCTGGTCACCGGGGCAAACCGGGGCTTCGGCCGGCACCTGGCCGCCGAACTGCTGGCCCGGGGCGCCACCGTCTACGCCGGCGCCCGCAACCCCGAGAGCGTCGACCTGCCCGGCGTCACCCCGGTGCTGCTGGACATCACCGACCCGGCCTCGGTCGCGGCGGCGGCGAAGCTGGCCGGTGATGTCACCCTGCTGGTCAACAACGCCGGGGTGAGCACCGGGGCGGATCTGCTCGAGGGCGACCTGGCGCAGATCCGGCTGGAGATGGAGACCCACTACCTCGGCACGCTGTCCGTGGTGCGCGCCTTCGCCCCGACGATCGCGGCCAACGGCGGCGGGACGATCCTGAACATCCTCTCCGCCCTGTCGTGGATCACGTTCCCGCAGGTCGGGGCGTACAGCGCGGCCAAGGCCGCCGAGTGGTCGATGACCAACACGCTGCGCACGCAGCTCGCCGACCGGGGCGTCCGCGTGGCCGGCCTGCACGTCGGCTACATGGACACCGACATGACCGCCCGGGTGACCGCGCCGAAGTCCGACCCGGCCGACATCGCCCGGATCGCCGTGGACGGCATCGAGGCGGACCGCTACGAAATCATCGCCGACGAGACCTCCCGTCAGGTTCTCGCCGGCCTGTCCGGCGGGGCCGCCGCCCTCTACCCCGACCTGCCCTGACGGGGCGCGGCGCGGCGGCGCCAGGGGCACAATGGACACCGTGCGACAGGGGTACGCCCACCAGGCCGTCCTGGACATGGCGCCGGACGCGGACGAACGCGCGCCCGGGGCGGCCGGCACCGTGGCCCTGTGCGGCCACTGGGAGCACGAACCGCCCTGCCCGGTCGCGGCGCACCACACCCGGGCGGAGCGGGAGGGCGACGTGGTGCGCCTGCGCATCCTCTTCGCCACCGAGCCGCACCTCGAAACCGGGGTGCGGGAGGGCATCGACCGGGCGTTGGGGCGCGGCGAGCTCGTCGGCCCGGACGGCGGGACGACCCGCTGGCAGCTGCTGGGCAGTGGGATGCGCGAGCCGTCACCCGACGAAGCGGCACACCTGGAGCAGCTGATCCACGGCTGACCGGCCCGCCCGCGCGTGGCAGGACGCCAGGGCCCGGCGGAGCGGTCGCGAGCGGTCCGCCGGCCGTGGCGCACGGGCCACGGCCGGCGGACCTCGTCGGCGAGGCCTAGACGAGTAAGTCCTAAGCGTGGTCAGTGGTCGTAGGCGATCAGTGACCTGGTGAGGGGTGCTCCGTTGGCCCTGTTGTGCCAGATCGCGGC